>NZ_JBWKMB010000001.1:0-378503 GCF_056431025.1 Nitratireductor lacus | reverse complement strand
GCGCAGGCACTCGACACTGGGCTATCTGAGCCCCGTGGAGTTCGAGGAGCGAGCTATGTTAGCTTAACCTCGTGTCCGAAAAACCGGCAGCAGGCCAAAAGCTTCTTGGCATCTGCAAGCGTGGTCTTGGGTGGTTCCCATCCAGCGAACTCCGGCATGGGCTGACCCTTCTCCCTGAAGATGCGTCTTGCTTCTTGGTAGGCGTCTTGTTCGGTCTTGATAAGGGGGAGGACCGACGGGGCTTCGCCGGTTTTGGCTGCCACAAGTTGTCGTTCGACCTCAGCATGCACCTTTGGGTGCGCTCGAAGGGCTTCCGCTTCGGTGTTGCCTAGGGGAATCAGAAATTCGCGTTTGCCGATTATGGGGCGTAGTTCGGCTGGAACCTTACGCCTATATCGCCACCCAGACTTGCCGCGCTTCTGTAGATACTGCACGTCGATAAGCATCCCGTTGTACCCCTCGGTGTATCGCGGGGTGTATCTCTAGGGAAGCTGGGACCCTTGATTTCCTTGGGATTGAAGGCTTTCGAAAGAAAAGTGGCTCCCCGGGCCGGATTCGAACCAGCGACCAACCGGTTAACAGCCGGTTGCTCTACCACTGAGCTACCGGGGAACGCCTGTGCTCATGCGAGTGAGCGTGCCTATAGCAAACCAAATTCAGCTTTGCAAAGCGCCAAATGTGATTTTTGCCGTTTTTTTCTAACAGCCCCTCCCATCGGTGAACTTTGCAACGCATATGGAGGGTCCGGCATTGATGGCAGACAGCGTATGAGGGCCGGTAGAGGGCGATGGAACGGCATATGGTGAAGCAAAACAGGAACTCCGAAGCGAAGGAGAAGGGGCGTCCGTCGGTCTCCCTCATGGGAAAACGGATTCCGATTCCCAGGTCTCGGCTCGCGCGAATCGGAGGGGGGTGCCTGCTCGTCGTCCTGGGATTCTTCGGGTTTCTGCCCGTGCTCGGGTTCTGGATGATTCCACTCGGATTGCTGATCCTCTCCTATGACATCGCATCCGTGCGGCGCCAGCGGCGCAAGGTCGCGGTCTGGTGGAACCGCCGCAAGGATGGAAAACAGGGGCTGCGTGACCGGTGATCCATTCGTCGTCCCCGTATCGGGCGGTCTCCCCGGATAATTTCACGGCAATGACATTTGCCCGCTTGACGGGGAATTGGCTGCAACCTATTGAACAGCCCGTGTCGCTTGCGACATGGCCTCGTGGCGGAGTGGTTACGCAGAGGACTGCAAATCCTTGCACCCCGGTTCGATTCCGGGCGAGGCCTCCAAATTCTCTTTTTTAAATGATTTCAGACTTTTATCTGAAGAGGTTGTGCGCTTTTGCGTGAGCTGCACTCCAGCCCTTTCGCACGGCCCTGTGATTCGCTGCCTCTTCGCCAATCGCTTTCGGCCTGCTGCGTAGGCAGAAGGATGCGTTTCTTTGCGGGCGCCGCGGGCCGGTGCGTCGCTCACACCAGCCCGCCTGAATGGTCCTGAAATGTGGTGCCGCCAACGTTGGCCGCGGATTGTCGAGAGCCCGGCCAATCAGGCTCAAGAGCTGGCAGAAACTGCTCTTTTTTCCCATTCGGACTTCAAGAGCGCGTAAATGAACTCATCGCCCCACACTCCGTTGAAGCGGTCGTTTTGAAGAAGAAGTGCTTCGCGACGGAAGCGCAACCTCTCGACAACCCCTACCGATCCTTTGTTCAGCGGATCGAGGCGTGCAAAAATCCGATGGAACCCGTATTCGCTGAAACCGATATCGAGCATCATTCGAACGGCTTCGGTGGCATAGCCTGCGCCTGAGAAATCGGGATTGAAGATATAGCCTATCTCCGCTTGAAGCGCTTCCTTGCTTGCCATTTTCAGCAGAACCTCCCCGAGGAGTGCGGAATCTTCGCGGCGGATCACTGCCAGCCGTAATGAATCTCCATCCTCCTCAAACCGTGATTGAAGACACGCTGCAAACTGTTCAGCCAGGGCGTGTTTGTCCGGAACCGGCTGATAGAGAAACCTGTAGACCTCGGGACGGCTGTGATAGGCATCGTAAGCTTGGCGGTCGGATGGCACGAATGGTCGTAGTTCAAGACGATCAGAACGAACTGTCGGTGGCAGGCGCGTGTCCATAGGGTCTCCAGTATGGGGCAGGACAGGGGTATCTATGGAGCGGCTTCTGATCCTGCAAGGCGTGTGGAGCAGCGGGCTGGCAAAATGCCGCGCCGTTGAAGATGTCCTGCAGCTTTGCCGGTGACGGACTGTCAATGCGTGCCGGCATTTCCGACCATCGACCACAGTGATAGTCTTTTGCAGAACCGCGTTTGCTGCAAAGGATGTTGCCATGAGCTGGAATCCCGCTCTCACACCGGGCTGCCCGGATGATACCGAGGCCGACTCCATCGAAACGCTGATCATTCCGCGTGCCCGCGACATTGGCGGCTTTGAGGTGCGGCGAGCCTTGCCAGCGCCAAAGCGGCAGATGGTGGGGCCGTTCATCTTTTTCGATCAGGCGGGGCCGGCGGAGTTTCTGACCGGCCAGGGCATCGACGTCCGCCCTCATCCGCATATCGGGCTGGCGACCGTGACCTATCTTTTTCGCGGAGATTTTCACCATCGTGACAGCATTGGCTCGGATCAGGTGATCCATCCCGGCGCGCTGAACTGGATGGTTGCGGGGCGGGGCGTCTCTCACTCGGAGCGGACCAGCACGGCCTCGCGGCAGGGGCCGCACAGCCTGTTCGGCATTCAGACCTGGGTGGCGTTGCCGGAAGCGATGGAAGATGCCGAGCCCACGTTCGAACATCATGAGAAAGAGACGCTTCCCGAAATCGGCGATGACGGTGTGACCCTGCGGCTGATCCTGGGAACCGCCTATGGCGAGAAGGCTCCGGCCACGGTCCACACAGACATGTTCTATGCTGATGTCGTGCTCGAAGCCGGCGCGCGCTTTCCGCTTCCCGATGATCATGAAGATCGGGGAATCTACGTGACGGAGGGGGCGGTCTCGGTGGCCGGTCAGATCTTTGAGGCGGGACGGATGATGGTGTTCCGGCCTGGTGATTCCATCACCGTGGGCGCTGGAGCGGAGGGCGCGCGGCTGATGCTTCTGGGCGGTGCGACAATGAGCGGGCCGCGATACATATGGTGGAATTTCGTGGCTTCTTCCAAGGAGCGCATCGAAGCGGCCAAGGATGACTGGCGCCGGGAAAACTGGGGGGCGGGGCTGTTTGATCTGCCGCGGGGAGACGATGAGGAATTCGTTCCACTGCCTGGCTAGACCGCCATGCGCAGCTGTGCTCCCTGTCGGGAGAGCTGATGTTCGACGTGTGTGGGCGAAGGGGGTTTCCCGACGTGTCAGTGGTCCACGCCTGCCTGCCGCAGAGCGATTGACAGGGGCGACCGCAGCCGCTAGCAAACCGGTCAAATCGTTGTTTTCGGCGAAGCGGGGACCTCATCCCGCAAACGGTCCGAAAACGGGCTTCGGGAAGCAGACGCATGACAATCGATTTCTCCCAGCAGCGCGCCAATATGGTGGAAGGACAGTTGCGGACGTCCGATGTGACAAGCAACCCGCTTCTGGACGCGATGGGCGAGATTCCACGCGAGGCCTTCGTGCCGGGACGAAAGAAGGCGCTCGCCTATATCGACGAAGACATTGAAATCGCCCCGGCAGCGGAGGGAAATGGTGCCCGCTATCTGATGGAGCCCGCGGCCTTCGGCAAGCTGATCCAGCTTGCCGATGTGCAATCGAGCGACGTCGTTCTCGATGTGGGGTCGGGATCGGGTTATTCGGCGGCGGTTCTGTCGCGCCTTGCAAGCTTCGTCGTTGCGCTTGAAAGCGACGAAGGGCTTGCGGGTATGGCGACGGAAGCGCTCAACGAGCTTGGCTGTGTCAACGTGGCCGTCGTCGGCGGTGCGTTGCAGGGCGGGTATGCCGACGACGCGCCCTACGATGTGATTGTCATTGGCGGGGCGGTGGACCGCGTTCCGCAAAGCCTTCTCGACCAGCTGCGCGATGGCGGACGGCTTGTCGCGGTGATCGGCGAGGGGAATGCAGCCCAGGCGCATCTTTTTGTGAAGGATGACGGCATCGTTTCCAGCCGTCCCGCTTTCAATCTGGCGGTTCGGCCGCTGCCTGGGTTCCAAAAAGAGCCGGTATTCGTCTTTTGAGGGGTGACTTGTTGCTTTCCTGCAACGGAATTGATCAAGGGATTGATGTAACATCTTTTTAAAGAGCGCCTGATTTGGGGGTGGGGGACAGGCTGTCATTGACGTCTCCCGGGCGTGGACGCCGGTTGAAAGACCGGAACACATAAGTCGGGGTGGTGGTGTCCTGTATGACGCGGCTACCGATAACAGTCCGAGGTTGACAGATCGTGCCTTTTTACCGTCGTTTCCTTATCCCTCTGGTGGCCTCATCCGCGTTGATTGCGACGCCAGTCGTCGCTTCCGCCGAGACCATTCTGGGCGCTTTGGCAAAAGCCTACGAGAACAATTCCACGCTCAACGCCGAACGCGCCGGAGTCCGGGTGACGGATGAAGATGTCGCCATCGCCAAATCCGGTATGCGTCCGCGCGTTCAGGGCACTGCTTCGCTCGCGCTGACCCACAATGACGGCACCGATATCCGCACCGGTGAATTCGGTATTTCGCTGACGCAGCCAATCTTTGACGGCTTCCAGACGCGCAACAACGTGCAGGCGGCAGAAGCGTCGGTTCGCGCGGCAAACGAGGCCCTGAGAAACCAGGAACTCGATACGCTTTTCAATGCGGCCAGCGCCTATATGGATGTCATTCGCGATCGCCAGATCGCCGCGCTGCGGGCGCAAAACCTTGAATTCCTCGAGGAGCAGGTGCGTTCGGCGCGCTCACGCTTCGATGTGGGCGAGGGAACGCGTACTGATGTCGCACAGGCACAGGCTCGCCGGCAGGCTGCCCTGGCGCAGCTCAGCGCGGCGCGTGCCGCCGTGACGTCGAGTTCGGCCGTCTACCGCCAGTTGATCGGTGATGCCCCGAAGAATTTGAAGACGGCCCAGCCGCTGACGAAGCTGCTTCCCCAGAACCTCGACAGCGCGCTTTCGCTCGGCCTTGCAGGCCATCCTGTCATCAAGGCGCGCCAGCATCAGATCGACACGGCGTCGTTCCGCGTGAAGTCTTCGGAAGGCGCATTCCTGCCGCAGGTCTCCGGTTCTGTCGGGCTTTCGCACAGCTACCAGGACTCATCGCCCGGCCTTTCTGCCGATGGTTCGCGCGATAGCGCACGCATCGGGCTCAACCTGACCGTGCCGATTTACCAGGGTGGTCAGGCCTCGGCGCAGGTGCGCAAGAACAAGGAATCGCTCGGTCAGGCGCGCATCAATCTCGATGTCAGCCGCGATCAGGTTCGTGCGGCTGTTGTTTCGGCCTGGAGCCAGTATCAGGCGGCGCGTGAATCGCTTTCTGCCAACCGCGAACTGGTGCAGGCTGCGCAGCTGGCGCTCAATGGCGTGATCGAAGAGCGCAATGTGGGACAGCGCACAACCCTCGATGTCCTGAATGCGCAGGCGGACGTTATCGACGCGAAGATCAACCAGGTGAGCGCGGAGCGCGACATCGTGGTTGCCAGCTATGCCATCCTTTCGGCGACCGGACGGCTTTCCGCCAGCCGGCTTGGTCTTCAGGTCAGCGAATACCGGCCCGAGGAACATTATCAGGCAGTGAAGGACAAGTGGTACGGCCTGCGTACGCCGGACGGTCGCTGAGACCTGTCAGCGTTTCCTGGGCGGCTTCGTCCGGACATATTCCCTTATATTCAAGCGATAAAGAAATGCCGGGCTCTCGTGAGCCCGGCATTTCTGTGTGCAACCTGAAACTGCACGGGTGCGGGGATTCTCATGCGCCCGACCGTGCGTTACGCTTTCTGTTGTGATTCGACCGTCTGCACTGGTGCCTGGACGGGCAGAGAGAACGTCGTTCCGGGCAGGGTTGGTGAAGCGGACGCAGCTGGAGGCGGCAGGTTTGACTATGTCACAGGGTTTCGGGGCGCAGAAGATGGAAGCAGCAGTCGAGGCGCTGACTTCAAACGGGAGTCAGCGTGAGCCCTCCATGGAGGAGATACTCGCGTCGATCCGGCGGATCATCGAGGACAATGATGCGCCTTCGGCGAGGTCATCCGAGAACGCGGGCGCTGCCGGTGTTGCTGCGCGAGAGGCCATGGCTCCCCAGAGCGGAAATGTGGAGCAGGACCAGGTGCCAGTAGACCAGCCAGAGAAGCGGGACGCGGCGGCGCATTTTGAAGCCTCGGCTGACGTCGAGAGTTTTCGAACGGAGCTGCGCGATTCTCAGGCGCATGAGGAGGATGTGCGTCCGGAGCCGGTGGAGGCGCCGCTTGCCGGTGTCTCGTCCACCGCATCTGCGCAGGATGATGCACCGGTCATCGATCGGGGTCTCGTGCAGCGGCTCGCCAAGGTTGAGGCTGTTCAGAAAGAACCAGTCGCCGAGACCGATGATCGGGAGCGGCAGGGCGAACCCCATATGCCGGTTGCCGCGGGCGCAGAGCGGGCCGATGAGGCAAGGCAGGGCATCCTTTCCGAGTATACGGGCCGCAAGGTGGCGGCTGCTTTCGGCGAACTGAATGAGGCCTTTGAGGCCAGCCGCCGACGCAATTTCGACCAGATGGCCGAGGAGATGCTGCGGCCGATGCTGCAGGACTGGCTCGACAACAATCTGCCGACCATCGTGGAGCGCCTCGTGCGCGAAGAGATCGAGCGGATCGCGCGCGGCGGATAAGCCGCGCCGCCTGCCGGTTGACTTGATCTGACCCTTCGGCTTTACACCGTTCTGTGAACAGACCAGATTGTGGGTCTGTGGCTTTGCCGTTTTTCAGAAAGACGGTGAAGCGATCCGACTGTTGATTTCATGCAGTTCCGGAGGGGCCGTTTTCACGTTTCCGGGACTGCTCTAGCGCGGAAACCCTTATGCTTGAAAAGACTTACGACGCGGCAAGCGTCGAGCCGAAAATCGCCGCTCGCTGGGAAGAGGCTGATGCGTTCAGGGCCGGAGCCGGTGCAGAAGCGGGCGCGGAAGCCTTTACCATTGTCATTCCGCCGCCGAACGTGACCGGTTCGCTGCATATGGGCCACGCGCTCAACAACACGCTGCAGGACATCATGGTGCGCTTCGAGCGCATGCGGGGCAGGGACGTGCTCTGGCAGCCGGGCATGGACCATGCGGGCATCGCCACCCAGATGGTGGTCGAGCGGCAGCTTTTGGAGAAGCAGCAGCATCGCCGCGACATGGGTCGCGAGAAGTTCGTCGAAAAGATCTGGGACTGGAAGGCGGAGTCGGGCGGCGCGATCATGAACCAGCTCAAGCGGCTGGGCGCGTCCTGCGACTGGTCGCGTGAGCGTTTCACCATGGACGAGGGCCTTTCGAAGGCCGTGGTGGAGGTGTTCGTCTCGCTCTACAAGCAGGAGCTGATCTACAAGGACAAGCGTCTCGTCAACTGGGACCCGAAGCTGCTGACGGCGATCTCGGACCTGGAGGTCGAGCAGGTCGAGACCAACGGCAATCTCTGGCACTTCCGTTATCCGCTCGCCGACGGGCTGACCTATGAGCATCCCTACAGGCTGGACGACGAGGGCAACCGCGTTATCTGGCGGCCGTCGGATGGGCAGCCGGATGGCTATGAGACGCGCGACTATGTGGTCGTGGCGACGACGCGTCCGGAGACGATGCTGGGCGATTCCGGTGTTGCGGTTCACCCCGACGATCCGCGCTACAAGGAACTGATTGGCAAGAACGTGCTCCTGCCGCTGGTCGGCCGCCGCATTCCCATCGTTGCCGACGAGTATCCGGACCCGGAAGCGGGCACCGGCGCGGTGAAGATGACGCCTGCGCACGACTTCAACGATTTCGAGGTCGGCAAGCGGCATGATCTGGCGCAGATCAACGTGATGGCGACGGACGCAACGATCACGCTCAACGGCAATGAGGCGTTTCTCGAGGGGCTGGAAGGGGCCGATGCGCCGCTCGCCCGCACGATCGCCGAGCTCGACGGCGTCGACCGGTTCGATGCGCGCAAGAAGATCGTGGCGATGATGGAAGAGGCCGGGCTTCTGGAGAAGATCGAGCCGCACAAGCACATGGTGCCCCATGGCGACCGTGGCGGCGTGCCGATCGAGCCGTTCCTGACAGACCAGTGGTATGTGGATGCGAAGACGCTGGCGAAGCCCGCCATCGCATCCGTGCGCGAGGGCCGCACGAAGTTCGTGCCGAAGAACTGGGAAAAGACCTATTTCGAGTGGATGGAGAACATCCAGCCCTGGTGTGTTTCCCGTCAGCTCTGGTGGGGGCACCAGATCCCCGCCTGGTATGGTCCCGACGGGCAGGTTTTCGTCGAGAAGGACGAGGAAACCGCGCTTGAGGCGGCAATCCAGCACTACATCTCGCATGAAGGCCCCTGGAAGGCCTGGGTGGAAGAGAAGCTCGAGAATTTCGAGCCGGGCGATATCCTGACGCGTGACGAAGACGTGCTCGACACCTGGTTCTCTTCGGCGCTGTGGCCGTTCTCGACGCTCGGCTGGCCGGACAAGACACCGGAGCTTGCGCGCTACTATCCGACCTCGGTTCTGGTCACCGGCTTCGAC
This sequence comes from Nitratireductor lacus, assembly GCF_056431025.1. NCBI lineage: Bacteria > Pseudomonadati > Pseudomonadota > Alphaproteobacteria > Hyphomicrobiales > Phyllobacteriaceae > Nitratireductor > Nitratireductor lacus. The sequence goes on along the minus strand of NZ_JBWKMB010000001.1, from coordinate 369,887 downwards.
ATCATTTTCTTCTGGGTTGCCCGGATGATGATGATGGGCATGCACTTCATGGAAGAAGAGCCGTTCCACACGGTATATGTTCATGCGCTGGTGCGTGACAAGAACGGCGCCAAGATGTCGAAGTCGAAGGGCAACGTCATCGATCCGCTCGAGCTGATCGATGAGTATGGCGCGGACGCGCTGCGCTTCACGCTGACGATCATGGCCGCACAGGGCCGCGACGTGAAGCTCGATCCGGCGCGCGTTGCGGGCTACCGCAATTTCGGCACCAAGCTCTGGAACGCGACGCGTTTTGCCGAGATAAACGGCGTCAAGCGGGATGAGAGTTTCCGTCCCGAGAATGCGAAGCTCGCGATCAACCGCTGGATCCTGACGGAGCTGACGCGGGCGGCGAAGGGCGTGACGGAGAGCATCGAGACCTATCGCTTCAACGAGGCGGCCGGCACGGCCTATCGTTTCGTATGGAGCCTGTTCTGCGACTGGTATCTGGAGCTGTTGAAGCCGGTGTTCGCCGGTGACGACGAAGAGGCCAAGGCCGAGGCCCGCGCCTGTGCGGCCCATGTGCTCGACGAGACCTACAAGCTTCTGCATCCGATGATGCCCTTCATGACGGAAGAGCTCTGGGCGCATACCGGCGGTGAGGCCGGGCGCGACAGCGTTCTGGCGCTGACCCGCTGGCCGGCGCCTGACTTCGAGGATGCGGACGCGGCTGCCGACATCAACTGGCTTGTCGACCTCGTGTCTGGCATCCGTTCGGTGCGCGCAGAGATGAACGTGCCGCCGTCTGCCACGGCGCCGCTGGTGGCCGTGGGGGCCGATGAGGCAACGCGGGCGCGCATCGCACGCCATGACCCGGCCATTCGGCGGCTTGCACGCGTGGGAGAGCTTGGCTTTGCCGGTGAAGCGCCGAAGGGCTCGGCGCAGATTGTGCTCGGCGACACCACGTTCTGCCTGCCGCTGGGCGATCTGATCGACCTGTCGGCGGAAGCAGCGCGGCTTGAGAAGGAGATCGCCAAGACGGCCTCGGAAATGCAGCGTCTGGAAAAGAAGCTTGGAAACGAGAAATTCGTTGCCAATGCGCCGCAGGAGATCGTTGCGGCAGAGCGTGAGAAGCTTGCTGAATTCGCCGATGCAAAGGGCAGGCTGGAAGTGGCGCTCGCCCGTGTCAGGGAAGCTGGCTGAGCCGGTCGGCTAGCCCGCGAAATGACAATCGAATGAAAGCCGCGCTCCCTTTTCAGGTGGGCGCGGCTTTTCTTGTACTGCACAATCCTGATTCGTAATTTCGCGGCGTGCGGAGCAATCCGAAAATGGCTTCCCTGAGGGTGATTTGTGACGGTTGTGCGAAATCCCTGGCGGGTGTTGCATTTGCGCAACTGGTGGTGAATTTGCGAAGCCAGCTAGACAAAATGTGTCGATTTCAGGGGAATTTTAAGGCGCTTGCCTCTTTGCTGGTCCTTGGCGCACGGATTGTCTCGCCAATATCCGATAGGCGTATTACGTTAACGTAAGCGTGAGGTGCGACAAGCTGTACAGTAACAATTGAGGTTCGAGACCGCGCTGCTATTCTCGGACCAGCAATTGGAGGAGAGGGGATCTCATGCGTTTGGTTCGAATTCTTTCGGCTTCGACCGTGTTGGCTGCCGCGATTGGTTCAGCCCAGGCTGGCGGTTTTTCGCGTGGTACAGCGGATACGGATATTCTCTACGAGGACGGCAACTTCAACATGCGCGCCGGCGCGATCATTGTTGTGCCTACGCAGAAGTTTTCCAAGTCAACGAATCCGGCACTCGTTGGCACGGATTATCTCGACACTTATGTGATACCGAGTGGGGCCATCAAGCTGAAGGTGACCGACAACCTGTCATGCGCTGGCACCTATACCGACGTTTACGGTGCAGCATCCAGCTACGCATCCCCGTTTGGTCCGGCGCTCAAGGTTTCTGAGAAATTTACGGTTACCGAGTTTGGTGCGACCTGCGCTGTATTCCTGAACATGGCAAAGGGACGCCTTGCCGTTTTGGGTGGAGCGTTTGTCGAGCGCTTCAACTACGATTTCACGGGCGCAGGTGGCGCTCTTGATATTGACCTGAGCAGCAATGCTGTTGGTTGGCGCGCCGGCCTGGCTTACGAGATTCCGGAAATCGCTTTCCGGACGGAGCTCATGTATCGCTCGGGGACTTCGCATGATGCGTCGGGTGGGGGCACACTCCAGCACCCGCTTTTCGGTCCGGTTCCAGTGACGGCATTTGGCAATGGCGAATTGCCTCAGAGCGTGGAACTGAAAGTTCAGTCGGGCATTGCTCCGGGCTGGCTTGCATTTGGCTCTGTGCGGTGGACGGACTGGTCGGTCAACGAAACGCTGAATTTGAATGTTGTGGGCGTTGGCACCAGTCAGAACCAATATTACTGGCGAGATGGCTGGACAGTGACTGGTGGCGTTGGCCATGCGTTCACGGACAATGTTTCTGGTCTGGTGAGCCTTCAATGGGATCGCGGGGTTTCAACCGGGTACGATTTTCGGACAGACAAATGGCTCTTGGCCGCTGGTGTTAGCGTGAAAGACGCCCTTGGAGGCGAGCTTCGCTTCGGCGGAGCCCTTTCTTATTTGACGAGCGCTGAAGCTACCAAGGGTATCGAAGTTGGCAATGCGGTGGATTCCGGTTGGGCCGGAATTGTTTCAGCCAACTATAAGGTCAAATGGTGATAGCCAGCTTCTCGAGTTCCTGATTTTCTGAAGACCCGGCTCCGGCCGGGTCTTTTCGTTTTTTGGAGCGGGCGCGCCATGCATTTTTGCATGGCCTGTGTATGGGCGGGGCCTGCGCGGACTTGTATTGCTGCGGTTTATACCGCACATAGAGGCAGTCACCCGATCCGGGCCCCTCTGGCAGGCAAGGCGTTGCCTGTGATGTCGGATCGAACGACAACGCGCAAACGCGGCGCAAACCTCGTATCTTCCCATGACAACGCATGACTGGCTGTGGCCCGGTTTTCTGGCCTTCGTGGCTGTGGTTCTCTTTTTCGATCTTTTTGTCCTGCACCGGCGCGACCACGTCATCACGACGCGCGAAGCCATGAAAACCGTTGCAGGCTACGTGGCTCTCGCCATGGTTTTTGCCATGGGCGTGTTCTACTTCGGCGGCAAGGATCGTGGCGCGGAATTCCTGACCGGCTATCTGATCGAGCAGGCGCTTTCGCTGGACAACATCTTTGTCATCGCCCTGATCTTCACCTACTTCAAGGTGCCGTCCGAGGCGCAGTACCGTGTGCTTTTCTATGGCATTCTGGGGGCGATCGTCATGCGTCTCTCGCTGATCGTGCCGGGCGTGAAGCTGGTCGATCAGTTCATGATCATCGGCATGGCGCTGGGCGCGCTTCTCGTTTTCTCCGGCTTCAAGATGATGACATCGGACGAGGAGATGGTGGACCCCGGGGAAAGCCGCATCGTGAAACTTCTGATGCGCACCGGGCGTGTGACGGAGGAATATCACGGCTCGCGTTTTCTCACCCGGCGCAACGGCGTTCTCTTCATGACGCCGCTATTTGTCGTTCTGGTCACGGTGGAGTTCACGGACCTGATCTTCGCCGTCGATTCCATTCCTGCCGTTCTGGCGATCTCCAACGACCCCTTCATCGTCTTTTCTTCCAACGTGTTTGCGGTCATGGGGCTGCGTGCGATGTTCTTTGTGCTGTCCGGCATGATGCGCACCTTCAAACACCTGAAGACCGGTCTGTCGCTGGTGCTGATCTTTATCGGCCTGAAAATGCTGGTCGCCCACTGGATCAAGATTCCCTCGCCGCTGGCCCTCTCGGTTACGGTGCTCCTTATCGGCGGTTCGATCGTCGCTTCCATCATCGCGCGCAGGCGCGAGGAACAAGCGGCGCGGTCGTGAACCTGCGACCCCGGGCAGGGCGCTTTGGGCGCCCTGTTCTCTCCTGCTGACGTCCCCTGACTCTTGTGCACAGGTCTCTGTGCTCATTTGGCAACAGTTTCTCAATAAGCATTCGGTTAAGACAGGGGCGGGACGAAACGCCAATTTCCCGCCATAAACCCGGCGCATCGAAAAAACTCGATGGCGCACGGGACACAACCGACTGTTCAGGAGAAGTGCCGCGCGCTGCGGCTGGGGTAATTATGGACGCAAAAGCAATTTCGAAAGACAAACTTCCAAGCCGATACGTCACGGTGGGCCCGGCAAGGGCACCGCATCGCTCGTATCTCTACGCCATGGGGCTTTCGGAAGAAGAGATCGCGCAGCCGCTCGTGGGTGTTGCAACCTGCTGGAACGAGGCTGCGCCCTGCAACATTTCGCTGATGCGTCAGGCGCAGGTGGTCAAGAAGGGCGTCGCGGCGGCCCACGGCACGCCGCGCGAGTTCACCACCATCACGGTGACAGACGGCATTGCCATGGGGCACCAGGGCATGAAATCGTCGCTCGTGTCGCGTGACGTCATTGCTGATTCCGTCGAGCTCACCATGCGCGGCCATTGCTACGATGCGCTGGTTGGCCTGGCAGGCTGCGACAAGTCGCTCCCCGGCATGATGATGGCGATGGTGCGCCTCAATGTGCCGTCCGTCTTTATCTATGGCGGTTCGATCCTGCCCGGTACCTATCGCGGCCGGCAGATCACGGTTCAGGATGTGTTCGAGGCCGTCGGCCAGCATTCCGTGGGCACGATCTCCGACGAAGACCTGACCGAGATCGAGCAGGCGGCGTGCCCGTCGGCCGGCTCCTGCGGCGCGCAGTTCACCGCCAACACAATGGCAACGGTTGCCGAGGCGATTGGCCTGGCGCTGCCCTATTCCTGCGGCGCGCCGGCTCCTTACGAGATGCGTGACCGGTTCAACTACGCATCGGGCGAGAAGGTGATGGAGCTCATCGCCAAGCAGATCCGGCCGCGTGACATCGTGACCCTCAAGGCGCTGGAAAACGCAGCCGCGGTCGTGGCGGCCTCGGGCGGCTCGACCAACGCGGCGCTGCACCTGCCGGCCATCGCCCATGAGGCGGGTATTGAGTTCACCCTGTTCGACGTGGCGGAGATCTTCAAGAAGACCCCGTATATCGCCGATCTGAAGCCGGGCGGCAAATATGTCGCCAAGGACATGTTCGAGGCCGGCGGAATTCCGTTGCTGATGAAGACGCTGCTGGAACACGGATATCTGCACGGCGACTGCATGACCGTGACTGGCCGCACAATTGCCGAAAACATGGAGCATGTTCCATGGAATGAAGATCAGGATGTGGTTCGCCCGGCCAACAATCCGATCACCAAGACCGGCGGTGTGGTTGGCCTAAAGGGCAATCTGGCTCCCGAAGGGGCGATTGTGAAGGTCGCCGGCATGAAGAACCTGACGTTTTCGGGTCCGGCGCGCTGCTTCGATTCCGAGGAGGAGTGTTTCGCAGCCGTTCAGGAGCGGAAGTACAAGGAAGGCGAAGTGCTGGTCATTCGCTACGAAGGTCCGAAAGGTGGACCGGGTATGCGCGAGATGCTCGCGACCACGGCAGCGCTCTACGGTCAGGGCATGGGTGACAAGGTTGCGCTCATCACCGATGGACGCTTCTCGGGTGCGACCCGCGGGTTCTGCATTGGCCATGTGGGGCCGGAAGCCGCTGCCTGCGGGCCGATCGGGCTCCTGAAGGACGGCGATGTGATTTCGATTGACGCCGAAGCCGGCACGATCGACGTGGCGCTCAGCGAAGAAGAACTCGCAGAGCGGGCCAAGGAATGGAAACCGCGCGAGACGGATTATCAGTCCGGCGCGATCTGGAAATACGCTCAGACGGTTGGACCGGCGCGCGATGGCGCGGTGACCCATCCCGGGGCAAAGAAAGAAACGCACTGTTATGCGGATATTTGAAGCAGGGAAAGCAGCTGTTCTTGCCGGTCTGGTAGCGTCCTCCGTGGCGCTGCCGGACACCGCTTACGCGCTGGACGAGAACGCTGTCATTCAGGAGCAGGAGAAACGCAGCCCCTGGGCTGTGTTTCGCTTCGCTTTCTCTGCTTACAAACGGGGCGACAAGGAAGAGGCCCTTGAAGCCTACCGCTATGCTGCGGAGAACGGGCAGGTCGGCGCGCGCTGGAAGCTCGCACGCATGTATGCCGAAGGCGACGGTGTTGCCCGCAACGACCGCGAGGCGTTTAAATTCTTCTCAGCGGTGGCGCAGCAGGACGTGCGGCCCGGCAGCCCGGACGAGACCTATGTTTCGGACGCGCTTGTGGCGCTCGGCAAATATCTGAAAACGGGCATTCCAGACAGCCCGATCCGCGCCAATCCTCTGGCCGCACAGGAGCATTTCATGCGTGCGGCGGCGACATATCGCAATCCAGAGGCTCAGTATCAGGTCGGCCGGATGTTTCTGGACGGGGAGGGCGTGGCCCAGAGCGTGCAGCAGGCTGCGCGCTGGTTCCAGCTTGCCGCCGAGAAGGGACATGCCGGGGCCCAGGCCATGCTTGGACACATCCTGTTCGAAAGTGGCCGCGTGGTGAAAGGGCTGGCGATGATGACGGCGGCACTTGACCGGGCCGCGCCGAACGATGTCGGCTGGATCCGGGCCATGCAGGAACAGGCTTTCGCTCTGGCCGGGGAATCGGACCGGCGCACGGCAATCGCACTGGCGCATGATCTGCGCGAAAACGGTTTCGACTGATCGGACGGATGGCGGGCAGTTAGAGCGCTTCCACATTTCCTCGAATTACAAAGGCGCTCTATCTTATTGATGTTGGGCAATTCCGGACGGAAAACCGGTTCCCACTTTTCCTGACCCTAGTCCCCGCCAAACAGGGCGCCATAATGCGCCACCGTCATCGGGCTTTCTCTTTCCAGATGCTTCGACGTCTGGAGGCAGGCCTGATCGAGAATCTTCCAGGACGAATTGTTGAGAACCATCTCGCACCGTGCCAGACGCGGCCCGTCAGGAAGTGCGAGGCAGGTTGTTTCTCCCTGACGAAAAGCCGATCCATTGGCACGGCACTGGCATTCGGCCGCGGAGGAGCCCGCGACCGGTAGGGAAAGCGCGACCGCCAATGCGGCGATCCCAACGTGCCGTAACATGGTCATAACGCGATCATGTTAGCACAGGCTGCGGTTTGCGACCATTGCCTGAGAGCAATGCGGCCTGGCTTTCAGGCGGGGCGCAATTTCAGGTCAAGAACGACGGGGACGTGATCAGACGGCTTTTCCCAGCCGCGCGTGTGCTTTTCGACCGCAACGGACCCCAGATGGTCGGCCGCTTCCGGCGACAGCATGAGGTGATCGATGCGGATGCCGTTGTTCTTCTGCCAGGCGCCGGCCTGATAATCCCAGAAGGTATAGACTCCGTCGTCCTGATTGACAGCGCGCAACGCATCGGTGAAGCCCAGAGCACCCAGACGTCGAAAGGCCTGGCGGCTTTCCGGGCGAAAGAGGGCGTCGCCCACCCATGCGTCGGGGTTTTTCGCGTCTTCCGGCTCGGGGATGACGTTATAGTCGCCGGCCAGAACCAGCGGTTCTTCAAGCTTGAGCCGTTCGGCACTCCACTTTTCAAGCCGTTCCATCCAGCCGAGCTTGTAGGGGAATTTTTCGCTGTCGACAGGATTGCCGTTCGGTAGATAGAGCGAGACGACCCGAAGCGCGCCCCTGTCGGTGGAGAATACGCCTTCGATGAAGCGGGCCTGCTCGTCACCTTCGTCGCCCGGCAGGCCGCGATTGACCTCGTCGAAGCGTAGTTTCGAGAGGAGCGCCACACCGTTGAAGCCTTTCTGGCCGTGGGTCTCCACATGGTAGCCGAGCGCTTCGATCGGCTCGCGCGGAAAGAGCTCGTCCACGGATTTGATCTCCTGCAGGCAGGCAATGTCCGGGCTGGACTCCTCGAGCCAGTGCAGGAGGTTGTCGATGCGCGCCTTGACGCCGTTGATGTTCCAGGTAGCGATCTTCATGGGGCCCTTCCACAACTCAACTCTTTCTTAGGTGGGTCGGGAATGCGCCGCAACCGCCTTGTGCAGGATACTGACAGGTCGTGCCGTGCGATGGTCCGTTTCGGAATCAGCGCCGCCGCAGCCGAAACGGCAGGCCGGACAAGAGTGCGCGCACATAGCGTTTGCGCTGGTAGAAACCGTTCAACGATACGCGGGGGAGTGCTGTCTGAGCGTCGCGGGATGCCTGCGAAAGGAGGCCGGGATCCGTGGTGACGGCAGCGGCAAAGCCGGCTTCCCTTGCAGCGGCGATCTCGCGCGCACCGACGGCGGACGGGTAGCCATAGGGATAGGCGAAGGTCGCTGGAGCGGCGCCCACATAGTCTCGCACCTTCCCGGCTGAGTGTATCATCTCGTGTTGCAGGCGTTGCGGACTTACCTTGCGCAGGTTTGCGTGTGTGAGTGTGTGTGCGCCAAAGCTGGCGAGGGGATCCTCAGCAAGTTCGGCAAGCGCGCCGGCATCCATTGTAAGGCGCTCGGTGATGGCCAGCGCGTCTATGCCATGGGCCCGGGCCAGTGCGTCGAGCCGGGCGACCGCCGCGTCTTCGTCTTCTGCATCGCTTACAGCGTTCGACAGCCGGTCGAACAGGCCGACCCTGTCGGCGCGGCCTTCGAGCTGGACGCGCTCATCGGCACCCCAGGGCGAAAGGTCGACACTGGTCGTTTTCATGACCAGTTCCTGCGCCGTCTTCCACCAGATTGACCTGGAGCGCTCAACAAAGCCGGATGTGAGGAAGATCGTATAGGGAACGGCCTGACGCCGGAAAACAGGGGCGGCGAAGCGCGCATTGTCCCGATAGCCGTCGTCCAGTGTGAAGCACACGTAACGACGCGTGTCCGCAGGGTCGGAAAGTCGCTCTGGAAGCTCTTCGAGTGCGATCGGTATCAGCCCCTCTTCGCGGGCGACCCGGATGGCCTCCTCGAGGAAGGCCGGCGTTATGCTCAACCAGGCATTGGGAACCCAGCTGGCCGTGCTTTCAGGATCGACGTGATGCAGAGCGAAAATGACACCGCGTTGCGCATCGGCCAATGGCAGGCCGGTCCGCAGGGCGAGGGCCGTTCCCTCCAAACCAGCGCGTATCAGCTCGTATCGGGCGGACCTCTTTAGAGCCTGAAGTGAAAGCATGAGGGGTTCGGTGTCTTTCGATCAGAGTGGGCATGTTGCTCGTATCGGCTGCCAGGTCTTGCAGCGGTGCCGAAACAGGGATGATCCAAGCAGAAAATGTTGAAGAATTTCCTTCGGTAGATTCCTTGGTGTTTCGTGCAACTGGTGTTTGAAATCTGGCTGTCTTTCAAAAAAATATAGATAGAAGCGCCCGCGTTTGTGTCCGATGCTTCGCCAAAAAGATTTCAGGGCTTCTGAAGCACAACCGGGGAACAAGAATGACACAGACAACGATGACCGGCGGCGATGAGCTGTCGCGCGCAGACTTGAGCAATCCCGACTATACGCCGCCGCTGTTGCAGGCAGTGCCGCTTGGCATCCAGCACGTACTTGCGATGTTCGTTTCCAATGTGACACCGGCGATCATCGTGGCGGGGGCTGCCGGTTTCGGGTTTGGCTCCAACTCGCCGGATTTTCCCAACCTCATCTACATGATCCAGATGTCGATGCTGTTTGCCGGCATCGCGACCCTCTTCCAGACGATCGGCATGGGGCCGGTGGGCGGACGCCTTCCTATTGTTCAGGGCACCAGCTTCGCGTTTCTGCCGGTGATGATCCCGATTGTCGCGGGGCAGGGCGTGGCCGCCATGGGAGCGCTGATGGGCGGTGTCGTCATTGGCGGTATCTTCCACTTCTTTCTCGGCAGTTTCGTGGGACGCCTGCGTTTTGCGCTACCGCCTCTGGTGACGGGATTGATCGTGCTGATGATCGGCCTGTCGCTCATTCGGGTGGGAATCCAGTATTCCGCGGGCGGTGTCCCACTGATCGGAAAGCCGGAATATGGCACTCTGCAAAACTGGAGCGTGGCGCTGGTCGTGGTGGTCGTCACGCTGCTCCTCAAATTCTTCGCTCGCGGCATGTGGTCGATCGCGGCGGTGCTGCTCGGCCTTATCGCGGGCTATGTCGTGGCGCTCGCCATGGGGATGGTGAGCTTCTCCAATGTGGGCAATGCATCGTGGGTGGCGGTTCCGGTGCCGTTCAAATGGGGCTTCGAGCTCGCCGCCCCGGCCATTATCGGCATGTGTTTCATGGCCGTCATCTCGGCTATCGAGACGGTCGGGGATGTTTCCGGAATCACCAAGGGCGGCGCGGGCCGCGAGGCGACAGAGAAAGAAATCTCCGGGGCAACCTATGCGGACGGGCTGGGAACGGCCATTGCGGGTATTTTCGGCGGTCTGCCAAACACCTCGTTCAGCCAGAATGTCGGCCTGATTTCCATGACCGGCGTGATGAGCCGGCATGTGGTGACCTATGGTGCGATCTTCCTGATCCTGTGCGGGCTTATCCCGAAGGTGGGCGCGCTGATCTCGACGGTGCCGATCATGGTGCTCGGCGGAGGCGTGATCGTGATGTTCGGCATGGTGGCGGCAGCCGGCATCAACATGCTGGCGGATGTGCACTGGAACCGGCGAAACATGGTGATCTTTGCCGTTTCGCTGTCAGTCGGGCTGGGACTGCAGCTTGAACCGGGAGCCCTCCAGCATCTGCCGAAGACGGCGCAGATCCTCATGACCTCCGGTCTACTGCCTGCAGCCTTTCTGGCGATCGTTCTGAACCTGATCCTGCCGCAGGAGGCCGGGGCAGAGCGCGCAGGGGTAGAGGGCAATGACTGAGCGGATGCCGAGGAACAAATGGGCCTGGTGAGGGCAGTCGACTGAACATGCGAAAAAAGCGTCGCGTGGATAGCACGCGGCGTTTTTTTCTGAAGCCGGAGAAGATCAGATCGAGAAACTGGTTCCGCAGCCGCAGGAGGCGACGGCGTTTGGATTCCTGATCTGGAAGGACTGACCGATCAGATCGTCGACAAAGTCGATGACCGAGCCGCCCATATAGACAAGCGACAGGTCGTCGATCAGGACGGTCGCTCCGTCCCGTTCGATGGCGTGGTCGTCGTCATTGCGCTGATCGGTCAGATCGAAAGCATAGGAGAAGCCAGAGCATCCACCCCCTTCCACGGAGACGCGCAGGGCGATCTTGCCCGGTTCGTCCCTAAGGATGGTCGTGATGCGCTTCGCCGCAGCCTCGGTGAGTTCAACGCTCTTCATTTCCGTTCCCGCGTCCATGCCCATAATGGTTGTCCTGACGGTCACCTTGCGTTCGTGTTCATAGAATAGGTATGAAGCCGCAGGCGGCAAGTCAACCTGAGCGATGCGGTCGGGTTTCGGACGAGGGCAATGGCGAGCCGGAAACGGTTCGTCCGACAGGGTGTTGCGAGCAATGGACAGTGAACAGGGGTTGCAGAATATCGGTTTCGGCTATCGCCCGCGTGCCGTTTACGCAACGGACCCGGCAGCATCGCGCGGACGGCTCGTCGCGGAGCCGGAAAGCCCGACGCGCACGCCATTCCAGCGCGACCGGGACCGCATAATCCATTCGACAGCGTTTCGCCGTCTGAAGCACAAGACGCAGGTCTTCATCGCCCATGAAGGCGATCATTATCGCACACGACTGACTCATTCGATTGAAGTCGCCCAGATTGCGCGCGCCCTGGCCCGGGCGCTTTGCTGCGACGAGGATCTGGCGGAGGCCATCGCACTCGTGCATGATTTCGGCCACACCCCGTTCGGGCATACGGGGGAAGATGCGCTCGACGAGCGCATGGCGCGCTGGGGCGGTTTCGACCACAATGCGCAGTCGCTGCGGATCGTGACCGAGCTTGAAAGCCGCTATGCGGAATTCGACGGTCTGAACCTTTCGTGGGAGACACTGGAAGGGCTGGTCAAGCACAATGGGCCGCTGACGAATGCCGAGGGTGAGGGGCTTGATGGTCCTGTGCCGCAGCCCATTCTCGACTATGTGGCGCGTCACGATCTGGAGCTGGCCCGCTTCGCCGGTATCGAAGCGCAGTGCGCGGCGATTGCCGATGACATCGCCTATAACGCGCATGACATTGACGATGGCCTGCGCTCGGGGCTGCTGACGCTTGAAATGCTGGAAGAGGTGGGGCTGCCCGGAGCGATCCTGGCGGAGGTGGGGCGCCGCTATCCCGACCTTGACCAGGTGCGTCGTGGACACGAGCTGATGCGGCGCCAGATCACGGCCATGGTGGAGGATGTGATCGTTGCTTCGCGGGAGCGGCTCAAGGCCCTGCAGCCTGCCAGTGCCGATGCGATCCATGATGCGGGCTGCACAATCGTTGCGTTTTCACAGCGCATGGCCGCCGATGAGAAGGAGCTGAAGCGTTTTCTTTATGCCAATCTTTATCGCCACGAAGCTGTGGTTGCCGTCAGGGCTCACGCCGACCGGATCGTGAAGGATCTTTTCGATGCCTATTTCGCCAGTCCGCGCGAGATGCCTGAGGGATGGCGGGAAGGCCTGGAAGCGGTGGACGATGCGGAGAAGGCAAGGCTGGTGGCCGATTTCCTCTCGGGCATGACCGACACATATGCAGTGAAGGAACACCGGCGCCTGTTTGACCAGACTCCTGAATTAAGCTAGTGCCAACCGCAATTCCGCCGGAGGGCGGATGATAAAGATTCATTTTTCAGGACATCGTCCATGAACATTTTCGCCGATTTCACAAATCGGGTCGCCAAGACCATTGAAGCTTTAGACCTGCGTTCCAGCAGTGGCGAGGCGCTCGACCTTTCGCGTGTGGCCGTGGAACCGCCGCGGGATGCAAGTCATGGCGATGTGGCGACCAATGCGGCCATGGTGCTGGCAAAGACCGTCGGTGAAAACCCGCGTGCGCTTGGCGAAAAGATTGCCAGGGCATTCGAGGCCGATCCTGATGTGGCGGCGGCCACCGTGGCCGGTCCGGGCTTTGTGAACCTGAAACTCAGCGACGGCTTCTGGCAGGCGCGGCTTGGCGAAATGCTGGATCTCGGCACCGATTACGGCCGCTCGCAGATGGGCGGGGGCGAGAAGGTGAATGTAGAGTATGTTTCGGCCAACCCGACCGGGCCGATGCATGTGGGCCATTGCCGGGGCGCGGTGGTGGGCGACGCGCTCGCCAATCTCCTTGCCTTCGCGGGTTATGACGTGGCGCGCGAATATTACATCAACGATGCGGGCGTGCAGATCGACGTGCTTGGTCAGTCGGTGATGCTGCGTTACCGCGAGGCCCTTGGCGAGAAGATCGACGAAATTCCCGCAGGGCTTTATCCGGGGGACTATCTGAAGCCGCTTGGCCGGACGCTCGCCGAGGAATTCGGTACGAAACTTCTGGAGATGCCGGCCACCGAGGCGCTGACCATCGTCAAGGACAGGGCTGTCGAAAGCATGATGGCGATGATCCGCGACGACCTTGCCGCGCTCAACATTCGCCATGACGTGTTTTTCTCTGAACGTTCGCTGCATGAGGGCAACGGCGGAATGATCAGGTCGGCGATCAACGACCTGACCATGAAGGGACATGTCTACAAGGGCAAGCTGCCGCCGCCGAAGGGGCAGAAGCCCGAAGACTGGGAAGATCGCGAGCAGACGCTGTTCCGGTCCACCGAAGTGGGTGATGACATCGATCGTCCGCTGATGAAATCGGATGGCAGCTTCACCTATTTCGCGGCTGACGTGGCCTATATGAAGGACAAACTGGACCGGGGCTTTGAGCATCTGATCTATGTGCTTGGGGCCGACCATAGCGGCTATGTCAAACGGCTGCAGGCCGTAGCGCGTGCGCTGGCCGAGGACAGGGTCGATCTGACTGTGCTTCTGTGCCAGCTCGTGAAGCTGTTCCGTGGTGGTGAGCCCGTGCGCATGTCCAAGCGGGCAGGGGAGTTCGTCACGCTTCGGGAGGCGGTGGACGAGGTGGGGCGTGATCCGATCCGCTTCATGATGCTTTATCGCAAGAATGACGCCTCGCTCGATTTCGACTTTGAGAAAGTGACAGAACAGTCCAAGGACAATCCGGTCTTCTACGTTCAGTATGCGTCGGCGCGCAGTCATTCGGCGTTTCGCCAGGCGGGCGAGCAGCTCGGCGTCACCGGTTTCAGCCGCGCAGAGATGAAAGCGCAGCTTGGCAAACTCACCGACGAAGGCGAAATGGCTCTCGTGCGCAAGCTGGCAGAGTATCCGCGACTGGTTGAAAGTGCTGCCCAGGCAATGGAGCCGCACAGGCTTGCATTTTACCTTTATGACCTGGCCAGCCTGTTCCACGCCCAGTGGAACAGAGGTAGCGAGACAGCTGACTTACGTTTTGTTAAGGTTAACGATCCAGAATTGACCTATGCCAGACTGGGTCTGGTGCAGGCAGTTCGAGATGTGTTGACATCCGGACTTGCGTTGATCGGGGCGGAGGCGCCTTCTGAGATGCGCTGACCCCATCCCGTAAGGGGTGCGGTAGTCTGTCACCTTTTGCCCACATTGCGCTGGTACCCGACAATTGTACGACGTCGCGGGCGTCTACCGAGTGTGAGTGCGGAAAAAAGCATGGCAGATCATAGCTCGAACCAACGCGCGGACAGCGCCGTTTTTTCTGAGGACGACCCTTTTGCGGAACTGACCCGCATCATGGGGCACGATCCACGGCGCGCCGAGGTGTCTGGCAGTGAAACCGAGCAGGAGGGCGATGATCTCGCACTTGAGCTCGAAAACGAACTGCTGGGCGATCTGGCGGAGTTTTCCGACGAGGTTCACGAAGAAATGGGAGCCCAGAACGACTGGGAGCCCCGGCAATCGAGCGACTGGCGTTTCGATGTCCAACCGGCTGCCGGTAAGGCGGTGCCGGCGCATGACGAGCCTTCGGTCGATATGGCTGCGGACATGGCCGATGAACTCGATGAAAGCTTCGCCTCCAGTTTCGAAAGCGAGATGCGCCTGGAACCGGCTGAAGAGGTCTCATCCGTTTCTGACCCGCAGCAGGTGGATCATCGATCTTCCGGGCCTGAACAGGGTCTTGAGGACGATGATTTCGAGCAGCATTTTTCAGAGTTTGAGCTCGATGCAAGCGAGCCTTCCGCTCCTGCCAGCGTCGTAGAACAGCCCCGCGAAGAGCCGATTGAAGAGCCGGCAGACAGTAGTGATCTGGAGTTTGGCGAGCAGGATTTCGCGCAGCTCGACAACGATCTTGAAGCTTCGCTCGCTGTCGAGGATTGGTTCAGTCCCGACGATGCAAGCGAAGATAAGGTGGATGAGTCTGCGAACCCCGAGGCCTTCCATGCACATCAGTTCGATCATTTGGAGGCCGATGGGGCTGAAGCGGAAAGTGCCGCAGGCGATGAGCCGGCCGTCTTCGATGCTATCGAAACTGCTGGACAGCCCGACATGCGGATGGATGTCGGTTCGGCTCCAGAAAATGCCGTAAGCGCCGATCCGTTCCTTTCCCCCCAGGCGTTTGCCTCCTCAATAGCGCAGGGAGCAGAGCGTGCGAGTGCCGTCGACGGCGATGTTGCACGCGAAGAGCACGACTTTACCGCAAGCCTGGAAGAGCAGCTTTCTGCGCAGGCTTTCGGCGAGCAGGAAGTGGTCGAGCCCACCCTCCAGCCGCGGACGGATGAGAGCGAGCCGGTCGATTCTGCCTGGGCAGTGTCCGAGGTCGCCGATCGGGAGACACACGAGCCTTCCAGTGAAGATCCGGTTGACGCATCCCTGTCTGCGCCGTTCTGGCTGCAGCCCGAAGAGCGCTCTGCGACGGGCGTTTCGTCTGGTGAGCCATCCGTGCCACACATCGATACGGTGGACGTGCCGGGCAATGAACGGGTGCAGGTGGAAGATGCCGCCCATATCCCGGAGTTTCTGAGCGAGCCAGAGCGCGCGCCGGAGGCCGAAGCCGACGATCTGGAGCGAGCCTTGGCGCGCGCTTTCGGCGACAGTGAGAGCCTGCCCGATACAGGGCCGGCAGATGGCGACGAGGAGCCGCGTC
The DNA here is from genome assembly GCF_056431025.1 of Nitratireductor lacus. NCBI lineage: Bacteria > Pseudomonadati > Pseudomonadota > Alphaproteobacteria > Hyphomicrobiales > Phyllobacteriaceae > Nitratireductor > Nitratireductor lacus. The sequence goes on along the minus strand of NZ_JBWKMB010000001.1, from coordinate 353,973 downwards.
CGGCAATGCTCGATGATGCCTATGCAGCCGCTGCCCTGCAGCCGGGTGAGCCCGCACGCGAGGATGACGATTTCGGCTTCGAGACGGCCTTTGCGGACAGTTTTCCCGAGCCGGATACGTTTGCCGAGCAGGATGAAGCGGGAGCGGTCGACAAGAGAAATGCCGACGCTGCCGACGCGTTCGTGGTTTCGGACATGGCATCCTGGGATGACCCCTCCGAGGGCTTCGAGGGTGGGGCCGATGCCGCCGCTCCGGCGATGGCGGTCAGCCCTGCCGCGCGACCGGGCCTGTTCAGGAACCGCCGTAACCTGGCAATGGCGGGCGCATTCGGTGGCATTGCGGTCCTCGCACTTGTCGGACTTTTCGCATTTGGCGGTGGCGGTGAGGACAATTCGGCGCCGGTTGTGGTCCGTGCCTATGACGAACCGATCAAGGTGAAGCCCGACAACCCCGGCGGACAGCAGGTGCCCAACCAGGACAATCAGGTCTATCAGCGGGTTTCCGGTGCTGAGGCGGGTGACAACCCGGTGCAGGAACGGCTTGTTTCAACGGCGGAGGAGCCGGTCGACGTGCCTCAGGCGGCGCTTAAGTCTGAAGAGCGTCTGGTGCCGGGCGCGGACGATTCCGTGACTCCGACCAGCGAGCCGGTGACAGCAATGACGCCGCGACGCGTCCGCACCATGGTGGTGCGGCCAGACGGCACGATCGTTCCTCGCGAGCCGGAAGCTCCGGCACAGGATGCAGAAGTTGCGGCCGGCACGGGCAGCGACGCTCTGCCGGTTCAGGAGAGCCCGGCGGCCAATGCGCAGCCGCAGGCGAACCTGGAAACCACGCCCGATGCACGCCTGGCGGCGACCGATCAGGCGGGCGACGCAACAGGTGATACGGATGCTGTGGCGACAAATGTTCCGGCTACGGCGCCTGTTCCCACATCACGGCCCGCAGCGCCGCCGGCGCAGCCCCAGCAGCCTGTAGCCGAAAGAACGCAGCCCGCCCAGGTGGCGGCCGCTCCGAGCCAGCCGGCACAACCTGTCGCGCAGGCACCGGTAACCTCGGGTACGGACGGCTGGTCGGTGCAGATTTCCTCGCAGCCAACGGTGGAAGCCGCGCAAAAGTCTTATCAGGACATGGCGCGACGCTATGGCGGCCTACTGACCGGAAAGGGTGTGAACATCGTCAAGGCCGACATCGCTGGGAAGGGCACGTATTACCGTGTGCGTATTCCCTCGGCTTCGAAGGATGATGCGATCCGTCTGTGTTCGCAGCTCAAATCCGCTGGAGGAAGCTGCTTCGTTTCGAAATAAGGCCCAGAAAAAATGCGCAAAAACCGCCGCCATCGTGCGGCGGTTTTTTGTATTCTTTTCCAGATTCGCGTGCCCGGCTATCCTGATGACATGAGCGAATCAAAATCCATGATCCTCGGAGCGACGGGGAAAGAACTGACGGCGGATGAAATCGCCTTCTATCGTGATGAGCGGCCGTGGGGCTTTATCCTGTTTGCGCGCAATGTCGGCGAGCCCGCACAGTTGAGCGACCTCGTCGCGTCCATGCGCGACAGTGTCGGCAGGCCGGATGCGCCGGTTTTCATCGATCAGGAAGGGGGCAGGGTGCAGCGCATCCGCCCGCCCATGGCAGGCAGCTATCCGACGGCCTCCGAACTCGGCCGCATTTACGCGAAAAGCCCGGAAGCGGGACTGCGCGCGGCCTGGCTGATGTCGCGCCTGCATGCGATGGACCTCAGACGCTATGGGATCACGGCGGACTGCCTGCCGGTGCTCGACGTCCCCATTGCAGGGGCGCATGACGTGATTGGCGATCGCGCCTATGCGCATGATCCGCAGACGGTGATTGCACTTGGACGCGCTGCGAGCGAGGGGCTGATGGCGGGCGGTGTTCTGCCGGTGATGAAGCACATGCCGGGCCATGGGCGCGCCTTCTCCGACAGCCATAAGGCGCTTCCCGAGGTGACGGCTCCGCTGGATGCTCTGCGCGCGCATGATTTCGTGCCGTTCAAGGCGCTGGCGGACCTGCCGATGGCTATGACCGCGCATATTGTCTTCCATGCGGTTGATCCCGAGCGTCCGGCAACGACATCCAGGAAGGTGGTGTGTGACATCATCCGAGGCGAGATTGGCTTCGACGGGCTCCTGATGAGCGATGACGTGTCGATGCACGCACTTTCTGGGGATTTCTCTGAACGGGCGGAAGCAATCCTTGCGGCGGGCTGCGATCTCGTCCTTCACTGTCATGGCATTATGCCGGAAATGCAGGCTGTCGCCGAAAAGGCGCCTGAATTGTCGGGCAAGAGCCTGGAGCGGGCCAATCGTGCAATGGCTTGTCTCAATCCGGGAGACGATACGGAAGAATTGGCCGCACGCGCGGAATTCGAGGAGTGCTTCGCGGCGGTCGCCTGACGATAAGGGTCAATGACGCTTGGCGCAGAACGCTGAAAAGACTGCCGTCAAACCGGCACCCATGGACAAGCTGTGGGACGATCAGGCAAAGGAGCATGGTGTCTCCGAGCCTGCGCTGACGGTTGACGTCGACGGTTTTGAAGGTCCGCTCGACCTGCTTCTGCATCTGGCACGCACGCAGAAGGTAGATCTTGCACGCATTTCCGTTCTCGCCCTTGTCGAGCAGTACATCGCCTTCATCGAGAAGGTGCGCAAGATGCGGCTGGAACTGGCGGCCGATTATCTGGTCATGGCGGCCTGGCTCGCCTATCTGAAATCACGCCTGCTGATCCCCAAGAAACCTGAGGATGAAGAGCCGACCGGCGAGGAAATGGCAGCGCTCCTGCAGTTCCGGCTGAAGCGGCTCGAGGCGATGCGCGATGCGGCGGCGCGGCTCGTCAACCGCAACCGGCTGGGCCGTGACGTGTTTGCCCGTGGCATGCCCGAACCGGTGATCGTGCAGAGGGAAAGCGCTTTTACCGCGTCCCTTTACGACCTGCTGACCGCCTATGCGTCGCAGCGTCAACGGCGCGCGGTGACGAATGTGCGCATCGCCCAGCGGGGCGTCTGGTCGCTCAAGCAGGCACGCGAGATCCTGGTGCGGATGATCGGTGACTTCGGCGACTGGACGGCGCTCGATCATTTTCTGATCCGCTATATGACGAGTGCCGAGGAACGGGCGACCGCCACTGCAAGCGCGTTCGCCGCCTCTCTAGAATTGGTGCGGGAAGGGGCCCTTGAAATACGGCAGCAGGAGCCTTTCGCGCCCCTCTATATGCGCACGGGCAAGAAGGCCCCGGCCAGCCTGTTTGAGAATGCCGATGACTGACAGCAGCAATGTGGTTCCGTTTGCCGCCAGTGAGGGCGAGCAGGAGGCTGAGGCACGCGAGGTGCGCTCGCCGCACCTGCTCGAGGCCAAGCGCATGGTGGAGGCGATCATTTTCGCCAGCGCGGAGCCGGTGCCCGAGAGGATTCTGGCTGAGCGTCTACCGGATGGGACGGACGTCACCGAAGCACTGAAGGAATTGCAGGGCGATTATGAAAAGCGCGGGGTGAACCTCGTTCGTGTCGAAAACTGCTGGGCCTTTCGGACGGCGAGCGACCTCTCGTTCCTCTTGAACCGGAATGCTGTCCAGCAGCGCAAATTGTCGCGTGCCGCGCTCGAGATGCTGGCGGTGATTGCCTATCACCAGCCCGTAACACGCGCCGAGATTGAAGAGATTCGCGGTGTCGAAACGTCCAAGGGTACACTCGACATTCTGCTCGAGACGGGCTGGGTCAAGATGCGCGGCCGCCGCCGTACACCGGGACGCCCGGTAACCTATGGAACCAGCACGGAATTTCTGGATCACTTTGGGCTGACGGAACTGCGCGATCTGCCGGGTGTCGATGAGTTGAAGGGGGCCGGGCTGCTTTCCGCCAGAATGCCGGCCAATTTCTCGGTGCCGCAGCCAATGAGTGATCCGGACGAACTCACAGAAGATGAAGATCCGCTGACGGATATCGACCTGGAAGAACTTGGTCTGTTGACACCGCTCGCTGAGGATGATTGACGGAAGTCCTGCGGGACAGGGGCCGCCTGCGATCCATCCAGGGATACCGGTGCATGGACATTAAGAAGCAAAGTTCGGCGCGTGGAACGGCCGGCGTGAGCTTCGCGGCACGTCTTTCTTTCCAGAATATCAGCCATTCCTATGCTTCGGGAGCGCAGACGCTCAGGGACGTGTCGCTCTGCGCGGAGCCTGGTGAGGTGCTTTGCCTTCTTGGGCCTTCGGGTTCCGGCAAGACGACGCTGCTCCGGATTGCCGCCGGCATTGAGGCGCAGCGCTCCGGCCAGGTGTTTTTAAATGAGCGGGAGATTGCCGGGCCTGATGTTTTTCTCCCGCCGGAGAAACGCTCCATCGGGCTGGTGTTTCAGGATTTTGCGCTGTTTCCGCATCTGACGATTCTCGACAATGTGCGCTTTGGACTGACCGCGCTTTCGGGTGAGGAAGCACGCAGGGAAGCGATGATCGCGCTGGAGCGGGTCGGGCTGGAGGGGTACGCCAATGCCTATCCGCATGTTTTGTCCGGCGGTGAGCAGCAGCGTGTCGCACTGGCACGCGCTTTGGCGCCGCGCCCCGTCGTACTCCTGATGGATGAACCATTCTCGGGGCTCGACTCGCGCCTGAAGGACAGTGTGCGCGCCGAAACACTGGCCATTCTGCGACAAAGCCGGGCCACTGCAGTGGTGGTGACACATGACGCCGAAGAAGCGATGCGCATGGGCGACCGGATTGCCCTCCTCAAGGGGGGAGAACTTGTGCAGGTGGGAACCGCCGAAGAGCTCTACCACCGGCCAGCGGATCTCTTCGTTGCCGGTTTCTTTTCGGAGATCAACGAGTTTGACGGGCAGGTGCACGCCGGCAGCGTGGAAACGCCTCTGGGGCGGTTTCCGGCTGGCGGGCTGGAGGAAGGGGCCGATGCGACGGTGGCCGTGCGTCTTTCCGGTTTTCAGGTGGATCAGGAGCGCGGTTCTGTACCGGCGCGCATTGTTTCACGCCGCTTCCTCGGTGTGGTGGAATTTCTTGAGCTTGCGATACCGGGAGCCGACCGGCATGTGCGGGCGCGCGTGCGCTGCGGGCAGTTGCGGCCGGGCGTGCGGGACATATGGCTGAACGTAATCGAGAGCGATGTTCTCGTATTCGCGAGACAATCGTTTGAAACATCGCGCGAAAGCGCATAAATCAAATCAATGGCAATTGGTGAAAGAGACTGATCATGGGTTCCTTTTCAATCTGGCACTGGCTTATCGTGCTCGTCGTGGTGCTGCTTCTTTTCGGACGCGGCAAAATCCCCGAGCTGATGGGCGACATGGCCAAGGGCATCAAAAGCTTCAAGAAGGGCATGTCCGACGATGATGAGGACACGACCAAGACGGTCGAACATCAGGCCGATGAACCGGTGAAGGACGCGAGCAAGCCGAGCAAGAAGAAGTCCGGCTGATTCGCTGCGTTTCGCGCGGCGATTCCACTTCCCGCTATCCGTTCCGGTGACCTATGTTTGATCTTGGCTGGCCCGAAATCATGGTGATCGCCATCGTCCTGATCGTCGTGGTCGGGCCGAAGGACCTGCCGCGCATGTTGCGCACTTTTGGGCGTACGACGTCCAAACTGCGCACCATGGCGGGCGATTTCCGCAAGCAGTTCGATGAAGCGCTGCAGGAGGCCGAGCTTGACGACGTCAAATCCCTCGTGGACGACGCGCGCAAGCTCGATCCGCGCAACGAGATCAAGAAACATCTCAACCCGATCGAGAAGGTGGGGCAGGAGATCCGGTCCGGTCTCGATGCGGCGATGAAACCGCAGGCGGCGAAATCGGGCGCGCCGGCGTCAAAGGAACCGCATGCGGCGGAACCGGCCAAGGCAGGCGCAACCCGCATGCCGGGTGAGGCGAAACCCAAGGCCACGGCCAAGCCCCGCACGGCGACGAAAACGGCAGCAAAGCCGAGGGCGACCAAAGCAGCGGCAACGAAACCCGCGACGACAGCCAAGCCAAAAGCGGCCAGCAAGACGAAAACGGCGGGTGCGGCGAAGCGTGCTCCGACGAAGAAGACCAGCGGGGCCAAGCCGTGAACGCCGAAAGAGACGACGAGATCGATCAGTCTTCCGCGCCGCTGATCGACCACCTGATCGAGCTCCGCTCGCGCCTGATGTGGGCGCTTGCCGGGTTTTTCGTGGCGTTCCTGGTCTGCTTCTTCTTTGCCAAGCAGATTTTCAATCTGCTGGTTATCCCGTTTCAGTGGGCAACCCAGTGGGCGGGTTTAGACGCGGACAAGGTGGACCTGATCTACACCGCGCCGCAGGAATTTTTCTTCACCCAGATCAAGCTTGCCATGTTTGGCGGTCTGGTGCTCGCCTTCCCGGTGATCGCCATGCAGGTCTACAAATTTGTGGCGCCTGGCCTCTACCGCAATGAGCGCCGGGCCTTCATGCCGTTCCTGATCGCTTCGCCTATTCTGTTCCTGATCGGTGCAGCGCTTGTCTACTTCTTCTTCACGCCGATGGTGATGTGGTTCTTCCTGTCGATGCAGCAGGTGGGGCCGGACAACACTGTGCAGATCTCGCTCCTGCCCAAGGTCTCCGAGTATCTCGGGCTGATCATGACGCTGATCCTCTCCTTCGGGCTGGTGTTCCAGCTTCCCGTGGTGACGACGCTGATGGCGCGGGTGGGACTGCTGACATCAGCGGGGCTCGCCGACAAGCGCAAATATGCGATCGTGGCGGCCTTTGTGGCAGCGGCGATCCTGACGCCGCCCGATCCGGTGAGCCAGATCGGTCTTGCGCTTCCGACCATCCTTCTCTACGAAATTGCCATCTGGGCCGCCCGTATGGTCGAGCGCCAGCGCGAGAAGGAAAAGACCGCGCAGGACGAGACCGACGAAGCGGACCAGCCGACCGCCTAGATTTGCAGGCTTTCCTGTCGCGTTCGAGGCGGTTCACCGCAATCTCTCCGCGATTGGAAATCTGACATGCTCGACATCAAATGGATTCGCGAGAACCCGCAGGCGCTGGACGAAGCGCTGAAGAAGCGCGGCGCGGACCCTGAAAGCGCAAAACTTCTTGCGCTGGACGAAGCGCGCCGCCAGCACCTGACAAAGCTGCAGGAAGCGCAGGAGCGCCGCAATGCCGCTTCCAAGGAAATCGGCAAGGCGATGGCCTCCGGCGACAAGGAGCTTGCCGAGAAGCTGAAGGCCGAGGTGTCGGAGCTGAAGAGTTTTGTGCAGGATGGCGAAGCCGAGGAGCGACGCCATGACGCCGCGCTGAACGACGCGCTGGCGCGCATTCCCAATGTTCCGCTCGACGATGTGCCGGTTGGCGCTGACGAGAACGACAATGTGGAAGTGCGCAAACATGGCGAGCCGAAGCGCGCCAACTGGGCCAGGGAGCATTTCGAGATCGGCGAGGCGCTCGGCCAGATGGATTTCGAGCGCGCGGCGAAGCTTTCGGGCGCGCGCTTCACGGTGCTTTCCGGGCAGCTTGCCCGTCTGGAGCGTGCGCTTGGGCAGTTCATGCTCGACCTGCACACGCAGGAGCATGGCTATACGGAAGTGCAACCGCCGCTTCTCGTGCGCGACGATGCGATGTTTGGCACTGGGCAGTTGCCGAAGTTTACCGAAGATCTTTTCAGACTACACGGGAAACTGGATGAAATTAGAAACGCCGCGGACCAGAAACGAGCTGAACTAAGAGCATTCTCTGAGGGAGTGGAAAATTCTCACGAACTTGTCATGCAGGTGTTTGATAAACTCTCTGATCTGAAGGATTTTCTCCCAATTGAGATTGTGAATGAAACCTTCCAACATGTTGTTAGGGAGTTTCAGAATGAGAAACTGTCTAAACACAAAGAGGAAGCTGCAGCGCTTCAGAACAGGTATGAGCAACTGTCTAGAGAGGCCGCAAGCGATCACTGGTTGATCCCCACCGCCGAAGTCTCGCTCACCAATCTGGTGCGCGAGGAAATTCTCGATGGCGAAAAGCTGCCGCTGCGCTTTACCGCGCTGACGCCGTGCTTCCGTTCGGAAGCGGGTTCTGCGGGACGCGATACGCGCGGCATGCTGCGCCAGCATCAGTTCTATAAGGTGGAGCTCGTCTCGATCACCGATGCGGAAAGCGCGATTGACGAGCATGAGCGCATGACGGCCTGTGCCGAAACCGTGTTGAAGAAGCTCGATCTTCCGTTCCGCACCATGGCGCTGTGCACCGGCGACATGGGCTTTGGCGCACGCAAGACCTACGATCTGGAAGTGTGGCTTCCAGGGCAGAACGCCTATCGTGAGATCTCGTCCTGCTCGGTCTGCGGCGATTTTCAGGGGCGGCGCATGAATGCGCGCTACCGGGTTGCAGGCGAGAAGCAGACGCGCTTCGTGCACACGCTCAACGGCTCGGGAACGGCGGTCGGGCGGGCTCTGATCGCGGTTCTGGAGAATTACCAGAACGAGAATGGCAGTGTCACGATACCGTCAGCGCTGAAACCCTATATGGGCGGCCTGGAGAAAATCGAAGCATTAGAGGACTGAGACTTTGCGCATTCTGTTGACCAATGACGATGGCATTCACGCGGAAGGACTGGCGACGCTGGAGCGGATCGCCCGCACGCTGAGCGACGATGTCTGGGTCGTGGCTCCGGAGACCGACCAGTCGGGATTTGCCCATTCGCTGTCATTGTCGGAGCCGCTCAGGATGCGCAAGATCGACGACCGGCATTTTGCCCTGCGGGGCACGCCCACGGATTGCGTGATCATGGGCGTGCGGCACGTGATGGACACACCGCCGGACCTGATCCTTTCTGGCGTCAACAATGGCACCAACATTGCCGACGACGTTACCTATTCGGGGACTGTTGCCGGTGCGATGGAAGGAACGCTTCTGGGTATTCCTTCCTTTGCGCTGAGCCAGGCTTACGACTTTACGGACGAGAGCCGCTACATCCCCTTTGCGACGGCAGAGGCCCTTGCGCCGCCCATCCTCAGGAAGCTTATCGAGCGGCCCATGCCCGAGGGGGTGCTGGTCAACATCAACTTCCCCAATTGCGCGCCGGAAGAGGCCAAGGGCACTCTGGTGACGGCACAGGGCAAGATGGTGCATGGGCTCAATGTGGAGGAACGCCGCGACGGGCGAAACTATCCGTATTACTGGCTGCGTTTCGGGCGCAAGCAGGCCGACATCCGCCAGGGCAGCGACCAGGCGGCGGTCCGCGACGGTTATGTTTCGGTCACGCCGCTGCATCTTGACCTGACGGCGCACGAGGTGCGCGACCAGCTGGCCAAGGCACTGGCATGAACGAGCCGGGGCAGGAGCGCGAGAGCTTTGCCGCCTTCATGCTGCGCATGCGCGCGAGCGGGGTCGGCGGCAAGGAGCTTTTCGCTGCGATGGAGGCGACGCCGCGCGGCAGCTTCCTGCCTTCGGAATGGCACGCGCTCGCCTGGTCGGACCGCATGGTGCCGATTGCCTGCGGCGAGGCCATGGAGGGCTGCGACCTGCAGGCGCAGGTGATCGATGCACTGGCGCTTTCATCCGGGCTTCGGGTTCTCGAAATCGGCACGGGCTCCGGGTTTACCGCCGCCGTGATGGGGCGACTGGCGGGGAGGGTGCTCACTCTCGACCGCTACCGGACGCTGGTGGCGGAGGCGCAAATGCGCTGGGAACAGCTGGGCATCACCAATGTGGTTGCCCGCCATGCCGACGGCATGGACGGGGCTGCCGGCGACGGGCCGTTCGACCGAATCGTTTCCTGGGCCGCATTCGACGAATTGCCGCGGCGTTTTGTAGACCAGCTCTCGACAGGCGGTATCATGATCGCGCCGATCGGCCCTGGAAACGATATTCAGACGATTGCGAAGCTGGAGAAGGTTGGCAGTCGTTTCGAGCGCACAGACCTTGCAGATGTGCGTCTTCAACCGCTGGTCAAGGGAGCTGCGGAAGCGATCTGACTGTGTGGCTCTTTGCGCTTACCTGCAATTTCCGCGCGCGGCTTAACCGCTGAGTAACATTAACGCGATTTAATTGCCCGTGTTCAGGTATTGGGTACGCGGGTAGTCAAATGCGTTGTATTGCACGGAATTTCGATCGCGCGCTTCTGCGCGGAGCAGCCGTCATCTTGATAGGCGGCGTGGCGGCAGGATGCAGTTCCGATCTATCGCGCTTCAAGTCCAGCGACTTTGCCGACGCACGGTCGACGAACCGCAGCGTCGCCATGGCACCTGCAAGCCAGCCCTATCCGGGCGATGTCGGCGCGGGTCTCGACAATACCTACACCGGCTCGATCAGCAGGCAGGGCGGTGGCCCGCGGCCGTCGGCTTCCGTTGGAGGGGCGATGCAGCAGCCACTGCCAGCTCCCACGAATACCGCTGCACGCGCTGCAACACGACCTGTCGATCTGACCGCCCCCAGTGTCGCCGGTAGCAGTGTGCAGCGCCAGCCCATCGCCGCGCCGTCGCAGCCCGCGTCGGTTGTTGCAGCCGCCCCTGCGCCGCAGCTTGACCGGACCCCGACCGGTTCCGTGACCCGCCAGCCGGCACAGGCCCAGGCGCCCGTGCGCAGTGGCAACAGCGGCGATAGCGGCTGGAGCGATGTGGGCGGCACCACAATCACCGTGCGTGAGGGCGAGACGGCCTACAATTTGTCGCGGCGCTTCGGTATTCCGGTTGCCGCAATTCTCAGCGCCAACAATCTTTCAAGCGCTTCCGAGCTGAAGGCCGGGCGGAAGATCGTCATCCCGACCTATGTCTATTCGCGGCGTGCCCCGGTTTCGGCACCGGACAATGATGCGCGCCCGCAGCAGCAGGCCGCGCGGCAACCGATCCCGAGTGAACCGGAACCGCAGCGTGAACCGCAGGAGCGCCTCGCTGTTCTGCGCGAAACGCCGCGGCCTAAACCGCGCCCTCAGGGTGCGGAGACCAGCAACGCGACTGCAGGCACCAACAGCGCAAGCCAGGTGCCTTCGCAGGCCGGCACCGGCGCGGGCGGTTCCTACACGGTTGTTTCAGGCGACACGCTTTACGGCATCGCCCGCAAGACGGGAGCGAGTGTCGCCAACATCAAGGTAGCGAACGGCCTCTCGGATGGATATCTGCGGGTCGGCCAGACGCTGGCCATTCCTTCGGGCAATGTCAGCCAGCCCACCCAGGTGGCGAATGCCTCCAGCGGCGTTGACCGGACAACGACGAGCGCGACGACACGTGAACCCGCGCAGGTTGTGAAGACGTCGGCCCCACAGGCAACGTCCTCCACGCAGACCCAGGTCGCGGCGGTTGCGACGCAGAGCAGGGATGTCGCGCCGGACTCGACCGGGATCGGCAAGCTGCGTTGGCCGGTGCGGGGGCGGATCGTTTCCGATTTCGGCAGCACATCCGGCTCGGCCCGCAATGACGGCATCGACATCGCGGTTCCGGCGGGTACGCCGGTGAAGGCAGCCGAGAACGGCGTGGTGATTTATGCCGGCGATGGTCTCAAGGAGTTTGGCAACACGGTGCTCGTGCGCCATGACAACGGCATGGTCACGGTCTACGGGCACGCCAGTGCGCTTCGGGTCAAACGTGGCGAGAAGGTGCGGCGTGGACAGGAAATCGCGCTTTCGGGCATGAGCGGCAGTGCCGACCGCCCGAAACTGCATTTCGAGGTGCGCAAGGACGCGACGCCCGTCAACCCGAGCGGCTATCTGGAATAAGCGTTCCCTGAATAACGAGAAAAAGCTGCGGCCTGCCAGACCTCCGGTCAGGCCGCCTCTTTGACCCGCCCGTGAGGGCGGGTCTTTTATTTATGTATCCAGCCGTTTGCCGAGACGTCCGGCGAGGTCCTGAATGAACTGCCAGGCGACACGGCCTGAACGGCTGCCGCGTGTGGTTGCCCATTCGAGCGCTTCGGCGCGCAGGGTTTTCGGGGCGATCTCGAGGCCGAAATGGGCGACATAACCGTCGATCATCGCCAGGTAGTCGTCCTGAGAACATTTGTGAAAGCCGAGCCAGAGCCCGAAACGATCCGACAGGGAGACCTTTTCCTCGACGGCTTCCGACGGATTGATCGCCGTGGAGCGTTCATTCTCGATCATGTCGCGGGGGAGGAGGTGGCGCCGGTTGGAGGTGGCATAGAGAATGACGTTGGCCGGCCGGCCTTCGACCCCGCCCTCCAGCGCCGCCTTGAGAGACTTGTAGGACGTATCGTTCTGATCGAAGGACAGATCGTCGCAGAACAGGATGAAGCGGAAGGGGGCAGCTTTCAACAATGCCATGAGCTGGGGGAGGGTCTCGATATCCTCCCGGTGAATCTCGACCAGCTTCAGAGGCGCCTGCCCGGTTGCCGCGGTGCGGTTGATCTTCGCGTGCACCGCTTTCACCAGTGATGACTTGCCCATGCCGCGCGCGCCCCACAAAAGCACATTGTTGGCTGGCAGGTCCCTGGCAAAACGGTCGGTGTTGTCGGAGAGAATGTCGCGCACGCGGTCAACACCCCGGATGAGACCGATGTCCACCCGATTGACGTTTTCAACGGGTTCAAGCGCCCTGCGATCAGCCTGCCAGACGAAACAGTCGGCGGTGTCGAAGCGGGGAGGAACCGCCGGTGCGGGCCCGAGCCGCGCAACGGCTTCAACCAACCGGTCCAGCTTTTCAGACAACGCTTCAATGGTTTTGTCGGACATGGTTTCCTCACGATGGCACATGCGACTTTGATTGGCGTACCGTACCGTACGGTTCTTTCACAGAGCCGGGTAATTTGCAAGCCGGGAAGGAGGGGCTGCGGTACAGAGCGGGTGTCTGGCGGAGACAAGCGTTCAGAAGTGCGTGCGCAGAGACCGGGAACAGTTGCAATGAAGAGGCGAAAGTCTATATTCCGGCCACATTTATGACCAGCCGGCTCTCCGGCACATATCAGGAGTTTTCGATGTTCATCACCCCGGCATACGCACAGGCTGGCGCAGGCGGAACGCCCGACATCTTTGTCAGCATCCTGCCTTTCGTCCTCATCTTCGTGATCATGTATTTCCTTATAATCCGCCCACAGCGCCAGCAAATGAAGAAGCGCACCGAAATGCTCGCCGCAGTGCGCCGCGGTGACACGGTGGTGACGGGCGGTGGCCTGGTCGGCAAGGTGACGAAGGTCATCAACGACGCCGAACTCGAAATCGATCTCGGCGGCGGAAACAAGGTGACGGCCATGCGCGCAATGCTCGCCGAAGTGCGGGTGAAGGGCGAACCGGTGGCTGACAACAGCCAGGCCGCCAAGAAATAACCGCAATATGACGTGATTGCCGGGAAGGGCCGGCAAAACGGCCCTTCCAAACTGAACCGACGAGGCCCCATGCTACATTTCTCGCGCTGGCAAACGATCCTCATATGGCTGGCTGTGGCGCTTGGCGTCGCCTATGCGGCGCCGAATATCATTCCGCCATCCTATTTGTCCTCGATGCCGAGCTGGGCGCCTTCGCGGCCGATGACCTTGGGTCTCGACCTTCAGGGCGGTTCGCATATTCTTCTGCAGATCGAAAAGCAGGAACTGATCGAAGAGCGCATCGTCACCACGCGTGACGACATTCGCCGCCTGCTGCGCGAGAAACGGATCGGCTATACCGGCCTGACGGGGTCTGGCCAGAGCGTGCAGGTGCGTATCCGCGATGCGGGTCAGGTTGAAGAGGCCAAGGAGGCGCTGCGCGAGTTGACTCAGCCGGTCAATTCGGGCCTCTTCAGCGGCGGCACGGTGACCGAGCTTCAACTGACGGAGCCGGAACCGGGGCTCCTGCGCTATTCGCTGACAGAAGAGGGCATCAACTACCGTATCTCGTCTGCGCTGTCGCAGTCGATCGAGGTGGTGAGCCGCCGCGTCAATGAACTCGGTACGACCGAGCCGATCATTCAGCGGCAGGGCGATGACCGCATTCTGGTACAGGTGCCGGGCCTGCAGGATCCGCAGCGCCTGAAAGACATTCTCGGCCAGACCGCCAAGCTGACTTTCCAGATGGTGGACCAGTCGGTGCCAGTGCAGGAGGCGATCAATGGCCGCCCGCCCATCGGTACGACAATCAAATATTCCGTGGACGACCCGCCCGTTCCCTACCTGATCGAGGACCGGGTGATCGTTTCGGGTGAAAACCTCGTGGACGCGCAGGCGACATTCGACCAGCGCACCAATGAGCCGGTGGTCAGCTTCCGCTTCGACACCAAGGGCGCGACAAGGTTCGGCCAGGCGACGCAGGAGAATGTCGGGCGCCTTTTCGCCATCATTCTCGATGACCAGGTTATTTCCGCACCGCAGATCCGCGAACCCATCCTGGGCGGTACCGGACAGATTTCAGGAAGCTTTGACGTGCAGTCGGCCAATGATCTGGCCGTTCTTCTGCGTGCCGGTGCACTTCCAGCAACCCTGACCATCATCGAAGAGCGTACTGTCGGACCAGGCCTTGGCCAGGACTCCATCGATGCCGGTAAGATCGCTGCAATGATCGGCGCCGCGCTCGTCGTGCTGTTCATGATCGCAGCCTATGGCCTGCTTGGCGTGTTTGCCGTGGTGGCGCTTGCGGCCAACGTGACGATGATCGTCGCCATACTGTCTGCGCTGGGAGCGACGCTGACGCTCCCGGGCATTGCCGGTATCGTGCTGACGATCGGCATGGCGGTGGATTCAAGCGTGCTCATTTTCGAGCGCATACGCGAGGAACGGGCCGGAGGGCGTTCGCTGATCCAGGCGGTCGATACGGGCTTCTCCAAGGCGCTGGCCACCATTGTCGACGCCAATGTGACGACGCTGATCGCGGCGATCATCCTGTTTTATCTCGGATCGGGCCCGATTCGCGGTTTCGCGGTCACACTCGCCATCGGTATCGCCACGACGGTGTTCACCGCCTACACGCTGACACGGTGGATCGTTGCCGACTGGGTGCGTCGCCGCCGCCCCAAGGAGCTGCCGCGCACACCACTGCGTTTTGTGCCGGATGGCACCAGCATCGGCTTCATGAAGCTGCGCCGCGTGACCTTCACGCTCTCGGCCATCGCGTCGATTGCGGCCGTCGCGCTCTTCATGACCATCAACATGAACTACGGCATCGACTTCAAGGGCGGTTCGTCGATCGAGGTCCAGTCCCGCGAAGGACCGGCGGACATCGGCGATATCCGAGCACGTCTGTCCGATCTCAATCTTGGCGAGGTGCAGGTTCAGGAGTTTGGCGATCCGCGCGAGGTGCTGATCCGCGTTCAGACGCAGGACGGTGGCGAGAATGCCGAGCAGACCGTGATCGCCAAGGTGCGGGGGGAGCTCGAGGATGCCTATGAGTTCCGCCGCGTTGAAGTGGTCGGACCGACGGTGTCAGGCGAACTGGCGCGGGCCGGCACGATTGCCGTGCTTGTCTCGCTGATGGCGATCCTGATCTATATCTGGCTCCGGTTCGAGTGGCAGTTCGCCGTGGGTGCGATCCTGGCAACGCTGCACGATGTGATCATGACCGTCGGGTTCTTCGTGATTACCGGAATAGAGTTCAATCTTTCGAGTATCGCGGCGATCCTGACAATTGTCGGCTACTCACTGAACGATACGGTGGTCGTCTATGATCGCGTGCGCGAGAACCTTAGACGGTTCAAGAAGATGCCGCTGCCGGAGCTTCTGAACCTGTCGATGAACCAGACCCTGTCACGCACCATCATGACTTCCGTGACAACGCTTCTGGCGCTGGCGGCTCTCTTCGTCTTCGGCGGCGAGGTCATTCGCTCCTTTACGGCGGCCATGATCTTCGGCGTTGTGATCGGCACCTATTCGTCGATTTTCATCGCCGGGCCGTTGCTGATCCTGTTCCGCATGCGCTCCACCGGAGCACTCGGTGCGGAGCAGGGCGGCGATGACGCAGCCGGTTCGGAGACGACCGGACAGCTGCCGGCCAAGTGATGGCGGGCGGTATCGAAATCCGCGCGGCCCACTTTCCGGGCCGCGCGCCGATCGATGCCTACGGCAATGGCGGGTTTCGCTTTGCCGACATGTCGCATCGCGGCTCGATCCTGTGTCTGCCCTCGGGGATACATGGATGGGGTGTGAGCAGCTTCGGTGATGTGGGGGAGGCCGATCTTGCCCGCCTGCTGGACGAAGCCGCTGAGTTCGACATCCTTCTCGTGGGGACGGGCGATACGCTGATCCCGATGCCCCCGCAGATGCGCAGGAGCTTCCGCGAGGCCGGCGTGGCGGTGGAGACCATGGCCACGGGCGCGGCTGTGCGGACCTACAACGTGCTTCTCGCAGAGGACCGTACCGTTGCTGCAGCGCTGATCGCCGTCGACTGAGATGGCAGAGGTGGAGCCATTCGTCGTTTCGTTGGTGCGGGAGGCCGATCCAGACCGCTACCTCTCCGTTCTTTATGCTCCAGAAGACAAACGCGCGGCGCTTTTCGCGCTCTACGCGTTCAATGCCGAGGTGGCTGGAATCCGTGACCGCGTGAGCGAGCCCCTGCCGGGGGAGGTGCGGCTACAGTTCTGGCGCGATGTGCTGACGGCGGACGCTGCGCCGGAAAGCGCGGAGGGCGCGCCGCTTGCGGTCGCGCTGCTCAATGCGATCCGCAGCCACCAGCTTCCCGTTCAGCCACTGCTCGACCTTCTGGAAGCGCGCAGCTTCGATCTTTACGACGACCCCATGCCGAGCCGGAACGATCTGGAAGGATATTGCGGCGAGACGGCGTCTGCGTTGATTCAGCTTGCCGGGCTGGTGCTCGACACGCCTGCCGCCATGCGGTTTTCCGAAGTCTCGGGGCATGCCGGCTGTGCGCAGGCCATTGCCGGGCTTCTGCGCATGCTGCCGATCCACCGCAGGCGCGGGCAGTGCTACATCCCGGGCGACCTTCTCGATGCTGCCGGGACCACGCGCGAAAACCTGTTGAATGGTCAGGACAGGGCGGGCTCGGCGCGCGCGCTTGCCGCCATGATCGCATTGGGCAGGCACCACGTTGCCAGGTTCGAGGAGGGGGCGAGAGGCCTGCCTGCTTCGCTGCGCCCCGCCTTCCTGCCGGCGGGCCTTTCGAAGACGTATTTGGGTCGTCTCGAAGCCAAGGGGGAAGCAGCCCTCAATGAGGTCGTGACGCTGGCGCAATGGCGGCGGCACTGGCTGATGTTCAGGCATGCCACAAAGGGCTGGGGATAAGCCTTCGGAAGCGGTGCCTAAATTGTACCGCGCTTTCATGATCCTGATTGTGCAAAGGTTCGTTCCGGGGGAAAGTTTTTGGCAGAACAAATGAACGACGCTCATGCGGGCACCGGCTGGCTCGCCTCATCGCGGGAGGCGATTGCCGCCATGGGAGATGCGTTGTCGCGCTTTCCCGTCACGGTGATCTTCCTCTTTCTGATGGCGCTACAGGCCAACGCGATGGTGGCCGATATCGATCTCGTTCCGGCCTGGATTTTGGGTTCGGTGCGAGACGAAGACCTGCTTCTGGCATTGCTCGCAGCGGTGTTTGCCTCATTCGTCGCAACACTTCTCGCGCAGGCATGGCGTTTGTCTGCATTGATCGCGGCCCTGCTGGCGTTGCTCGCTGGCGTGGCCGCCTTCACCGTGATGTGGTCGACAGTGGCGGACCGCACGGTGGAATGGGCGTTTCTTGCTTCGCTGATGGCGCTGGTGCCGATCGCGCCCTTTGCGGGCAGGGGATCGGGAAATGCGTTCTGGATGTGCACGGCGCGGCTTGCCTTTGCCGCTGCACTCGGCCTCCTGGCCTTCGTGCTGTTTGGTGGCGGCATTTCCGCCATTCTGGCAAGCCTCACCCATCTCTTCGGCATCGACATCCCGAGCGATCTCTATGAACATATCTGGGCCTCCATAGGACTCTTCGTTGCACCCCTGTTCGGGCTTGGTCAGACCCCGCGCGTGTTTGACGAGGAACCGGGCGGGCATGAGCATGACATGATGCAGCGGGGCATGCGGTCGCTGGGTGATTTCGCGGCGGTTCCGCTCCTCATCATCTACGCGGTGATTCTGCATCTCTATGTGGCGAAGATCATCGTTACGGGGGAGGTGCCGCAGGGGCAGATCGGCTGGCTGGTGCTGACCTATGGCTCCTGCATTGTCGCCGTTCTGCTTCTGACCAAACCGTTTCTCGACACCGCTCGCGCGCCGACGCGTTTCTTTGTGCGCTTCTGGCCGCTCTTTTTGCTGGTGCCGCTCGGCCTGCTGTTTTATGCACTGTCGCTGCGCGTGGGCGCATTCGGTTGGACAGTGCAACGGTATTTCCTGGGGCTGTTCGGCCTGGTGATGCTTGTTCTGGTCGTTCTGCAGCTCGTGCCACGGCTGCGTGGCGATATTCGCATAATCGCCGGCATTCCGGTTCTGGCGCTTCTTGTCGGCAGCTTTGGCCCGCAGGGCGCTCTCGACTGGTCGTTGTCATCGCAGCGCGAGCGATTTCTGGAAATCGTCCGGGGCGAGCCGGAGGACTTGCAGACGAAGGCAGAGGCGCTTGCCGTATTGCGTTATCTGAATGGAGAAAATGCTGCGCTCGACGTGGCTCCGCACGGCTTTGTTGAGGAGGATGGCGAGAGCCTCTATCGGCAGGTGGCGCATGCCTGGGGCCTCGACCCCGACAATCCCGTGCAACGCGGGCGACAAGGGTTCTCCTATAACAACCCGGGAATTTTCGCGTTCGCTCTTGATGGGTTCGACATCGCAATCCAGAACGCACAGTTTTACCGGGAGAACGACCCAACAGGTGGTGTCGCATTGCCTGACGGGACCGTTCTCAGGCTGCTTCTGAAAAAGAACGCGGTATCACTGGAGCCGGCGGAGGGCACACCCACGCTGTTTTCCATCGATACCGCAAAAATCGTCGAGCTTTCCTCGCAGGAGGATCAACCTGCGGTGCTGCGCCTTGAGGCGGAGGAGCGGACGATTGTGCTGATCCCCAGCTATCTCTATGCAAGATCGGATCCGGAAACGGTTTTGGAGAATTTCACGGGAACCGTGCTTTTGCGTAGCGCCGACTGGCCCTGAGCCTGAAAGAGCGGCCGCGGCCGCGGTGTGACTTTCGATCTCCGGGGGTACGGATTCGTGGCGCCGAACGAAAAAAGGGGGCCTGGACCGGCCCCCTTTGATCTTGCGCGTTCAAAGGCTTTTGAAAGGCTTATTCGGCTGCCGCGACGGCGGAAAGGCCGTCAAGCCATGCCTTGAAGTCGACAAGCGCGCGCGCTGTCAGCGCCTTTTTCTTGGCGATGGATTTTTCCTTGCCGCGAAGCCGTTTGCCTTCAGGCTTCGGGACCTCGACAGGCGGGAAAAGGCCGAAATTGACGTTCATTGGCTGGAATGAACGCTTGCCGGGCTCGTCATCCGAAAGAATGTGTCCGCCGGTGATGTGATTGAGCAGGGCGCCGAAGGCGGTGGTCGCTGGTGGCGTGGGGATGGGGCGCCCCAAACGCTCGGCTGCCGCGAAGCGACCGGCGATCAAACCCATGGAGGCACTTTCCACATAGCCTTCGCAACCGGTGATCTGCCCGGCAAAGCGCAGCCCCGGGCGGCTCTTCAACTGCAATGTGCCGTCCAGAAGGGTCGGAGAGTTCAGATAGGTGTTGCGGTGCAGCCCACCGAGACGCGCGAACTCAGCGTTCTCCAGACCGGGAATCATGCGGAAAATGTGCGTCTGTTCGCCGTATTTCAGCTTCGTCTGGAAGCCGACCATATTGTAGAGCGTGCCGAGTGCATTGTCCTGACGCAGTTGCACCACGGCATAGGGTTTTTCATCGGGCCTGTGCGCATTGGTGAGCCCCATGGGCTTCATGGGGCCGTGCCGAAGCGTTTCGGGGCCGCGCTCGGCCATTACCTCGATTGGCAGGCAGCCGTCGAAATAGGGCGTGCCTTCCCATTCCTTGAACTCGGTCTTGCCGCCTTCAAGAAGGGCCTGGATGAAGGCTTCGTACTGCGCCTTGTCCATGGGGCAGTTGATATAGTCCTTGCCCGTGCCGCCTGGACCGACCTTGTCATAGCGCGACTGGAACCATGCCACGTCGAGATTGATGGAATCGAAATGCACGATGGGTGCAATGGCATCAAAGAAAGCGAGCGATTCTGCGCCGGTCGCCTGTGAAATGGCTTCTGCCAGTGCCGGTGCGGTCAAGGGACCGGTGGCGATGATCGCCTGATCCCAGTCTTCCGGCGGCAGCCCGGTGATTTCTCCGCGCTCAATGGTGATGAGCGGATGAGCCTCGAGCGCTGCCGTGACCGCTTCTGAAAAGCCATCGCGGTCGACGGCGAGCGCGCCGCCGGCCGGCACCTGGTTGGCGTCGCCGCAGCGCATGATGAGCGAATCCGCCAGGCGCATCTCCGCGTGAAGCAGACCGACCGCGTTGGTTTCTGCGTCGTCGGAACGGAAGGAGTTGGAGCAGACCAGTTCGGCAAGGCCATCGGTCTTGTGGGCGTCTGTGCCGCGCACTGGCCGCATCTCATGCAGAATGACGGGAATCCCTGCCTGAGCAACCTGCCAGGCGGCTTCGGAGCCGGCGAGTCCGCCGCCAATGATGTGTATCGGTTTCATGAAGTGGAGATAAGCCGCCGTATCGGGGAATGCAACGGCAGACGATGCGCGCTAACCAATTATGCAGAGCGTGGCTGGTGGCGCTTTCCCTATTCGGACCCGCAGCGTAGATTATCTCAATGGGGCTTGGAATTTTACGTAAAGGAATGGTCTGCGCGGCGCTGACGCTCTTCTGGGTAGACGCGGCACAGGCGGAGCGCGTTTATGTCTGCAGCGGATATGGCTGCTTCTACAAGAAAAGTCTGACGATTGATGCAGCGGCCAGGCAGCGGCTGACACGCATCATGGCCTCGGGCAGGGCTTCTGCGAAGGCCGAGCGTGCGGCTGTGGGAAAGGCCGTACGCTATTTCGAAAAGCTGGCGACACAGGCCATCGGTGTGCGGGACGACGCGAAGTCGGCACCCGGCGGCGCGCATGTCCATGGCCAGATGGACTGCATCGACGAGTCGCGCAACACGCGTACGCTGCTGCGTTATCTGGAGCGGCACGGGCTGCTGCGCCATCACACGGTGCAGCGGAACTCAGCGCGCGGCTTTTTCGTGGATGTGCGCTATCCGCATGCGACGGCCGTGCTGCGCACGAAGAGCGGAGAGGATTGGGCGGTGGACAGCTGGTTTGAGCCGGCCGGCGGGGCGCCCGACATCATGAAACTGTCCGAATGGAAAAAGCGCGGTGTGCGCGGCGAACGCTGAACGATTCCCAAAAAAACGACACCCGCCGAGGGAGGAGGTTCGGCGGGTGTCGCTATGGGATGACCGGCAATTTGGGAGGAGGAGGTTGCCGGTCTATTCGCCAGGGTTGGGAGGAGGTAACCCGGACGAAATCTATGAAACTCAATTCCTGACAGCGCCCATATAGGTAGGCTTCTGCCCGGAAACAACACCCGCCGAGGGAGGAGGTTCGGCGGGTGTCGTTTTGGGATGACCGGCAATTTGGGAGGAGGAGGTTGCCGGTCGTTTCCTTCGGAATTGGGAGGAGGATAACTCCGAAGGAAGCTCTAAAAACTCTGTGTGGCGCGCTGTTTCAAGCTCTGCCGCCCGTTCCAACACCTGCCGGGGGAGGAGATCCGGCAGGTGTTGTTTTGGGGTGACCGACAATTGGGAGGAGGAGGTTGTCGGTCATATTCGTCAGGATCGGGAGGAGGTGACCCTGGCGAAACTCTTAAACTCTTGTGCCCTTAGAGGGACTTGCGCGCCACGAACGGGATGTCGCCGCGGGAGATGCCCAGATCGTTCAGCTCACGGTTGGACAGACGGCTCAGTTCGGTGACGGTCTGACGGTAACGGCGCCAGTTGCGGTAATTGCGGATGATGTTCATCTCAGTGCTCGCTTCGTTTGAATTCCGTGTTCGTTGTTGAGCATGAGATAGTCCCATCCCGCTCAGCTTTGAAGTGCCAATGTTGCATGACAGCAATGCGATTTGTGCAATGCAGCATGGCCTTTTTGCGGCTGCGTTATGGCAGGGAGCCGGCGGGATTATAATCGATTTATAAAAAATGCTGGAAACGAAGCGGGAGCGCGGGGTATTGCCGGGTCGGCAAAAGGATCAAAAAAGCCCTGAATCTTGCCAATTTTGCTTTGATAGACTAGGTGCAGGTGATATAGAACCCGCGCTTTCGGAAGCTTAGGGTGTTCCTTGGGTCTTTCGAAGCGGGTGTGGTGGAATTGGTAGACACGCAGGATTTAGGTTCCTGTGGCGCAAGCCGTGGGGGTTCAAGTCCCTCCACCCGCACCAGAAGGGCCATTCCCGGTAAGATTCCCCGACAGGAAGAGCGGTGGGCGCCGTGAACGCGGCGACAAAAGCGAATACAAAGGTATGATGGATGCAGGTAACCGAAACTCTCAACTCAGGGCTCAAGCGCGAACTTAAGGTCGTCGTTCCTGCAAAGGACATGGAGGCGCGCCTCACCCAGCGTCTCGATGACGCGAAGGGCAAGGTAAACCTCAAGGGTTTCCGCCCCGGCAAAGTGCCCGCTCAGCACCTGCGCCGCGTTTATGGCAAGTCTTTCATGGCCGAGGTTGTGAACGAAATCCTTGCGGACACGCAGAGCATCCTGACCGACCGCGGCGAGAAGCCGGCCATCCAGCCGGAAATCTCAATGACCGAGGACGAGAAGGAAGCCGAGAAGGTTCTCTCCGGCGATGCGGATTTCGAATTCTCGATGTCTTACGAGGTCATTCCGCCAATCGAGCTGAAGAGCTTCTCCGACATCAAGATCACGCGTCAGGTCTATGACGTGACGGATGAGGAAGTCGAAGAGCAGGTCAAGCGTGTCGCCGATTCCGCCCGCACCTATGAGGTGAAGAAGGGCAAGGCGGCAGACGGCGACAAGGTCAAGCTAGACTATCTCGGCAAGATCGACGGCGAGGCCTTTGATGGCGGCGCTGCCGAGGATTCCGAGGTCGTGATCGGCATGAACCAGTTCATCGCCGGTTTCGAAGAGCAGCTTGTAGGCCTGAAGGCCGGCGACGAGACGACGATCAAGGTGACCTTCCCGGAAGAATATGCGGCTGCGCATCTGGCCGGCAAGGAAGCCGAGTTCGACATCAAAGTCAAAGAGGTCTCCAAGCCCAATGAGCTGGAGATCAACGATGAGACCGCAAAGCAGCTCGGCCTTGAATCGGCTGACAAGCTGCGCGAGATCGTTCGTGGCCAGCTCGAGAACCAGTTCGGTCAGGTGACACGCCAGAAGGCGAAGCGTCAGATTCTCGACGCGCTGGACGAGGCTTACAAGTTCGAAGCGCCGTCCAAGCTCGTGGAAGCCGAGTTCGAGAACATCTGGAACCAGGTGACCCGCGATCTCGAGGCTGCCGGCCGCACCTTCGAAGATGAAGAGACGACCGAGGAAGAGGCGCGCGAAGAGTATCAGCGTCTTGCTGAGCGCCGCGTGCGTCTGGGGCTCGTTCTCTCCGAGGTCGGCGAGAAGGCAGAGGTCAAGGTTGGCGACGAAGAGATGCAGCGCGCGCTCATCGAATCGATCCGCCGCTACCCGCCGCACCAGCAGCAGGAAATCTACGAGTTCTACCGTCAGAACCCGCAGGCCATGGCCAACATCCGTGCGCCGCTGTTCGAGGAGAAGGTCATCGACCATTTGCTCGGTGAGATCTCCGTCACTGACGAGAAGGTTTCGCGCGACGAGCTGATGGCGGACGACGAAGACGAGGCTGAGGCAAAGCCGGCGAAGAAGGAGAAGGCTGCTCCGAAAAAGAAAGCCGCTCCGAAAAAGGCTGCTGCCAAGAAGAAGGAAGAGGGCGAGTAATCGCTTCTCGACTTTTTCAGAACTTTGTGAAGGCCGCTCCATGAGCGGCCTTTTCCGTTCTGGTCACGGGTTCAGATAAGCTGGAGCCCCTTGAAGCTGACATGGCTCTTCTTTCCGACAATGATGTGGTCGTGAACCGTGATGCCAAGCGGTTTTGCCGTGTCGACGATGGTCTTCGTCATGTCGATATCGGCGCGTGAGGGGGTCGGGTCGCCAGAGGGATGGTTGTGCACGAGGATTACCGCCGTCGCGGCGAGTTCCAGAGCGCGGCGGATGAGTTCGCGCGGATAGACCGGCGTATGATCCACCGTGCCGGTCTGCTGGACCTCATCGGCGATCAACTGGTTCTTCTTGTCCAGAAACAGGACGCGGAACTGCTCGCGGTCTTCGTGTGCCATGACAGCGGTGCAGTATTCGATCACCTGGGACCATGAGGTCAGAAGCTGGCGGTTGCGGAGATCTGCCTTGAGCATCCTCTGGGCAAGGGCTGCCGCGATCTTGATGTCGCGTGCGGCTGACGCGCCGATGCCGTCGACTTCCTTAAGCAGGCGCTCGGGTGCGCCGAAAACCTCGGGAAGCGAGCCGAAGCGCTCCAGCAGGGCTTTCGCGGGGCCTTTCGTGTCGGCACGCGGTATCGAGCGGAACAGGAACAATTCCAGGATCTCATAGTCCAGAAGTGCCGCGCTGCCTGCCTCCGCGAAACGCTGCCGCAGCCGGTCGCGGTGCCCGTGATAATGCGGCTTCGTTCCGGTTTTTCCAGCCGGCGCAAACTGCTCTTCTGCAAAGAAACTGCGTTCGTCTTCCCCGTCCATGACGTGCCCCCGCCGCTGCCCCATATGAACATGCGCCTCCTCGACGACGCACGTTCTGGTAGCAGTTTAAGCCGGGAGGCCGGGCCGGTCGAGCCCTGCGGGCGAAAGCGTGAAAATTTCGCAACCGGTTTCCGTAACACCGATGGAATGCTCATACTGAGCCGACAATGAGCGGTCACGGGTGACCGCCGTCCAGCCATCGGACAGTACTTTTACATGCGGGCGACCGAGATTGATCATGGGCTCGATGGTGAAGATCATGCCTGGACGCATCTCGACGCCCTCATTGATGCTGCCATAGTGCAGGATATTGGGTGCATCGTGGAACAGTTGCCCCACCCCATGGCCGCAGAAGTCGCGTACGACCGAGCAGCGTTCCCCCTCTGCATAGGACTGGATTGCCGCGCCGATGGCGCCAGTGCGCGCGCCTGGCTTCACCGCAGCGATGCCCCGCATCAGGCACTCATGGGTCACTTCAAGAAGGCGCTCGGCAGCGCGCTTGATGGTGCCAACAGGATACATGCGGCTTGAATCGCCATGCCACCCGTCAAGGATGTAAGTGACATCGATGTTGACGATATCGCCATCACGCAACGGCTTGTCGTCGGGAATGCCGTGACAAACCACATGGTTGATCGAGGTGCAGGTCGACTTGGTGTAGCCGCGATAGTTCAGTGTCGCGGGGATCGCGCCGTTGTCCATGCCGAATTCGAAGACAAACCTGTCGATTTCGTTGGTGGTCACGCCCGGCGCGACACGGTCTGCAAGTTCATCCAGGCAGCGTGCGGTCAGGTTGGATGCCCTGCGCATGCCTTCGAACCCTTCTTCCCCGTAAAGGCGAATCTGGCCGGTGTTTCGCATGGGGGCGGAGTCTGCTTCGAGATAGGTGACCATGGAGCTTGAATCGCTTGCGCTTCGGTTGGGTGTTGCTACCGGATTTTGCTGTTTTTATCACACGATGTCTATCAGCCTGTCCGGCTCTATGGCTTCAGGGCTGATTTGGCATTTGATAGCGTAAGCTTCAACCCCGGCTTTGTCGGCAAGTGCAAATGCGGCCGTATAAGCGGGGTCGAGATCGTCACACAGGCGAAAACGCTCGCAGTCGCTTCTCTGGATCAGATAGATCATGATCGCGCGATGGCCGGCCCTGCGCATGGCCATCAACTCGTGCAGGTGCCGCGCTCCGCGCTCTGTCACTGTGTCGGGAAACTCCGCAAGACCCGCCTTGCGCATGAAATGCACGTTCTTGACTTCCACATAGGCCGAGGGGCGCTGCGGATCCTCCAGAAGCATGTCGATACGGGAGCGTTCCCCGTAGCGCTGCTCACGCTTCAGAATGGGATAGGTGGCAAGATCGGACACAAGTCCGGCGCGAATTGCTTCTTCGGCGAGCCTGTTGGGCAGGCCTGTGTTGATGCCAACCAGCGTGCCATCGGCCTCCACGATCTCCAGACGGTGGCTGTATTTGCGCTTCGGGTCGTCTGAGTGGGAAAGGAAGATTCGCGACCCTGCGGCTGTGAGACCGAGCATGGAACCGGTGTTGGGCACCGAAACGGTGATCTCCGTGCCGTCCATCAGCGTGACGTCGGCAAGGAAACGCTTGTAGCGGCGAATGAGGCGGGCTTCGATCAGGGGTGTTGGAAACTGCATTGTGTTTTGGGAGGGCTTTCAGCGGGGCGTTGGGGTTGTTGAGGCGGTATCAGCCCTGTGTCGGACTGTGGGCCACGGCTGCTGCACGCCTGCGATAATACGGGCCAAGGACGAGCGGTGTCAGATACATGGGGATCTGGTAGCAGCCGATGAAAAGCAGCAGCGAATCGGTAACGCTGGCGGGGAGGGCTGTAAGGAAGAGGCCGATATTGCGGTTGCCGGCAGCAATGCCCAGGGGCGCTGCAATCCGTTTGTCTCCATAGCGTTCAAGCAGGGCTGTCACAGCGATCTGCAGGACGAAGTTGGCGACAAAGGCAACCGCCAGATTGAGGCCGACACGCGCCGGATCGACGAGAAGGGTCTCGCCCACTGCCGACATGAGGCCGACAACCACGACACCCATCAGAATGGCCGACAGGCCGTCAATTGACCGGATGGCCCCGGGGGGCGGGCTTGAGAGCGCCAGACGGCGCAGGAAGAAGGCGGCGGAGACGGCCAGCGCAATGACGCCCAGCAACCGGCCAGCGGCCGCCAGGATCACATCGGCGCTGCCAAGCGCCGGGGTCAGCCAGAAAACCGGAAGAACCGTAAGCGGCAGGAGGGCTGTTCCGAGCGTCATGACCCGCATGACAGGGGCGGGGTCGTTGCCGGTCATGATTGCCAGGTGCGGGCTGCCGGACACAGGCGCGGCGGCCGCCATCAACACCAGGGCCGTGGGCAGGACCCCGCTCCATCCGATTGCCAGAAAGAAAAGTGCGAAGCCGATGGGCAGAAGCAACTGAAAGGCGAGCGTGGCGACGAGTGACTGGCGAAAATCGCCCAGCGCGCCGATGAGGGCTTTCGGGCCCACTCTAAGGGCTGCCAGAAAGAGCAGGGCAGCGATCATTTCGGCGATCCAGGGCTTTGCAGCATGAGCGGCAGCCGGTGAGGCTATGCCCACGAGAAGCCCGGCAATCAGGAAGAAGCGGGCATGGGATGCGGCAAAGCCGAGCAGTTTCTCCACAGCGGTCAATAGGCCCTGCATTCCATCGCCTTCCTGTCCGTGCCGCTGACGCAGACACGCCTCCATCAGTCGCAACCATTTCATGCGAGGAGTACGCGTGCTGCAAGACAGGGTCAAACCCGGTTCGTCAGCGTCAATCCATATGCGATGTGGAAAGCGGGAGAAACTGGCACGCCCAACGGGACTCGAACCCGTGTTTCCGCCGTGAAAGGGCGGCGTCCTAGACCGCTAGACGATGGGCGCGCTCAAGACGATCCGGCTTATAGTGAGCTTCGCTGCCGGGGGCAACCCGTCTTGTGATGGTTCTATGCTTTTTTTGTGATTTATTTTCTGCGGCGGCAGCGCCAGTTCCAGTCGCGCTCCGGGCCGACGTCGACATGGACTGATTTTGTGTGGCAATAGGTGCCCACACCGCCACGACCCGGCATGGAACGGACATATTTGGCCAGTTCCCACTTGCTCACGCCTTCGATCTGGATGTCGGCGGCGGCGCAATACATATGCAGAGATTTGCGGGCGCCGCGCACGCGGCGGTTATAGCTCGGGCTGCGGTAACCGGATGTCACCACGATTCGCTTGCCGTAATGACGCTCAATGGTCTTGAGCATGCCGACAAGGGCCGGCTTCAGGCAGGCGGTATCCACGCTTTCGCGCTGTTTCAGGAGACCGTTGGGGGCGAGGCGTGCCATGCCTGCCGCCGAAGCAACCTGATAGGCTGGCTCTTCTTCGTAAATGTCCGCGTCCGCATCAGAATCGCTGCTGCCGGACCTGCTGGAAAACTCAAAAAGGCTTTCGCCCTGGCGTACGCCGGGCAGGGCCGAGCCCATATTGACGGATGCCTGCACCGGCTTCGTGTCCGGGGAGACGGAGGCAAGCACCACTTTCGGCTCCTCGTCTTTCGGCTTTGCACTTGCCTGACTGATGAGCGGGCGGGTTGCTTTCTCGGCCGCTTTTGCAGCCTGTGGCTCCCGAGCGGAGAAGAACGCCGATAGGAAACTCTGGCGCTTTGATGCCGATTCTTCCTGGGAGCCGGTGCCGTCGGCGGCGACCGCAACGTCGTCGGAGGGAGCTTCGTCAGTTGCTGCTGGTTCTGCAGACTGGGCGACGGTGTTGTCAGTTGCGGTGGCGGAGACCTGCGGTGCACTTTCGGCGGACGCAGCCTCTGCTGTCGCTTCAGCTGGTGCGATTGGCGCTGCTGCGGTTTCCGTTGTGGTTTCGGCAACCGGCTCTGCTTTTTCAGCAGCGCCCGGGCGTTCTTTCGGGAGTGGCACCGCGTTTGCCGATGCGGCTTCGTCCGCGCCGGGGGCAGATGCAATCAGAGCGCCATCGCTGGCCGCGAGATCGGAGTTGGTGTCGTCGCTTTGCAGTGCGGCCGGGGCGAGGCCAAGCTGGGTTACGGGATCCGAGGTGGTGGAGCAGGACGCCAGAAACAGAGCGCACATAACACTCGCCAGGCTGGTCCGGCCAAAGCTCATCACCGTCATACAGCGTTTTCCGCTCTCGTCCCCCAGCAACAGAAATGTGCCCCCTCAACTGATTTGCCACACGCTCTACGGTGAACTGAAATCTGGGTCGCAAACTTGTGGCAAGTGCTTGTCTTGCCTGCGAATCTCAGCCCGTTGGAAAACCATATAGGCGTTAGAAAACAATTGAGGCAAGAACATGTTTCAGAGCAAGACTATGTCAAAGTTCAAATCAGGCCCTTAAAAGCATTGTTTCATGCCGTCACGTTGTGTGATCAGTCCCTCATCCTAGGCGCGGATACGCACATAATTTCCAGGGGCTTCTCCGAGGGACTTCCTGCTCTTTGCTGGCTTCCGGGCTTTCACCTTTTTGTCGTCCTGTGCGACGATCCAGTCGTGCCAGCGCGGCCACCAGGAGCCGGCGTTCTCCGTGGCTTTCGCCATCCAGTCGTCTAGTTCCCCGTTGGGTTTTGCGCCGGTCCAGAACTGATATTTCTTCATCTCGGGCGGGTTGATGACGCCGGCGATGTGACCCGAGCCTGCGAGGACGAACTCAACCGGTCCCCCGAAAAAGCGGCTGCCAAGGAACACGGACTTTGCGGGCGCAATGTGATCTTCGCGTGTCGCAAGGTTGAAGATCGGAATCTTGATCTGCTCGAGATGAAGCGCTTTGCCGCGGAGTGTAGCGCGCCCGCGTGAGAGATTGTTCTCCAAGTAGCAGTTGCGCAGATAGTAGGAGTGATTGGCGGCGGCCAGCCGGGTGGAATCGGAATTCCAGTAAAGGAGATCGAAGGGCAGCGGCGCCTGACCGCGCAGGTAGTTGTTGACCACGTAGGGCCAGATCAGATCACCGGCGCGCAGCATGTTGAACGCTGTCGCCATGCGTGTTGCATCGAGGTAGCCGCGCTCGCGCATGGCTGCGTCCAGCGCCCTGATCTGATCTTCGTCGACGAAGACCTTGAGGTCTCCTGCAAATGTGAAGTCCACCTGCGTGGTCAGAAGCGTCGCCGAGGCTATGCGGTTGTCATCTTCGGCAGCCATCAGGGCGAGGCCGGCTGCAAGCAGTGTGCCGCCGACGCAGTACCCCATTGCATTGACCTGTCTTTCTCCGGTCGCAGCTTCGATCGTGTCCAGCGCAAACCGTATGCCCTGATCGATATAGTCCGCCCAGTCGAGGCGCGCGTGACGCTCGTCCGGGTTGACCCAGGAGATGACGAAGACCGTATGGCCCTGTTCGACGGCCCAGCGAATGAAGGACCGCTTCGGGTTGAGGTCGAGAATGTAGAATTTGTTGATCCAAGGCGGGACGATGAGGAGCGGCCGCTTCAGTACGTTCTTCGTGGTGGGGTCGTATTGGAGGACCTCGACCAGGTCGTTGCGCGCAACGACCCTGCCGGGGGTGGTGGCGATGTTTTCGCCGACCCTGAATTTGGAACTGTCGGACTGTCTGAGTTTCAGGTCACCCTTGCCGGCGGCAATGTCCTCGGCAAGCATGCGCATGCCGCGCACCAGGTTTTCGCCATCGCTCGCCATCGTCTCACGGTAGAGCTCGGGATTGGTGAGCAGGAAATTTGATGGAGAAAGAGCCTGGCTCATCTGCTCGACGTAGAAGCGAGCCTTGTGGCGGGTTATGTCATCGAGGTTGTCGGCGCCGTCCACGAGATCGGACGCCCAGCGCGCTGTAACGAGGTAGGCCTGTTTCAGGAAGCTGAAAAACGCGTTGCGCCCCCATTCAGGATCCTGGAAACGTTTGTCGGTGGTGGAGGCTTGTGCGTAGTCGCCGACGTTCTCCTCGTTCATGCGGCGAATTGCGTTCGCCCAGATGCCCATGAATTCGGCGAAGAGGCGGGTCTGTGCCTCAAGTGCGCGGCCGGGGTCGCCAAGCCAGTATTCACTGACGCGCGAGAATGTTCTGATCATGTCGGCAAGCGGGGCGGCTGTGATGTCGCTCGATTCGCCCTTTTCCCGTGCCTCCGTCCAGGAGGCGGCCGCCTTGCCGAGTTCCTCCAGCGCCCGCGCGAGATTTTGTGCGAGACGCTCGGGGTCTTTTGCGAAATACTGGTCGAGTGTTGTGCCTGCGTGGTTTTCTGCGCCGTTGGTCTGCTTTTTCTGAGCCATAATCTGCGCCTGCAACCTGGACGCGCCTTTCAAGCGGCGCGTTGTTAACGTAATCTCACGGGAGGCTCCCCCGCGACCATCATGCATGGTAGTGGCTTGAATCGGAAGAGAATATGAAAATTAGACCTCATGGCGGATTTTTTCGCGCGACCGGATTGATCGCCCCGGCGGCTGCGCTTTCGCTGGCTCTTGGGGGGTGTATGAGCATGAGCCTTGAAGATGCCGCACCGTCTGCCGCGATCACAACGCCAGCGCCGATGCCGCAGCCTGCTCCGCGAACAGCAGCTGAGGTCGTAAGCGGGCCCGGCGTCCGCAATACCGGCGCATATCCCGATCTGAACATCCCGCCGGAATCGGCTGCAACGCCGATCGATGCAACCGAGAAGGATGCACTAACCCGCGACCTTTCCGCCGCGCGCGATCGTCTGGCGGGCCGCGCGCCGACCAACAATGCCGAGGCGGAAGCGATCCGGCTGCGTCGCCTGGCGAAAACGCATGCTGATCGGCAACTCGAGGAAATCGAAAAGAGCGAGTAGCTTCGGTTTGCTCCCCTCGACCGTTTGGGGGAATGGGTATATGAGGACCGGGCGTCGTCCTGCACGACCCGCATTGAGGTATGATGATGGAAGAATTCCATAAGATCCGCCGGCTTCCGCCCTATGTGTTTGAGCAGGTGAACCGCCTGAAGGCCAGCGCGCGGTCGCGCGGGGCCGACATCATCGATCTGGGCATGGGCAATCCCGACCTGCCAACCCCGCAGGCCATTGTCGACAAGCTGTGCGACGTTGTGCGTGATCCACGCACGCATCGCTACTCGTCTTCGCGCGGCATTCCGGGGCTTCGTCGCGCGCAGGCCGCTTACTACGAGCGCCGCTTTGGTGTGAAACTTGATCCTGAGACCCAGGTGGTTGCGACGCTTGGCTCCAAGGAGGGCTTTGCCAACATGGCCCAGGCGATCACAGCGCCGGGCGATGTGGTTCTGTGTCCGAACCCGACCTATCCAATCCACGCTTTCGGTTTCATCATGTCGGGTGGTGTCGTGCGCGCCATTCCCGCCGAACCGGATGCGAATTTCATACCGGCACTTGAGCGGGCGGTGCGCTATTCAACGCCGAAACCGCTGGCGCTTATCCTCAACTATCCGTCGAACCCGACGGCCTGCATGGCATCGCTGGATTTTTACAGGGACGTGGTGACGTTCGCTCGAAAGAACGATTTGATCATCCTGTCCGATCTTGCTTATTCGGAAATCTATTTCGATGGCAATCCGCCGCCTTCCGTTCTGGAGGTGCCGGGCGCGATGGATGTGACGGTGGAGTTCACCTCCATGTCCAAAACGTTTTCCATGCCCGGCTGGCGCATGGGATTTGCGGTCGGCAATGAGCGGCTGATTGCAGCGCTTTCGCGCGTAAAGTCTTATCTGGACTACGGCGCGTTCACACCGATCCAGGTGGCTGCCGCCGCAGCATTGAACTCGGATGGCACGGAGATTGAAGAGGTGCGCGAGGTCTATCGCCGCCGCCGCGACGTGCTTGTGGAATCGTTTGGCCGTGCGGGCTGGGTTGTGCCTCCGCCGCCCGCAACAATGTTTGTCTGGGTGCCGATCCCGGACGCCTACCGCGAACTGGGCTCTCTGGAGTTTTCCAAGCTGTTGGTCGAAAAGGCCGAGGTGGCCGTGGCACCGGGCATCGGTTTCGGTGAGTTCGGCGACCAGCATGTGCGCATCGCCCTGGTGGAAAACGAGCACCGGATCCGCCAGGCCGCGCGCAGCATCAAGCGCTTCCTTGCAACGGCACCGGAAAACACCGACAACGTCATCCCGCTCGGCGCCCGGCGCTGAGTCTCACTCACTGAACTTTTGAGAAGGAGCACGCCGCATCATGGCCGAAGCGTTGCGTATTGGAATTGCGGGTTTGGGAACCGTGGGAGCTTCCGTTGTGCGCTGCATGACGGACAAGGAAGCGGAACTGACCAGGCAATGTGGACGCACGATGGCTCTGACAGCGGTTTCGGCGCGTGACCGCACCCGCGATCGCGGCATAGAGCTTGGAAATGCGCAGTGGTTTGACGATCCGGTGGAGCTGGCCAGGTCGGCCGAGATCGATGTCTTCGTCGAACTGATCGGCGGCGACAGCGGCGCGGCTTACGACGCCGTGAAGGCGGCGCTGGAGGCCGGACGCCACGTAGTCACGGCGAACAAGGCACTCCTTTCCAAACACGGTGTCGCGCTGGCGGCGATTGCCGAGGAGAAAGGCGTTCTCCTCAACTACGAGGCTGCGGTGGCGGGCGGCATTCCCGTCATCAAGACAATGCGTGAGGCGCTTGCCGGCAATGAGGTGAGCCGTGTGTTCGGCATCATGAACGGCACCGCCAACTATATCCTGACGCGGATGGAAGAAGAGGGGCTCTCCTTCGAGGACTGCCTCGCCGAGGCGCAGCGCCTTGGATATGCCGAGGCCGATCCGACCTTCGACATCGAGGGGCACGACACGGCGCACAAGCTCTCCATCCTTACCAGTCTCGCTTTCGGCTGTAAGATTTCGGCTGACGATATCTATATGGAGGGCATCTCCAACATCAGCCAGGCCGACATTCGTGCGGCCAGCGAGCTCGGCTACCGTATCAAACTGCTTGGCGTTGCGGTGAAGACCGAGAGCGGGATCGAACAGCGGGTTCACCCGACCATGGTTCCGACACACTCCGTTATTGCGCAGGTTCATGGCGTGACCAATGCCGTGGCCATCGAAACGGATGTGCTTGGCGAACTTCTGCTTTCGGGGCCCGGTGCCGGCGGAAATGCCACGGCATCCGCGGTTATCGGCGATATGGCTGACATTGCAAAGAGCCGCCCCGGTTTCCAGCATGGGCCCGTCTTCGGGCGTCCGGCCGCGAAGCTGAAGCCCTACAAGCGCGCGCGTATGCGCTCCCATGAAGGCGGCTATTTCATTCGCATGACGGTGCATGACCGTGCCGGCGTCTTTGCGGCCATCGCCAAGCGCATGGCCGACAATGAGATCTCGCTCGAATCGATCGTCCAGCATGCCGATGGCGGTCTGCCGGACGAGCAGAAGAATGTGATTCTCGTGACACATGAGACGACCGAGGCGGCCGTGCGCAAGGCGGTCGACGGCGTGATGAAGGACGGCCACCTGGTCGACAAGCCACAGGTTATCCGCATCGAGCGGGCGGCCTGACGCACAATTCGCGCCTGTCACATTTATTCAATCGATTCATGTTTTTGACGGGGCGGACGGGGTCTTGCCGTGCCGCGCCGTCTTTGCCACAAGAAGCCGTCCTGCTCATGGGAAGCAGGTAAAGATCAGGATCTGGATATATGTTGAAAGCCACGCAGGCGGGTCTCGACCGCATTCTCACACTGGAACTCGTTCGTGTGACAGAGCGCGCGGCGGTGGCTGCGGCGCGGCTGCGCGGGCGCGGCGACGAGAAGGCGGCGGACCAGGTGGCCGTTGATGCCATGCGCTCGGAGCTAAACCGTCTGCCGATCAAGGGCACGGTCGTCATCGGCGAGGGCGAGCGCGACGAAGCGCCCATGCTCTATATTGGCGAGGAAGTGGGCGTCGGCGAGGGGCCGGAGGTCGACATCGCGCTCGATCCGCTGGAAGGCACCACGATCTGCGCAAAAAACCTGCCCAACTCGCTGGCGGTGATCGCCATCGCAGAGCGCGGCAGCCTTCTTTATGCGCCGGACGTCTACATGGAGAAGATTGCGGTTGGACCGGGTTATCCCGACGGGGTTGTCGATCTTGACGCTCCTGCGGTGGAGAATATCGAGGCGCTGGCCAGGGCCAAGGGCGTTCCGGTCAACGAGATCACGGCGTGTATTCTCGACCGGCCCCGCCATGCGCGCCTGATCGAGGACGTGCGCGGCACGGGCGCTGCGATCCGCCTGATCGGCGACGGTGACGTGGCCGGCGTGATCCACACGACCGATCCGGACGAAACCGGTATCGATATCTATCTGGGCATTGGCGGAGCGCCGGAAGGTGTTCTGGCTGCGGCGGCATTGCGCTGCATTGGCGGCCAGATGCAGGGCCGCCTGCAGCTCAACACCGAGGAAAAGATCGCACGCGCCGCCAAGATGGGCATCTCCGACCCGAACAAGGTCTATCGCATGGACGAGATGGCCAAGGGCGACGTGCTGTTCGCTGCGACCGGTGTGACGGACGGCAATCTGCTTTCCGGTGTCAAGTTTGGCCGCGATCAGATCTCCACCCACACGATCGTTATGCGCTCTTCTTCGCAGACGGTGCGCGAGATCATTGCTCGCCATCAGGATCTGGACAAGTTCTGAGGACGCCGGGAGGCGCTTGCCATTGTCCGTCCTCTGTGAAACCTAGGCGGCGATGACTGGCGATAAACGATACTTCCTTGATGTCCGGAGCTCCGCGCGCGGTCTCGCCTGGGAGCACAGGCTAGACCTGCGGGGCGAGAACGCTGCGCTGGCGATGGCGCAGTCGCACGGTATTCCTGAAATCGTGGCGCGTGTGCTCGCCGGGCGCGGGGTGGATATGGATGACGCAAAGCGCTTTCTCGATCCAACCATCCGCGATCTCTTGCCCGATCCCGCAACGCTGACCGACATGGACAAGGCTGCCGAAAGGCTGGCCCACGCGGTGCGGCGCGGCGAGAAGGTGGCGATCTTTGGCGATTATGACGTCGATGGGGCTGTTTCCTCGGCCATGATGAAGCGCTTTCTCGCGCATTACGGCATCGACGCTGAAATCTATATTCCCGACCGGATTTTCGAGGGCTATGGCCCCAATCCGGATGCGATGCGCGATCTTGCGGGGCGGGCCGCTCTCATCGTGACGGTGGATTGCGGGGTCAACAGCGCTGCAGCCATCGCCGCCGCAAATGAGGCGGGCGCGGATGTGGTGGTGCTCGATCATCACCAGGTGGGGGACGATTTGCCGGAAGCGGTCGCTGTCGTGAATCCCAACCGCGAGGATGACCTTTCGGGGCAGGGTTTTCTGTGTGCTGCGGGCGTCGTTTTTCTTGCGCTGGTGCAGACGGCGAAGCATCTGCGGCAGGGGGGCGTTGCCAAACCACCACCGGACCTGCTCGCGCTTCTCGATCTCGTGGCACTCGGCACGGTATGCGATGTGGTGCCGCTTGTGGGTGTCAACCGGGCTTTTGTGGTGAAAGGGCTTCTGGCCGCGCGCCAGATGAAGACGCCGGGGCTTGCCGCGCTGGCGCGCGTATCCCGCATCGGCGAGCCACTCAACCCCTATCATCTGGGCTTCATGATCGGACCGCGCATCAACGCCGGAGGGCGTATCGGCAATGCGGCTCTGGGCAGCAACCTGCTCGCCAGCGACGATCCGGCAGAGGCCGCAAAAATTGCCGAGACGCTCGACCGGCTGAACACCGAGCGCCAGGATATGGAAACGGTGATGCTTGCGGAGGCGAAGGCCGAAGCGGATGCCGAATTGATGGCGGGTGAGGGGCCTGCCGTGCTTGTCACCGCGAGCGAACGCTGGCACCCGGGCATTGTCGGTCTGCTCGCTTCGCGCCTTAAGGATCACGCACGGCGGCCGACATTCGCGATTGCGTTCGATCCGAATGGCAAGGGAACCGGATCGGGGCGCTCCATTCCGGGGTTCGACCTGGGCAAGATCGTGCGTGAAGCGGTGGCTGAAGGGCTGCTGGTGAAGGGAGGCGGGCACGCGATGGCTGCCGGAATCACAATCGAGCGCAGCAAGCTCGGGTCGCTTCGCGCGTTTTTCGAGGAACGTGCAGCGAGTGCCGTGAAGAAGCTGCGCGACGGTGAGAGCCTGAAGATCGACGCAGCACTCTCTGCCGATGGTGCCGGTTTTGCGTTGCTTGATGCGCTGGAGACGGCGGGGCCTTACGGTTCCGGCCATCCAACGCCGGTGCTTGCGCTACCGCGCCACCGGCTCGCGGATGCACGTATTGTTGGCAATGGTCACATCCGCGCCGAGCTGCGTTCGCAAACTGGCGCACGCATGGAAGCAATTGCTTTTCGCGCTGCCGAGACTGATCTCGGCAATTTCCTGTTCGCCAATCGTGGCGCGACCATTCACGTGGCTGGAACGCTGGCGGCCAATCACTGGAATGGAACGAAGCGTATCCAGATGCGTCTGCAGGATGCGGCGAGCGCCTGATGGAAGGGTTTAGCCGAGAACGGCGATGATCCGGTCGAGCTCGGAAAGGCGTGCCTGGGTGGTCTCGTAGCCGATGGCAATGGCCTCGTCGGCGCGATGAAATTCCGTAAGGCCGATGTGGCCGAGCTTCGGCTGGAGCGACAGGTCCGGTGGGTCGCCGGCCATACGGGCGCGCGAAATCCGATCCTGAATGATGTTGAAGGCCTCCACCATCACGCCGGTAATGCCAAGCCTATGATTGCGCTCGTGCGGGCCCCTGTCGACCACAAGCGGTGCTTTCTCGCCATCTTCGGTTTCCCGGGGCATGTCGGCAGCGTGCTTGATGACCGCAGCGCGCCCGAAGAGGTCGTAGTGAAGATTGACGGCCATGACGAGTGGCTGCTCATAGGAACGGCAGGCGGATACGGGGACCGGGTTGACGAGCGCTCCGTCAACAAGCACGCGGCCGTTGCAGGTGACGGGCTCGAAGACACCTGGCAAAGCATAGGATGCGCGCATGGCCGTTATCAGTGACCCGCTCGACAACCAGATTTCGTGACCGGTGCGGATTTCCGCCGCCACACAGACGAAGGGTTTTGACAGATCGTCGAAGGTGACGCCCCGCAAATGCTCTTCCATGCGTGCCGTCAGCTTCATGCCGCCAAAAAGGCCGCTGCCGCCGAAGTTGATGTCGAGAAGACCGAAAATGCGGCGTTTGGTCAGGGAGCGGGCGAATTCTTCCAGTTCGTCCAGTTTGCCTGCCAGATAACAGCCACCGACAAGCGCACCAATTGACGTCCCGGCGATCATTCCGATGGGAATCTTCGCTTCTTCAAGGGCACGCAGAACACCAATGTGGGCCCAGCCACGCGCCGCGCCCCCGCCCAGTGCGAGCGCAATTCCATTGCGGGGATTTGGTGCCGGAACCGGATCGACCGCGGGCGGCTCCGGCGAAACCACATCGATCTGCCGGTTTTCCTGTTTTCTGCGTAGAGATGCCCAGTCGAGCATGATCATCTCCTCGTCCCCATGGCATCATGCCCGGGAACTGTATCAAATTGGTGAATATGCGTCGCTTTTGCGAACCGAACGGTTCAACGCTGCCTCACCCGGGAACGCGGGGGATTCCCCAGCCCTTTAGATGTGCGTTCCCAACTGGAAAGTCTATGCCACAGATGTTCAAGAAATCGAGACCGACTTTTGGTCAAGCCTGTCCGTCTTTGTGACCCAGAGGCTTTATGCCAAGGTCGATGAGAACCGCCTTGCCGTCGCGAATGCTCACATTTCGGTAGAAGCAGGAGCGGCGACCGGTGTGACAGGTCGCACCATCGCCGGCGACCTTCACGCTCAGATGCACAGCGTCCTGATCGCAATCCGTCGCGATGGAGACAATGTGCTGGACGTTTCCGGAGGTCTCGCCCTTTTTCCAGATCTTTGCACGTGAACGCGACCAGTAATGGGCAATGCCGGTTTCCAGCGTCATGGACAGTGCCTCGGCATTCATGTGGGCAACCATCAGGAGCGCATTCGTTTCGGCATCTGTCACGACCGCCGTGAGAAGGCCATTGGCATCAAAGCGCGGCGAAAAAGCCGTGCCTTCTTCAAGCGCGGCCTTGTCGGACGGGGCCGGGGGAAAGAGCAGTGTCGACATCAGCCGTGCTTGTCGCGCAACATGGTCATGAAGCGCGCCTGTTCCTGGAGTTCTTCCCGGTAGACGCCCGTGAACGTGGTGGTGAGCGTCACGGAACCCTGCTTGCGGATGCCGCGCATGGCCATGCACATGTGCTCGGCCTCCACCAGCACGGCGACACCGCGCGGCTTGAGCACGTCCTGGATGACATGGGCGATCTGTGCCGTCATGGCTTCCTGTGTCTGCAGGCGGCGGGCGAAGATGTCCACCACGCGGGCGATTTTGGACAGGCCGACCACTTTTCCATCCGGTAAATAGGCCACATGCGCCTTGCCGATGATAGGCACCATGTGATGTTCGCAGTGGGAGTGGAACGAGATGTCCTTGATGAGGACCATGTCGTTGTAGCCCTGCACTTCCTCAAAGGTACGGCCCAGTTCCTCGGCGGGGCACTGGTCGTAGCCGGAAAACATTTCGCGATAGGCCTTGGCGACACGCTGGGGTGTCTCGATAAGGCCTTCACGAGCAATATCGTCGCCGGTCCAGCGCAGAAGGGTGCGCACGGCGTTCTCCACCTCTTCCTGGGATGGGCGGTCGGTAACTGGCTTATCCATATAGGATTTTGTCTCCGCGATTTTCTCACCCTTATCGGTGTGAGGCGGAAAGTTCTTGATAACTGCGTCCATAAAAGGCGTCTCCCGTAGTCCCTGTCTCAGCAGCGACGAGTTGAACGGTTCACGGCCTTATCCAGCGGGTAATGGAGAAAAATCTCAGCCCGGCCCGACAGCGGCGTGCACGAAACCGGAACCCGCAAGCGCATCATGCCTTGTCGCGGGCCCACAGCGATCATTATATAAGTGCCCTGGAGCAGAAGGAAAGGTGTCGAAGCGACATTGATGTGTTTCGACTGCGGCAGAACGGAAATTCTATGCTGGACGATGTCTACAACGCAAAAATTCTTGGTTTTGCCGGCAATATTCAGCGGATCGGGCGGCTGGACGCGCCGGATGCCACGGCAAAAGCGCATTCCAAACTCTGTGGCTCGACTGTCGTGGTCGATCTCAGGATGGAGGGCGATACGGTTGTTGATTTCGCGCATGAGGTGAAAGCCTGTGCTCTGGGGCAGGCATCGTCTTCCATCATGGCCGCTCATGTTGTCGGCGCCAAGTCTGGTGAGCTGCGGCGGGTCCGGGAGCAGATGTACGCGATGCTCAAGGAGGAGGGCACACCGCCAAACGGGCGTTTCGATGATCTGAAATATCTGGAGCCGGTGCGTGGCTACAAGGCACGTCACGCTTCCACGCTGCTGACTTTCGATGCGGTTGTGGACGCGATCGACCAGATTGAGAAGGCGCGTGCCGGCGCAGCCGCCTGACATCATGGTTCACCCCGCGCGGAGCCGAAACTGGCAGGGGCCCTGGCCTAAGACGCCCGGTCGCCTGTTGGGGACCGCGATGATCCGGCTCTACCAACTCACGCTCTCAGGATTTATCGGCAATTCCTGCCGGCATTTCCCCACCTGTTCGGAATACGCCTATGAGGCAATTGCCCGGCATGGGCTGTGGTCGGGTGGTTGGATGGGGCTTTTCCGTGTGGTGCGGTGTGGGCCTGGCGGCACACACGGCGTCGACCCGGTGCCTGATGTGCTTGAACCTGAACTGAAATGGTGGGCGCCCTGGCGTTACTGGAAGGTGGCGAGGCAGAAGGGCGGGCATTGATTTAACCGTCGCCTGCACGGTGGCAGCCGGGTGTATCCGGTTTGCCCTTTACCTTC
The DNA here is from genome assembly GCF_056431025.1 of Nitratireductor lacus. NCBI lineage: Bacteria > Pseudomonadati > Pseudomonadota > Alphaproteobacteria > Hyphomicrobiales > Phyllobacteriaceae > Nitratireductor > Nitratireductor lacus. Next base: position 313,670 of record NZ_JBWKMB010000001.1, on the reverse strand, counting down.
ACGGCTGAAACGCTTATCCCGAGCCCGCAAACCAAAAAATGCCCAAACCACCCGCGCTCGTTGGCGGGACTGGATAAGGAGAAGACTTATGGCTGAGGCCGTTTCCCTAAAATTTCCCGATGGCTCCGTTCGTGAATATGACGCGGCGACGACCGGCGCTGACATTGCAGCCGGCATCTCCAAGTCGCTCGCAAAGAAGTCCGTCGCCTATGCGCTCGATGGCACAGTGCGCGACCTTTCCGAGCCTGTCGGTACGTCCGGCGATCTTGAGATCATCACCCGCGACGACCCGCGCGCGCTGGAACTGATCCGGCACGATGCCGCGCACGTGCTCGCCGAAGCCGTGCAGGAACTCTGGCCCGGCACCCAGGTCACCATCGGCCCGGTGATCGAGAACGGCTTCTATTACGATTTTGCCCGCAATGAGCCCTTCACGCCCGAAGACCTGCCGGTCATTGAGAAGAAGATGGCGGAGATCATTGCGCGCAACAAGCCTTTCACCAGGGAAGTCTGGTCGCGTGACAAGGCCAAGAAAGTGTTCGCCGAGAAGGGCGAGAGCTACAAGGTCGAGCTGATCGACGCGATCCCCGAGGATCAGGACGTCAAGATCTACGCGCAGGGTGACTGGTTCGACCTTTGCCGCGGTCCGCACATGGTCTCGACCGGCCAGATCGGCAAGGCTTTCAAGCTTATGAAGGTGGCCGGCGCCTACTGGCGCGGCGATGCCAACAATCCGATGCTGACCCGCATCTACGGTACGGCCTGGCAGACGCAGGAGGAACTCGACCAGTATCTCCACATGCTGGAAGAGGCCGAAAAGCGCGATCACCGCCGCCTTGGCCGCGAGATGGACCTGTTCCATTTCCAGGAGGAGGGACCGGGCGTCGTGTTCTGGCATTCCAAGGGCTGGCGCATGTTCCAGAACCTTGTGAGCTACATGCGCCGCAGGCTTGCGACCGATGGCTATGACGAGGTGAATGCGCCGCAGGTGCTCGACAAGAGCCTGTGGGAGACCTCCGGTCACTGGGGCTGGTACAAGGAGAACATGTTCAAGGTGGAATGCGCGGACGACGAGGCGGAAGACACCCGCACCTTCGCGCTCAAGCCGATGAACTGCCCCGGCCATGTGCAGATCTTCAAGCACGGACTGAAGTCCTACCGCGATCTGCCGATCCGGATGGCCGAGTTCGGCAATGTGCATCGCTACGAGCCTTCGGGCGCGCTGCACGGCCTGATGCGCGTGCGCGGCTTCACGCAGGACGATGCGCACATCTTCTGCACGGAAGACCAGCTTGCAGCCGAATGCCTGAAGATCAACGATCTGATCCTCTCCACCTATGCCGATTTCGGCTTTGAGGAGATCACCGTTTTCTTCTCCACGCGCCCTGAAAAGCGCGTTGGGTCGGATGCGCTGTGGGATCACGCCGAGGAGATCATGGCTGGCGTTCTCAAGAAGATCGCTGCTTCCGACAGCCGCATCAAGACGGCGATCAACCCGGGTGATGGCGCGTTCTATGGGCCGAAGTTCGACTACGTTCTGAAGGACGCCATCGGCCGCGAATGGCAGTGCGGCACGACGCAGATCGACTTCAACCTGCCGGAGCGTTTCGGTGCCTTCTACATCGATCATGATTCGGAAAAGAAGCAGCCGGTCATGGTGCACCGGGCGATCTGCGGCTCGATGGAGCGTTTCCTCGGCATTCTGATCGAGAACTTCGCCGGTCACTTCCCGCTCTGGTTTGCGCCGGTGCAGGTGGTGGTGGCGACCATCACGTCCGATGCCGACGCGTATGCGCTGAAAGTGACGGAGGCGCTGAAGGAGGCCGGACTTCTGGCCGAGGCGGATCTGCGCAACGAGAAGATCAACTACAAGGTCCGCGAGCACTCGCTGGCCAAGGTTCCGGTCATCCTCGTCTGCGGCAAGCGCGAAGCGGAAGAAGGCACGGTCAATATTCGCCGGCTGGGCAGCCGCGATCAGGCGTCCATGTCGCTGGCCGATGTGACCGCAATGCTGGCCGACGAGGCAACGCCGCCTGACCTGAAGCGCAGGGCCGCAAGGGCGGCTGCCGCTTAAGGCTTTTCAGGACTTCACCAAATGGAAAGAAGCCGTACTTTTGCGCGGCTTTTTTCATTTGAGGGGGAATCAGTCGGGAAACTGGTTTCGCGTGTCGAGCAGGTCCGTCGGAAGCAGTTCCACGTCCTGATTGCGGCCGGGCACGACCGAAAAGTCGCGCTGGTAGATGCGGTCGCGGTTCTTGGCGACAATGGTGTAGTCGCCTTCAGCGAGCACCATTGAGGCATAGGCGCTGACCGTCTCGTAGACGATTTCACCGGTGTCGGTGAGTACGGACCACGCAGTGTCGGCGATGGCTTCGCCGCCGCGTTCACGGACAAGCTTCATGGTAAGGTCGGCAGCGCGGTGTTCGACCGTTGCCTCAGTCAGCTTTCCGGCCTCGACACGGATATCGGAGCGGATGACGGCGTTCATCGCTCCATATTTCGCCACGACATGGTAGGTGCCGGCATTGAGGCGCACGATGCTGCCCGGCTCGACATTGGGCAATATCAGGGTTCCATCGCCAATATTGTCTTCGCTCGCCTCGTAGATCGAGAAGCGGAGCTGGTTCTGCGGAATTCGTACGCCGCCAGGCAGGATCGCGTTCAGCTTGAGCCCGCCCGCATCGAGAAAGAGATCCTCGCGCACCGGCTCACGACCGACGGTGATGCGTTTGGTGACGCCGGCGCGACCGTAGGCTGCGTGGACGAGGTAACTGCCCGGCGCAAGCTGGAAAACACCGTTGCCGCCGCGCGCTGTGGCAACGAGCGGAAGCTTTTCGTCGGCGCCCGGCTGCGTTCCAAAAATGCGCCAGACAAGACCATTGGGGATTTCCTCGCCGCCTTCGTTCAAATGAGCGACGAGCGTGACCTCGCCGGTATCGGCAATAGCCAGTGCATCGTCCACCGAGGCAGGAGCGTAATTGTTGAGGCCGGGCAGGCGCAGACCATCGACGGCATTTGCCGCATCATCCTGTGCATAGGCGGGAAGCGCCATCAGGAACGGGGCACACAGGGCGAGAATGGAAAGTGTCGTTCTTAAAGGACTGCGCATGTCCGACATGAAGCCCAAGGCGGTGGCAATTTCAAGGCGTTTGTGCGATCTGGTTTCCACGACCCGCCAGCTTGTACAAACCGTCCTGGCTGTTTCAGGCCATGCATATCCCACAGGAGACAGACAATTGCACCCATCCGTGCTTGATTTCATGCTTGCGCGCCGCTCTACGCCGGTGAAGGATCTTGCGGAACCGGCACCGACCGATAAGGAAATCGAGACCATATTGACGGTGGCCTCGCGTGTGCCCGATCACGGTCGGCTGACGCCATGGCGTTTCATTATTTATCGTGGCGATGTGCGCAGGCAGATCGGGGAGGCGCTGGCCGCACGCGCCATTGAGCGCGAGGGTGCGTTGCCCGAGCCGCGGATCGAGCAGGAGCGGACCCGCTTTTCGCGTGCACCGCTGGTCATTGGCGTGGTCTGCGTGCCGAAGGAGAGCCCGACCATTCCCGAATGGGAGATGTTCCTGTCCGGCGGCATGGCTGCGATGAATCTCATGATTGCTGCGAATGCGCTGGGCTACGGCACGAATCTCATCACCAACTGGTATTCGGACGATGCCGAAGGCCGTCGCATTCTGGGACTTGCACCGCGCGAACGGGTGGTCGGGTTCGTGCATATCGGTTCCTATGATGTGGAGCTTCAGGAGCGCCCGCGTCCGGAGCTCAAGACCATCGTTTCCGACTATGCCGGGCCATGGGAGGCGTGATGTGGGAGGCGTGATGTTTTACGAACCGTCCAAGGGGCATGGCCTGCCGCACGATCCGTTCAAGGCCATAGTGTCGCCCCGCCCGATCGGGTGGATTTCCACACTGTCGAAGGAGGGGGAGGCCAATCTGGCACCCTATTCCTTTTTCAATGCGATTTCGTCCAATCCGCATCTGGTGTTTTTTTCCTCGGAAGGGGCGAAGGACAGCGCCACGCATGCAGAAGAGACCGGCGAGTTTGTCGTGAATCTTGCCAGTCATCATCTGGCGGAGCAGCTGAATGCCAGTTCCGTCGATGCGCCGCGCGGTGTCAGCGAGTTCGCCTATGCGGGGCTCACGGAAGCACCCTCGCTGCTTGTGAAACCGCCACGTGTTGCCGAATGCCATGCGGCGCTCGAATGCAGGGTGACCGAGGTGCGACACCCGCTGGGGCTCGACGGTTCACCGGCTGGCGTGATTGTCGTTACCGGGGAGGTGGTGGGCGTCCATATCAGCGAGGCGGTGCTGAAAGACGGGCTGTTCGATGCGGTGGCAGCCGGCAATATGGCACGCCTGGGGTATCGCGACTATTCGACTGTGACCGAGGTCTTTCAGATGACGCGCCCGCAGTGGAAGGACGGTTAATGTCTTTGTCAGGCCGATGATGCCTCAGCCGCGCGTGCGAGAACGCGTTCGGCAAGGGCGAGGTGCGGGCGGTCATACATCCGCCCGCCGATGTTGACCACGCCGGCATTGCCGGCGGCTGAAAAGGCTTCCACCACGGCGCGGGCCTTTGCCACCTCTTCATCCGAGGGCGTGAAGATGGTATTGATCGGTTCGACCTGCGCAGGGTGAATGGCCATTTTGGCAACGAAACCGTCACGGGCAGCCAGTTGGCAATCCCTTGTGAAAGCCTCTGTATCCGAGAAGTTCGGGAACACGGTGTCGATCGCTGGAACGCCTGCCGCCGCAGCCGCCAGAAGCGTCATGTTGCGGGCGAGCTGAAAGAGCGGCGTATAGCTTCCGTCTTCATGGCGCGCAGCAAGCGCGCCAATATGGGCCGACAGGTCTTCCGCGCCCCAGGTCAACCCGGCCAGCCGGTCGCTGGAACCCCGATAGCTGGCGGCGTTGAGAACGCCCAGCGCCGTTTCCGTGATGATCGGCAGGATGCGCGTGCGGCCGTCTTCGATCCCGTTTTCTGCTTCGTGAACACGCAGCGCCGCTGCGAGACGCGCGACGTCATTCCCGCCTTCGGCCTTGGGGAGCATGATGCCATCCGGCCGGCCCTTCATGACGACAGCCAGATCGTCTTCGGTCAATCCGGTCGCAAGGTCGTTCACCCTAACGTAAAGCTGAGCATTCGTGCGCGAGCGCGCCGACTGAAGGAAGACTGCGGTGATGCGTCGCCCCTCTGCCTTGCTGTCGAGGCTGACCGAATCTTCGAGATCGGCGATCAGGACATCGCTCTGCGAACTGATGGCCTTTTCGAGCTTGCGTTCAGAATCACCGGGCACGAAGAGCAGTGAGCGCATCAGGCATCTCTCTTTTTGAGGATCATCGCCTGGCGCAGGCAGCGGGCCACCAGCCTGTCATCCTGATTGTAGGCGCGGTGCTCGAATTCCACGATGCCGCGATCGGGCCGGGATTTCGATTCGCGCACGGATTTCACCTCTGTCTCCACGCGGATGGTGTCGCCATGGAACACCGGGTGGGGAAAGCTGGTTTCGGTCATTCCGAGATTGGCCACTGTCGTGCCGAGTGTGGTGTCGTGGACGGAAATGCCGATCATCAGGCCGAGGGTGAAGAGGGAATTGACCAGCGGCTTGCCCCATTCGGTCTTCTCGGCAAAGGCGAAATCGATGTGCAGTGGCTGGGGGTTCAGCGTCATGGTCGAAAACAGCATGTTGTCGCTTTCGGTGACGCTTTTGCGCAGCGTGTGCTGAAACACCTGTCCCGGCTGGAACTCCTGAAGATAAAGGCCGGCCATTCCGCTCCTCCCGTCCTGCTCCGAAACGATCTTCAGCTTCTTGATAGGCGGGCCGGCCGCACCCTGCAAGCGGGCACTTATGGTAAACGTTTCCTATACGAATTCGCGCTAGGTTCGGTTCAGACAGGGCGGGAGTGTGACTTCGGTGCAGGTGGTTCAGCATTTTCTCAAGTGGACGCAGACGGCAAAAGTGGCTGAACGCGCGGGCGCGGCGGCAGCTCTTGCTAGAGCCTATCTCGACGGAGAGCTTCCGTTCGAGGATCGCTACGCCGCCGAGGCGGCGCTGACAGCCCTGCTTGACGATCCTTCTTCAAAAGTGCGGTCTGCGCTGGCGGAGGCGCTCTCCATGAGCCGGCACGCGCCGGTGCAGGTGGTGGCGGCCCTGGCGGCGGATCAGCCGGATGTTGCCGCGCCGATCCTGGCCCGCTCGCCGGTCTTGTCCGACCCCGACCTGATCGACCGGGTGGCTGACGGGCGCGGGGGGACGCAATGCCTTATAGCGCGACGTCCCCAATTGAGCATGAGTGTCTCGGCGGCCATCGCCGAGGTTGGATCGCTCGAGGCTTGTCTGGCATTGGCCGAAAACCCGAGCGCAGACATTGCAGCCGTGAGCTTCCGCCGCATGATCGAGCGCCATGGGAGCAATGCACCTTTGCGCGAGGCGTTGGCTGCCGACCCCCGTCTTCCCTCCGATTGCCGCCATGTGCTTTTGACGCAGCTCGGAGAAGCCCTGCGCGACGCGCCGCTCGTGCGGGCACTGGTAGGGGCGGCACGGGCGGAAAAGCTGACGCGGGACGCATGTATACGAGCTTCACTCACATTGATCGAGACCATCGATCCGGAAGAGCACGGAGCAATGGTTGAGCATCTGCGCATTCGCGGAGACCTGACAACCAGTTTCATCGTCAGGTTGGTGGCGCATGGCAAGATCGATTTCTTCGGTCATGTGCTCATGGTCCTGACAGGGCAGCCTTTGGCCCGGATCAGCGGGCTTCTGGTGAATGGCCGCGACCTGGCGATGGCTGCGCTGTTGCAAAAGGCAGGGCTCGCAAAGCCCGTTCACCGGCCCATCATCCGGGCTCTGTCCGTCTGGCGCGAAGTGGCGCAGGGAAAACGCCTGGCGGGCGCACAGGAAGTCTCATGGCTGATGCTGGAGAGTATCGGTGCAACGCCCGGACAGCCGGGCCCGGTACAGGATGCTGCTGAACTGGCCGGCCTTCTGAGGTCCATCCATCTCGACGCGCTGCGTGAAAACGCCCGCGTGCAGGCGCAGGCTATCGCTGCTGCCTGAACCCGCAGAAAATTCAAATATCCAGCTCTTCTGCGAACTCGGCATTTTCCTGGATAAAGCGGAAACGCGCCTCGGGCTTCGTCCCCATCAGGGAATCGATCGTGCTCTTCGTTGCTTCCTGACCGCCCAGGACCGTAACACGTAGCAATGTTCGCTTGGCAGGGTCCATGGTCGTTTCCTTGAGCTGGCTCGCCATCATCTCGCCAAGGCCCTTGAAACGGCCGATCTCGACCTTGCCGCGACCGGTGAACTCGGTTTCCAGAAGTTCGTCCTTATGCGCATCATCGCGCGCATACATGGTCTTGCCGCCCTGGCTGATGCGGTAGAGCGGGGGCACAGCCATGTAGAGATGCCCGTTTTCGATGAGCTGCGGCATTTCCTGATAGAAAAAGGTAATCAGCAGAGAAGCAATGTGCGCGCCGTCGACGTCGGCGTCGGTCATGATGATGACGCGGTCGTAGCGAAGGTCGTCTTCGCGGTATTTCGAGCGCGTGCCGCAGCCGAGCGCCTGGGTGATGTCGGATATCTGCTGGTTAGCGGCGAGCTTGCCCGTGCCGGCGCTGGCGACGTTCAGGATCTTGCCGCGCAGCGGCAGAACGGCCTGGCTGGCGCGGTTGCGCGCCTGTTTGGCGGAGCCACCGGCCGAGTCACCCTCGACGATGAAGATTTCGGCACCCGCTGCCGCACCCATAGTGCAGTCGGCGAGCTTTCCGGGAAGGCGCAGCTTGCGCACGGCGCTCTTGCGGCTGACCTCGCGCTCCTGACGGCGGCGCAGGCGCTCGTCGGCGCGGGCGACGACCCATTCGAGGAGCTTGGAGGCTTCCTGCGGGTTTTCGGCCAGCCAGTGATCGAAGGGATCGCGCACGGCGTTTTCGACAATGCGCATCGCAGCTGCCGTCGCCAGCTTGTCCTTGGTCTGGCCGACGAATTCCGGCTCGCGCACAAAGACCGAGAGCATGCCGGCGGCCGAGATCATCACGTCTTCGGAGGTGATGATGGAGGCCCGCTTGTTGCCAGTGAGTTCGGCATAGCCGCGCAGACCACGCAGAAGCGCATTGCGGAAACCGGTCTCGTGCGTCCCGCCCTCCGGCGTGGGCACGGTGTTACAGTAGGAATTGAGCATGGCGTCGCCGCCATACCAGGTGATCGCCCATTCAACCGCGCCATGACCGGAGTTCTTTTCGCTACGGCCGGAGAACACTTCCTTCGTGACCTGAAACTGGCCGTCCAGCGAGGCGTTCAGATAGTCCTTGAGACCACCTGGGAAGTGGAAGGTCGCCTTTTCCGGCGTTTCGTCCTTTTCGCCAATCAGCTCGGGCGCGCAGACCCAGCGTATTTCGACACCGCCAAAGAGATAGGCTTTGGACCGCGCCATGCGGTAGAGGCGTGCGGGTTCGAATTTCGCGCCCTTGCCGAAGATCTGTTCGTCTGGCTTGAACCGCACCCTCGTGCCGCGCCGGTTGTGAACGTCGCCAAGCTTTTCAAGCCCGCCCTGCGGCAGGCCGCGCGAAAAGGTCTGGCGGAAGAGCTGGCGATTGCGGGCAACCTCAACCTGAAGGAGTTCGGACAGGGCGTTGACTACGGACACGCCAACGCCGTGAAGGCCGCCGGAGGTTTCGTAGACCTTGGAATCGAATTTACCACCGGCGTGCAGCGTCGTCATGATGACTTCGAGAGCCGACTTGTCCTTGAATTTCGGGTGCGGGTCCACCGGGATGCCGCGACCATTGTCGGTGACGGCGAGATAGCCTTCCGCATCAAGCTCCACTTCAATGAAGGTGGCGTGGCCGGCCACAGCCTCATCCATGGAGTTGTCGATGACTTCGGCGAACAGGTGATGCAGCGCTTTGTCGTCGGTGCCGCCGATATACATGCCGGGACGGCGACGGACGGGCTCAAGGCCTTCCAGAACCTCAATGTCGGCCGCGCTGTACCCATCGCTGGAAGCATCGGGCGATGCAGACGGTGCTGGGCGCGCAGCGGGCTTGCGCTCGGGCGCTGCCGGCTCCGGTGCCTTCGCACGTTCCACATTGGCGGTCATTCCGGCGAAAAGGTCGTTGTTGTCGTCCATGAAGCGTGTGGTGTCCTGTCCGCGAATCACATCGCAGTTTGCCATGGTTTGCAAGGCAAAGCGAAGCCTGTTCCGGTTCCGTTCGGAGTGTGTGGACGACGCTCTACCAGAAAGCGCGGGCCTCAGCCAAGAGGTGCGGCAAAAATGAGCGATCATCTCCCCAGATGGGGAGATGATCCGTTTCGTGCTGGTTAGCTTGCCAGTGCCTCGATGGGCGGGCAGGCGCAGACGAGATTGCGGTCGCCGCTGACATTATCGACGCGCGAGACCGGCGGCCAGTATTTGGATGCGGACGCCAGCGAACCTTCGGGGAAGGCGGCTTCGCTGCGGCTGTAGGGGTGTGTCCACTCGTCACCCATCAGCTCCATCGCGGTGTGCGGTGCATTGGTGAGCGGATTGTCATCCTTCGGCCATTCGCCCTTTTCCACCTTCGCAGCTTCCTCAGCGATGGAGATCATCGCCTGACAGAAGCGGTCGACTTCGCTCTTCGGCTCCGATTCCGTCGGCTCCACCATCAGCGTGCCCGCAACTGGGAAGCTCATGGTCGGGGCGTGGAAGCCATAATCGATCAGCCGCTTTGCGATGTCGTCGACTGTGATGCCGGCGCGATCCTTGAAGACCCGCGTGTCGAGAATGCACTCATGCGCGACACGGTCGTTGCGGCCCTTGTAGAGCACCGGGTAGTGCTCTTTCAGGCTGTGGGCGATGTAGTTGGCGTTGAGGATCGCGGTTTCCGTCGCCCGCTTGAGGCCGTCGCCGCCCATCATGCGGATATACATCCACGTGATCGGCAGGATCGACGCGCTGCCATAGGGGGCTGCCGCCACCGCATGGCTGCTGCCGAGCGCCACATGCCCCGGCACGAAGGGCTTCAGATGCGCCTTGACGCCGATGGGGCCGACGCCCGGTCCACCGCCGCCATGGGGAATGCAGAAGGTCTTGTGCAGGTTCAGGTGGCAGACATCCGCACCCAGATCACCCGGACGGGCAAGCCCGACCATGGCGTTGAGATTGGCGCCGTCGAAATAGACCTGGCCGCCATGCTCGTGGATCACCGCGCACATGTCGCGCACGCCTTCCTCGAACACACCATGGGTCGACGGGTAGGTCAGCATCAGCGCCGCCAGCCTGTCGGCATGCTCTTCCGCCTTCGCCTTCAGGTCGTCCTGATCGATATTGCCATCTTCCGTGCAGCGCACGACCACCACCTGCATGCCGGCCATGGAGGCAGACGCCGGGTTGGTGCCATGGGCGGAGGAGGGGATAAGGCAGATGTCGCGGTCGCCTTCGCCACGCTCGGCGTGGTAGCGGCGGATGGCCAGAAGGCCTGCATATTCGCCCTGGCTGCCGGCATTGGGCTGCAGCGAGACTGCATCGAAGCCGGTGATTTCCGAGAGCCAGCGGTCCAGATCGTCGATCATGCGGCGATAGCCAACCGTGTGCTCTTGCGGGGCGAAGGGATGAAGACCACCCACTTCCGGCCAGCTCACGGGCATCATCTCGGCGGCGGCGTTGAGCTTCATGGTGCAGGAGCCGAGCGGGATCATGGCGCGGTCGAGCGCAAGATCCTTGTCGGCGAGCCTGCGCAGGAAGCGCATCATCTCTGTTTCCGAGCGGTGCGAATGGAAGTCCGGCTGGGTGAGGAAGCCTTCGCCGCGCGCTGTGGCTGGGGCAAGCCGGGGCGCCGTTTCCGGCAAGGTCGCACCGAACAGGGTCGCAAGGGCCGCAAGATCGTCCTCGTCCGTGGTTTCATCCATGTTGATGGCGATCCGGTCGGCGTCAATGACACGCAGGAGCCGCCCGTCGGCCTCTGCTTTTCTGGCGATCTCTTCTGCCTTGCCCGGAACGGTGGCGGTGACCGTATCGAAGATCACGTCGCCCGCAAGTTTTACGCCTGCGGCCTTCAGTGCGGCATGCAGACGCGCAGCACGCCCGTGAACCGTTTCGGCGATTGCCGCGAGCCCTTCCGGGCCGTGCCAGATGGCGAACGCGGCTGCCATATTCGCAAGCAGCGCCTGTGCGGTGCAGATGTTGGAGGTCGCCTTGTCGCGGCGGATGTGCTGCTCACGGGTCTGCAGCGCCAGACGGTAGCCCGGACGGCCATGCGCATCGACCGACTGGCCGACGAGACGGCCGGGCATGAGGCGCGTCAGCTTGTCCGATACGGCGCAATAGGCTGCGTGCGGACCGCCAAAGCCCATCGGCACGCCAAAACGCTGCATCGAACCAACGGCGATATCCGCGCCGAGCGCTGCCGGCGTTTCGCTCAAAAGCAGGCCGAGCGGGTCGGCGACCATGATGACGATGGCACCCTTGTCCTTCGCTTTGGCGATGAGGGCGCTGTGGTCGCCATAGATGCCATAGGTGTCGGCCCACGGGACGATGAGGGCAAAGGTGTCATCGTCGATCGTGTCGCCATCGACCTCGATGCCAAGCGGCTCGGCACGGGTGACAACCACATCGCGCGTCTGCGGATGGAGGTCACCGGCAAATGCCAGCCTGTTGCGCCTGGAACGGTGGTGCCGCCAGGCGATGCCCACCGCTTCGGCGACGGCCGAGCCTTCGTCCAGCAGGGACGCAGAGGCAACCGGCAGGCCGGTCAGTTCCGTCACCAGTGTCTGAAAATGGAACAGGAGTTCCAGGCGGCCCTGGCTGATCTCCGACTGGTATGGCGTGTAGGCCGTGTACCAGGCGGGGTTTTCAAACAGGTTGCGCTGGATGACCGGGGGTACCTTCACGCCGTGATAGCCGGCGCCGATGAAGCTTTTCAGCACCCTGTTCTGGCGCATGGCGGCGCCAAGCTCGGCAAGCGCCTCGGCTTCGCTGGCGGCCGGCGGCAGCTCGAGCGGGCGTCCGAGACGAATGGAATTCGGGACCGCCTGCGTGATCAGTGTTTCGAGCGAGGGAACGCCAAGGGCCGCCAGGATGGCCTTGGTTTCTTCCCCACGCGGGCCGATATGGCGGGCGGCAAAAGGAACGTTGTTCTGGGGCATGATGTTTCCTCAGGCAATGGACGCCTTGTAGGCGGCTTCGTCCATGAGACCTTCAAGCTGACTCTCATCGGAGAGCTTCATTTTCCAGAGCCAGCCATCGCCGGTGGGGGCGGAGTTGATGAGGGCGGGCTCGCTGGTCAGGGCGTCGTTCACTTCCGCGACTTCGCCATCGGCGGGCGCATAGACATCGGATGCGGCCTTGACGGATTCGACCACGACGGCGGTGTCACCCTTGGAAAGCGTGGCGCCGGCTTCCGGCAACTCGACAAAGACCAGATCGCCAAGCTGTTCCTGCGCATAGTCGGTGATGCCGACGGTTGCGACGCCGTTCTCGACTTTGATCCACTCGTGATCTTCTGTGAAATAGGTCTGGCTCATCTGGCTGTTATCCTTTTTTGTAGCGCTGCGGCGTGAAGGGAAGGGAGTGGACATCAAGTGCGATGCGATTGCCGCGCACTTCGGTGAAAAGGCGGGTGCCGGGTTCGGAGAGCGTTTTTGCGACATAACCCATGGCGACCGGATGACCCGCCGAGGGGCCAAAGCCACCGGAGGTGACGCGGCCGATCTTCTCGCCCGCCTCGTTGATGAGCGGTGCGCCGGCGCGCACGGGCTGGCGTCCTTCCGGCTTCAGGCCGACGCGTTTTTCCCTTGCGCCATCTGCGATGATCTTCTGCAGAGCCTGCGCGCCAATGAATTTGCCTTCCTCGCGCAGCGCCTTTGGAACCGCCCACAGGATCGCGGCGCTTGCCGGGTCGGTGTTTTCGTCCAGATCCTGGCCGTGCAGGCAAAGACCCGCTTCCAGGCGCAGGCTGTCGCGGGCTGCAAGACCGACCCATTGAACGCGGTCATCGTCGAGCAGCTTGCGGGCGAAGCGCTCGGCTTCATCGAGGGGCAGGGCGACCTCGAAGCCGTCTTCACCGGTATAGCCCGAGCGGGCAGCAAACCAGCCCTCGCGCGGCTTCGTGCCGGTCATGAAGGTAAGGTCGCTCAGATCGAGGCCGGCAGCGATCATGACGGCCTCTGCATCCGGGCCCTGCAGTGCCAGTAGAACACGTTCGAGTGGCGTGAACGAGACGTCGAAATCTCCAGCGATGGCGCGGAAATGGGCTTCGTCCTTGTCGGCATTGCCAGCGTTTGCAACCACCATGAAGCGATTTGCGCCAAGGCGGGTGACGATCAGATCGTCGATGATGCCGGCCTTCTCATTGAGAAGGACGGTGTATTTTGACTGACCTTCTCTCAGGGCTGCTGCATCGAGCGGGCAGGCGCGCGACAGGAAATCGGCGGCACCGGCGCCTTCGACCTCGAAAAGCTGCATGTGGGAGATGTCGAACAGGCCGGCACTTTCGCGCGTGTGCAGGTGTTCTTTCATGACGCCGGCAGGGTAGGTCAGCGGCATGCGCCAGCCGGCGAATGCGCCGAAACGCGCGCCGGCATCTTCATGCAGCGCTTCCAGCGGCAAATGTTTTTGGGGTTTCGTGTCGCTCATCATTCCTCCAGAATCGCACGCATGCCGCGGTCAGCGGCATGTTCGTGCCCCTCTGTCGGAAGCCTGAGAGACTCGCGCAGCCGGAACCCTGTCGACCACGCTTACACCTTCGGCGCGGGGATCGCTCCCCGACTTTCCAGAGTGTCTTGACCCGTCTACGGTTCTTTTGCCTGAGAGATTTCGGGCGATTTCCCCTTCGGCGTCCGCCCCGGTTCTATCCGGTTTGGATCTCTCCCGCAGACAGGCAGGGCTTCTGCCCTCGACGGCTGGAAACTAGCGCAGGCGGATGTGTTTGTCACCTGCCATAACGCGGGCCGTGGCCCTTGCATGATGGTTTCTGTGCACAATACACCGGCGGTTCGCATCTGCTGATTATCAGCCTGCACCTGCGGCGCGGGCAAGATCGGCCTCGATCTGGGTGACGAGGCGGTTCGTCTCGTCCTGAAGTTTGCGGATACGCTTCAGATTGGCCGAGACGGCATTGACGAGCTCGGAGCGGCTTTCGTCTGCCGGCGAGACGCCCACGCCATGGAGAAGCCATGAGAGGCTCACATTCAGGACACCCGCAAGCATTGCAAGGCGATTGGCGCGGGGCTGCGAGCGGTCGCTTTCCCAGGCCTGTATCGTCGTAGCCTTCACGCCGAGGCGGCGGGCGAGTTCGGAGACCGAGAAGCCGACGGCGTCGCGTGCTCTGGAAAGACGACCGCCCATCGTGTCGCGGTCGGGTGAATCTGTATAGATATGTACGGTGTCCTGCACCGGTTTGCACCTCCGTTTTTTCTGTCGAGCATCTTTGGCTGGATGACCCGTCTGATGGCGGGATTTCTCGGGGGAGCATGCCGGAAGTGACGCGCCGGCACAACCTTGTGCCAGCGCGCCGATTGGGGTGTGGCTGAAAAGCGTTTTCGTGGCAGAGAGTTAGACGAAGAATGTAAGATGGAGATTCATCGGCTTCACGTATTGATTCAGGACGCTCGGGATTCAGGATAGCCGGCTGCGAGGCGTTTTGCGTGCCAGGCGAGGTGGTCGTCCATGAAGGTTGAGATGAAGAAGTAGGAGTGGTCGTAGCCCTCACGCATGTTGAGCGTGAGTGGAACGCCAGCCCTTTGGCAGGCTTCTTCGAACAGCCATGGGCGCAGACCTTCGTCCAGAAAGCTGTCCGCCGTACCCTGATCGATCAGGAATTCGGGAAAGCGTGCGCCATCGGCAACGAGCGCGCAGGCGTCGTGTCCGCGCCATGCGGCTTCGTCCGTTCCCAGATATTTCTCCAGCGCCGGTTTCGACCAGCCCGCCGTCGAGGGTTCGACGATCGGGGCGAAGGCGGAGCAGCTCCTGAAGCGGTCCGGGTTTTTAAGCGCGATGGTCAGCGCGCCATGGCCACCCATGGAATGCCCGAATATGCCCTGGCGATCCATGTCCGCCGGGAAGTTTTCGGCGATCAGTACCGGCAGTTCCTCGGTGATGTAGGAATACATGCGGTAGTTTTTGGCGAAGGGCTCCTGCGTGGCGTCCACATAGAAGCCTGCGCCCTTGCCGAACTGCCAGTTGTCCGCCTCGTCGGGCACGTCATCGCCGCGCGGGCTCGTGTCCGGGCAGACCACGATCATGCCGAGTTCGGCGGCCATGCGGCGGTATTCGCCCTTGTCCATGACATTGGCGTGCGTGCAGGTGAGGCCTGACAGATACCACAGGACCGGGCAGGGGCCGCTGGCTGCCTGCGGCGGCATGAACACGGCGAAGGTCATGTCGCACTGGCAGGTCTTGGAAGTGTGGCTGTAAACGCCCTGGACGCCGCCATGGGAGCGGGCGGTGGAGACGGTCTTCATGAGGTTAGTCCCTGTTTTCTTTCAAAGCGCGGCGCACGGTGCGGTCGAGCGCCTGCAGGAAGTCGGAGCGGTCGCGTGCGGTGAAGCCGGGATTGTATCCCTTGATCTCGCCGGATTCGCGCAGATCCTGCTTGAGGTTGCGCATGGCAACGGCCATGCCGATGGTTTCAGGCGTAAACGGGCGGCCGGTGGGGCCGAGCACGTGCACGTCCATCTCCACCAGGCGCGCGGCCAGCGGCACGTCCGCCGTGATGGCGATGTCGCCGGCCACGGCATTCTCCACGATCCAGTCGTCGGCGGCGTCGGCGGTGCCGGGCACCACCACATGCCGAACCATGGGATCGCGTGAGGGGCGCAGCCCGCCATTGGAGACATAGACGATGACAAGCCCGTGCCGCTCGGCGACACGGGCTGCTTCCGGTTTCACCGGACAGGCGTCTGCATCCACATAGATGGTCGGCAAGGATCCGGCCTCAGTACACCACCACGGAGCGGATGGATTCGCCCGCATGCATGAGATCGAAGCCCTTGTTGATCTCTTCGAGCGACAGGGTGTGCGTGATCATCGGGTCGATGTCGATCTTGCCCTCCATGTACCAGTCGACGATCTTGGGCACGTCCGTGCGGCCGCGCGCGCCGCCGAAGGCGGTGCCTTTCCAGGTGCGTCCGGTGACCAGTTGGAAGGGACGGGTGGAGATTTCCTGACCCGCACCGGCCACGCCGATGATGATGGACTCGCCCCAGCCGCGATGCGCGCTTTCCAGCGCCTGACGCATCACGTGGACATTGCCCGTGCAGTCGAACGTGTAGTCCGCGCCGCCGATCTGGTCCGCACCGCGCTTGGTCAGGTTGACGAGATAGGGAACGATGTCCTCGCCGACCTCCTTCGGATTGACGAAATGCGTCATGCCGAATTTCTCGCCCCATTCCTTCTTGTCGTTGTTCAGGTCCACACCGATGATCATGTCCGCGCCGGCAAGCCGGAGACCCTGAATCACGTTGAGGCCGATGCCGCCGAGGCCGAAGACGATGGCCGTCGAGCCGATCTCGACTTTTGCCGTGTTGATGACCGCGCCAACGCCCGTGGTCACGCCGCAGCCAATGTAGCAGATCTTGTCGAAGGGCGCGTCGGGATTGACCTTGGCGACCGCGATCTCGGGCAGGACTGTGAAGTTCGAGAAAGTCGAGCAGCCCATATAGTGGTGGATCTTCTCACCGTTCAGAGAGAAGCGGCTCGTGCCGTCCGGCATCAGCCCCTGACCCTGGGTGGAGCGGATCGCGGTACACAGATTGGTTTTCTGCGACAGGCAGGAGGGGCACGCGCGGCACTCGGGCGTGTAGAGCGGGATCACGTGATCGCCCTTCCTGAGGCTGGTCACGCCGGGGCCGACATCGACGACGACGCCAGCGCCTTCATGGCCAAGAATCGCCGGGAAGATGCCTTCCGGATCTGCGCCGGAGAGGGTGAACTCATCCGTATGGCAGATGCCGGTCGCCTTCACCTCGATCAGCACTTCGCCTTCGCGCGGGCCTTCGAGGTCGACCTCCATGATTTCAAGTGGCTTTCCTGCCTGAACGGCAACAGCGGCGCGGGTTTTCATGGACAATTCTCCTGCAAGTCCGGAATCTAAGACGAAAGTTTCGGGCGAAAGTTTCAGGAATTGTTATATCCCGCAAGCCCGAACCGGCCATAGGATGACGCAATCTGACAAACCCGCTTCTCATGCGACAATCGTGTGAAACGCTTGAGCGGGAGCATGCAAAGCCATAAAACAGAAACAACGTCGCTCGTGGGGGGAAACACCGTTCATGTTCAAGAAGATCCTCGTCGCCAATCGCGGTGAAATCGCCTGCCGGGTCATGAAGACAGCGAGGAGGATGGGCATCGCCACCGTTGCGGTCTATTCCGACGCGGATGCGGATGCCGTGCATGTGGAGATGGCAGACGAGGCGGTGCATATCGGCCCGGCTGCCGCCAATCAGAGCTATCTGTTGGGTGAACGGATCATTGCTGCCTGCAAGCAGACAGGTGCGGAGGCCGTGCATCCGGGCTACGGTTTTCTGTCAGAGAATGCTGCGTTCTGCGAGAAGCTTGAGGCGGAGGGCATTGTCTTCATCGGCCCCAAGCCGAAGGCCATTCAGGCCATGGGTGACAAGATCACGTCCAAGAAGATTGCCGCAGAGGCCGGGGTGTCAACGGTTCCGGGTTTCATGGGGCTGATCGAAGACGCCGAACATGCGGTGAAGATCGCCGGTGAAATCGGTTATCCGGTGATGATCAAGGCGTCGGCCGGCGGTGGCGGCAAGGGCATGCGGATCGCGTGGAACGATGCGGAAGCGCGTGAAGGTTTTGCCCGGTCCAGATCGGAAGCGGCATCATCCTTCGGCGATGACCGGATCTTTATCGAGAAATTCATCGAGGAGCCGCGCCACATCGAGATACAGGTGTTGGCCGATGCACAGGGCAACTGCCTCTACCTCGGCGAGCGCGAGTGCTCCATACAGCGCCGCAACCAGAAAGTCGTGGAGGAGGCCCCGTCGCCCTTCCTGGATGCCGAGACGCGCGCGGCCATGGGCGCACAGTCGGTGGCGCTGGCAAAAGCCGTTGATTATCAGAGTGCTGGCACGGTCGAGTTCATCGTCGACAAGAACCGCAATTTCTACTTTCTGGAAATGAACACGCGCCTTCAGGTGGAGCATCCGGTGACCGAGCTTGTCACCGGCATCGACCTGGTGGAGCAGATGCTGCGGGTGGCGGCAGGCGAGGCGTTGTCCTTCGGTCAGGAGGACATCAAGCTCAATGGCTGGGCCGTTGAAAGCCGCATCTATGCAGAAGACCCGGTGCGAAACTTTCTGCCCTCCATCGGCAGGCTGACCCGCTACCGTCCGCCGGAGGAGGGCCGTTTTGGCGATGCCGTGCTGCGCAACGACACGGGGGTGACGGAGGGGTCGGAAATTTCCATGTTCTACGATCCTATGATCGCCAAGCTCTGCACCTGGGCGCCGGAGCGGCTGGACGCGATCAACGCGATGAGCGAGGCGCTGGACCGTTTCGTGATCGACGGGATCGAGCACAACATACCGTTCCTCGCGGCTCTGATGAGCCATCCGCGCTGGCGTGAAGGGCGTCTGTCGACCGGTTTCATCGCGGAGGAGTTTCCCGATGGTTTTGCGCCGCCATCGCCTATGGCGGGCGAGCGCACGGTGCTGGCTGCGGTGGCGCTGGCCGTAGAACTTCTGCGGCGTGACCGGCTGGACCGGCTGACGGGCCGTCTCGCGCCGCATTCGGGCGAGCTGAAGCGTGACTGGGTGGTGCGGCTGGATGACGACTATCTGTCCGTCAGCCTTGTCGAGGGCATGATCTCGATCCCGCTGGAAATGGATATCCGCATCGGCGATGCCGATCCGGTGACCGTGCGCTCTTCCTGGCGTCCGGGCGAGCCTGTCTGGGAGGGCGAGGTCAATGGCCGCATGGTTGCGGTTCAGGTGCGGCACATTCTGAATGGTGTGAGGCTTGCGTGGCAGGGCGTCTCTGCTGATGCCCGCGTTATGCTGCCGCGTATTGCCGAGCTTGACCGGTTGATGCCCGTGCGCGAAGCGCCTGACACGTCGAAGATGCTGCTTTGCCCGATGCCTGGACTGGTCGTGTCCGTCGCAGTCGCCGAGGGACAGGAGGTCAAGGCGGGTGAAACCCTCGCCATTGTCGAGGCGATGAAGATGGAGAATGTCCTGCGTGCCGAGCGCGACGGGATGGTGGCAAAGATCAATGCCGCGCCCGGTGACAGCCTCGCCGTGGATGCGGTCATCATGGAATTCGAATAGGAGCCTTCCCAAAATGGCGGAGAATGAAAAGCGGGCAGCCGTGCTGTTCGACCTCGACGGCACGCTGACGAACCCGTTCGCCGGCATTTCCAATGGAATCCGCCACGCGATGGAAAAGATGGGGCGCACCGCGCCCGACGATGATGCCATCCGCTCCCATATAGGGCCACCATTGCAGGTGACCTTTGCCGCCTTTCTCGAGACGGACGACGAGGCACGCATCTGGGAGGCCGTGGGGCACTACCGCGAGCGTTATCAACGGGTTGGGAAATTCGAGAACGAGATCATACCAGGCATCAGGGACGTGCTCGCTCACTGTGTGGAGACGGGGTATTTCCTGTCGCTTGCGACATCGAAGCTGGAGTCTTACAGCAGGGACATCCTCGCTCATTTCGGCATTTCGGAATATTTCGATGCGGTCCATGGCTCAGCACCCGATGGCACCAATGCCGACAAGGCGGACCTGATCCGGCACATTCTGGCGAGCGAGCCGATTGACGCTGCCAATGCCGTGATGATCGGTGACCGGCTGCACGATGTTGCCGGTGGCAAGGCGAACGGAGTGCCTGCAATCGGTGTTTTATGGGGCTTTGGTGACAGGGTCGAACTTGAACAGGCAGGCGCGTTGGCCGTCGTCGAGCGGCCTTCAGACCTAGCCTCTGCAATTGAGAGCGTTCTCACCGTCCCGGTCTGACCTTCATAAAGCCGTGTGCTGCCCGTCTGCGGGCCTTTACCCATTCAGCTCGATGCGGAACAATAAGGCGTTGAGTCTTCAGGAACCGAGCGGCAGCAATTCATGGCGAGCGACAGGCGTTTGCGCGATCCGATTTTCGCGGCAGCGGAGCGTGAGAGAAACAGGCCCGAGCGACCTTTCATCCATCTGAGGGTGCACTCGGCCTATTCGCTGCTCGAAGGCGCGTTGCCCCTTGGCAAGATCATCGGCCATGCGCTGAAGGACGAAGCGCCTGCCATCGCCATCACCGACACCAACAATCTGTTCGGCGCGCTTGAGTTCTCGCAGAAAGCTTCCAAGGAAGGGCTGCAGCCGATCGTCGGCTGTCAGCTTGATTGTGCGTTTGAGGATGCGCTGGCGGAAAGCCGCCGCGGCAACAGTCGAAAGGGCGGCTCCCAGTATGAGCCGCTGGTTCTGATTGCCGCGACCGGGGAAGGCTATGCCAATCTCGTCCGGCTGGTCAGCCGGGCCTATCTGGAAAACGAGCCGGGTGCGGCCACCCACATCACCACCGAATGGCTGACCGAGCTTTCCGGAGGCATTATCTGCCTGAGCGGTGGTCCACGTGGACCGATTGGGGCTGCGCTGAAGGCCGACCGCCCGGAGGTGGCCGAGCAGCGTCTTCTGTTCCTGAAAGAGTGTTTTGGCAACCGGCTCTATGTGGAACTGGAGCGCTTTGAAGGCTATGACCGCACTCTGGAGGCGGCCGCTGTCGAGCTTGCCTACAGGCATGAATTGCCGCTGGTTGCCACCAACGAGGCATTTTTTCCGGCCCGTGACGACTTTGAGGCTCATGACGCGCTGATCGCCATCGCCGAGGGCGCGGTCATCGCCATGGATGATCGTCGGCAACTCACGCCGGACAATTATCTGAAGAGCCAGGCCGAGATGGCGCGGCTCTTTTCCGATCTGCCCGAGGCCATCGACAACACGATCGAGATTGCCCGGCGCTGTTCCTATTTTACGCAGACGCATCCGCCGATCCTGCCGCGGTTTACGGGGGCGGATGCAGCCGATGCGGAAGCTGCTCTTCAGGCCGAAGCCGATGAATTGCGGCGGCAGGCTCATGAGGGGCTGGAACGCCGGATCGAAACGCAGGGACTAGCGGAAGGCTATACGCGCGAGACCTATGTCGAACGGCTCGATTATGAGCTCGGCATTATCGAACGCATGAAGTTTCCGGGTTACTTCCTGATCGTTTCGGACTTCATCAAATGGGCCAAGGCGCAGGACATCCCCGTGGGACCGGGACGTGGTTCGGGTGCCGGCTCGCTGGTGGCCTATGCGCTGACAATCACGGATGTGGATCCGCTGCGGTTCTCGCTGCTGTTCGAGCGCTTCCTCAATCCAGACCGCGTGTCGATGCCCGACTTCGATATCGACTTTTGTCAGGACCGCCGCGAAGAGGTGATCCGCTACGTGCAGGAGAAGTATGGCCGCGATCAGGTGGGGCAGATCATCACCTTCGGTACGCTGCAGGCACGCGCCGTGCTGCGCGATGTCGGTCGCGTGCTGCAGATGCCCTACGGACAGGTGGACAGGCTCTGCAAGATGGTGCCGTCCAATCCGGCCAACCCGACACCATTGCCCAAGGCCATCGAGGACGAGCCGCGCTTCGCTGAAGAGGTGGAGAAGGAGCCGATTGTCGGCACGCTTCTCGACTACGCTCAGAAGCTGGAAGGCCTCTACCGCCACGCCTCGACGCACGCTGCCGGCATCGTGATCGGCGACCGGCCGCTGTCGGAACTGGTTCCGATGTATCGAGACCCGCGGTCCGACATGCCGGTCACCCAGTTCAACATGAAATGGGTCGAGCAGGCGGGACTGGTCAAGTTCGACTTTCTTGGCCTGAAAACGCTGACGGTTCTGGAAACGGCTGTGAAGCTCATCCGCCGGCGTGGGATCGAGATCGACCTGTCGCGCATACCGCTTGATGATCCGGACACTTACGCAATGCTCTCACGCGGTGAGACAGTCGGCGTGTTCCAGGTGGAATCGGCGGGCATGCGCAAGGCGCTGATCGGCATGAAGCCGGACCGGATCGAGGACATCATCGCGCTCGTGGCGCTTTACCGTCCGGGTCCGATGGAGAACATCCCGACCTACAATGCGCGCAAGCATGGTGAAGAGGAAATCGCCTCGATCCATCCCAAGATCGACCATCTGGTAAAGGAGACGCAGGGCGTCATCGTCTACCAGGAGCAGGTGATGCAGATCGCGCAGGAGCTCGCCGGCTACACGCTCGGACAGGCCGATCTTTTGCGCCGCGCCATGGGCAAGAAGATCCGCGCCGAAATGGAAAAGCAGCGGGGCATCTTCGTGAAGGGTGCGACCGAGCGTGGTGTTTCGAAGCAGCAGGCCGATTTCATTTTCGACCTTCTGGCCAAGTTCGCCGACTATGGCTTCAACAAGTCGCATGCGGCCGCCTATGCCATCGTTTCTTATCAGACGGCCTATCTGAAGGCGCATTACCCGGTCGAGTTTCTGGCCGCGTCCATGACCTACGACATGGCCAATACGGACAAGCTCAACGACTTCCGGCGCGACGCCATGCGGCTCGGCATCGAGGTGGTTTCGCCTTCGGTTTTGACATCGCATCGTCCGTTCGAGGTGGGCGAGAACAGGATTTATTATGCTCTGGCCGCGATCAAGGGCGTCGGCGACGCTGCGGTCGAGCACATTGTCGAAAAACGCAATGAGAAGCAGTTCGAGAGCCTGGAGGATTTCTGCGCTCGCATCGATCCGAAGATTGTTGGAAAGCGCGTCTTTGAAAGTCTCATCCAGGCCGGTGCCTTCGACTGTTTTGGACACGACCGTGCGGCTCTCTTTGGCGGCATCGACCGGTTGATGGGCATGGCTGCACGCGCTGCGGAAGATGCAGCCATGGGGCAGGGCGATATTTTCGGGATGTCGGGTGGCGGCGAGCCACAGACAATACATCTGCCGACGGTCGAGCCATGGTCGGCTGCCGACAAGCTTCACCGTGAATTCCAGGTGGTCGGCTGTTATCTCTCGGCGCATCCGCTGGATGAATATGCCGAGATTCTGGAAAAGATGCGGGTGCAGAACTGGGGTGATTTCCAGGCTGCCGTGAAGCGTGGCGCCAGTGCCGGCCGCCTTGCCGGCACCGTTACGTCCAAACAGGAACGGCGCACGCGCACCGGCAACAAGATGGGCATCATCCAGCTTTCCGATGCTACGGGACAGTATGAGGCGGTGCTGTTCTCCGAGGCACTGGCGCAGTACCGCGATCTGTTGGAAGCAGGCTCCTCGGTGGTCATCATGGTGGGCGCGGAGAACAGGCCGGAAGGCGTCAATCTGCGCATCCAGGCCGTGCAATCCCTGGAGGAAGAGGCCTGTCGGATGCAGAAGGCGTTGCGCATCTACCTGCGCGATCCGAAGCCGCTGGCCGCAATCTCATCGCAACTGACACAGCGCGGTGACGCCCAGGTCAGCCTCGTCGTCATCAAGGAAGGCGGGCAGGGTGAGATCGAGGTTGGTCTGCCCAACCGATACCGCATTTCGCCACAGATCGCTGCCGCCATGCGGGCGGTTCCCGGGGTCGTCGAGGTCGAACTCGTTTAGGGTCCTGACCCCAGGGGCGGGACCTCGGCTGGCGGACGAGCTATTCTGCAACTTCTGATCGTTGTTTTGTACGGCCTTTGTGATTAGAAGGCCCCATTGTTTGATTCATATTCGAGGATTTTGTTGTGACCTCTTTGAAAACGGCGGCTGCGGGCCGTGAAGCGCCTGTTCACCTCGGGTTTTCCTTTACCGGACGGGCGCTGGAGTATTTCGGTATCTGGATCGTCAACCTTTTATTGTCGATCATTACGCTTGGTATCTACACCGCATGGGCGAAGGTGCGGCGTCTGCGATATTTTTATGGAAACACCTGGCTCGACGGCCACAATTTCGAGTATCACGCCCGTCCGGTCAAAATCCTGATCGGGCGCATTATCGTCGTGGCCCTTCTGGTTGCCTATAATCTCCTGGTCAGCATTTCCCCGATTTTCGGCCTCCTGATCATTCTTTATCTGCTGGCTTTTCCCTGGCTCCTCAACAAGTCCATGGCGTTCAACGCGCGGATGACCAGCTATCGCAATGTGCGGCTCAATTTCCGTGGGTCCTATTGGGGCGCGTTTCTGGCGTTCGTGATCATGCCGATCGTGGCGCTCCTGACGGCAGGCCTGCTCTTCCCTCTCGCTTCCAAGCTTTCCAACGACTATATCGGCCGTCATCTTGGGTATGGTTCGGCCCGGTTTGAAACACGGGCGCCACTCAAGGCTCTCTATGGCAATCTGGGTGCGACGATCCTGTTCGTCATCATGGTCACCCTGGTGTGTGCCGGGATCGGTTTTCTCGTCGGTTCATCGCTTGTCGCCGCTGGAAACATGATGCAGGGCGGGGGTGACGAACTCCTGGATGTGCTGACTTTCGGGCCGGTCACCGGTGCACTCATCGGCGGGTATATCGCGCTCGCGCTTGCTTATCTTTTCTATGCCGCGGGTGTGCGCAACATCGCGTATAATTACACGGTTCTGGACAGCCAGCATCACCTGGTCTCAACTGTGAACCGTATGCGGTATGTGTGGATTCTGGTTTCAAACCTGTTTGCCACGATCCTGTCTCTCGGGCTCCTGCGGCCCTGGGCCGCGGTCCGCACGTGGCGCTACCTGGCGAGCAGCACGGGTCTTCTGGCCGCCGGACCGCTCGATCATTTCGTCGACGAAGCCGCACCTGAAGGCAATGTGGGCGCGGCAGAGTTTTTCGATATCGAAGGTATCGATTTCGGGCTCTAGCCCGGTGCGCCATGCGGTGGCGCGGGGAACGGTTGGATCATGATTGACGGACGCTATTTTCCGCCAGGGTCATCACGCGCTGTCGCGGCCAGCCTTACCGGCGGGCCGGGGCGGCCCGCGCTGAAACGGGAGGACGAGCCGCAGGCGCAGGCAGTGGTTCTGATGTCGGTCTCCGATCCCCTGGCCGGTGTTCCACGCAAGCTCACATTTGCCGATGGCGGCGTCTTTGAAGCGCCGCTTGAAGCCGATGTGGACGGTTTCCTGAACACGGGCGGAAGCTTCTTTTCACGCCTCACAAGGCTCGAAGCCAATCTCGGCCTGGTCGCTGCAGCGGCTGTTGTTACCGTCGGCCTCGTTTTTGCGATCTACCGGTTCGGCATCCCGCTCCTGGCATCCGGTGCTGCGGCGATCACACCACCGCCCATCGTGGCCGCGATGGATCGCGGGACGCTGGAAACGGTGGACCGAGTGGTCTTCTCTCCATCGGAACTGGACGAGGGACGAAAGCAGCAACTGCAGGCCATGTTCCATGAACTGGCGGGTTTTGCGGACGATGCGGGGCCGGCGCTGAAACTGCAGCTGCGCCGGGGCGGTGCCATCGGTGCGAACGCGCTGGCGCTGCCTGGTGGAACGATCGTTATTACCGACGAGCTTGTCGCGCTCGCTGTATCCGACGACGAGATCGCCGGCGTGATTGCGCATGAGATTGGCCATGTACGCGAGCGACACTCGCTGCAGCAGATCTATCGGGTTTTGGGAATCGGCTTCATGGTCGGCCTGATTGGCGGTGACGCGAGCCAGTTGGTAGACGACGTGGTGACACAGGCGAGTGCGCTGCAGACACTCGTCTATTCGCGCGAGTTTGAGACCCACGCCGATCTTTACAGCGTTGCACTCATGGCCCGGGCGGGGCGCGATCCACTCGCGTTCGTGGATCTGCTTGACCGCATCGTGAGGGCGGCCGGCGGCTCAGATGAAACCGGCTGGTTGGCGACACATCCAGGCACAAAGGACCGGCGTGAGGCCGTCCGCAAGCGCGTTGAGGAACTTGGTGAGGCAGGGGAAACGGCCAGAAACTGACCGTGCCTGTGTCGCGCGCCGTCCATCTCAGTCGTCACCGTCGCGCTGTGGCTGTCCAGCCTTTCCGTGACCGAACGTGTAGCCGGTTTCCACCGCCTGTTTGCCGAATTTTTCGCGCAGGCTGTCCATGGCGCCTTCGGCAAGCGCACGCTTGTGGGAAAGACGGTCTACCAGATCGGGCGGGTCGGCCTTGGCCGCATCCGTCAGGTCACTCACACCGATGCCCAGAAGGCGAAAGCGTGTGCCATCGATTTCGCGCTTCAGCAGGTCGAGGCCGGTGTGGAAGATGCGGTCGGCCAATCGGGTCGGATCGCCCAACTGCCGGTTGCGCGTACGGATGCGGAAATCGGCGGTCTTGAGCTTCAGGACGATCGTGCGTCCGGCGATGTCGGCCTTCTTGAGGCGGGCGGATACGCGCTCGGAGAGTGCGCGCAGCACCGGCACCAGATCTTCGGCGCGGGACAGATCGACATTGAACGTGGTTTCGGAGGAGACGCTTTTTGCCTCGCTGCGCGGTTTCACGCTGCGCTCGTCCATCCCGCGGGAGAGGTGATAAAGGCGGTCTCCCATCGTGCCATAGCGACGCATCAGGTCGTTGCGTTCCATGGTCTGTAGCTGGCCGATCGTGTGCAGCCCGTCTCTGGCGAGTGTGGCGGTGAAGGCCTTGCCCACGCCCCAGATCAGGGTGACGGGCTGCCGGGAAAGAAAGGAGAATGCTTCCGATTTGCCAATCACCGAAAAGCCTCTCGGCTTGTCCAGATCTGAGGCGACCTTGGCCAGGAACTTGCAGTAGGAAAGCCCCACCGAGACGGTAATACCGACCTCTTCTTCCACCTGGCGCGCAAAGCGGGCGAGCACCATGGCGGGAGGTGCGCCGTGCAGTTTTTCGGTGCCGGAAAGGTCGAGAAAGGCTTCGTCGATGGAGAGCGGCTCGACCATGGGGGTGAGCGCTTCCATCATCGAGCGCACCTGCCGGCCCACTCGGACGTATTTTTCCATATCCGGCTTGATCACCACTGCTTCAGGGCAGGCTTCCAGTGCCTTGAACATGGGCATGGCCGAGCGCACCCCGTTGATGCGGGCGATATAGCACGCCGTTGACACCACACCCCTTTTGCCACCGCCAATGATGACGGGCCTGTCGCGCAGCTCCGGATTGTCGCGCTTCTCGACGGCGGCGTAGAATGCGTCGCAATCGATATGTGCCAGGAACAGGTTCTCCAGTTCCGCATGTGCAAGCATGCGTGGGCTGCCGCACGACCGGCAACGCCTGGACGCAGTCTGCGCCGGGGTCAGGCAGTCACGGCAAAGGCCGTGCGGGAGGGCGTTGACAGGCATGGTATATCATGTGAACATAAAGTGAACATGCATCTTACTGGAAACGGCATCGGGGCACAAGCTGCGGTGTGGAGGAGGCTGAGGTGAACTATCAAGTCGCGCCTCTGACGCCGGAGTTGTGGCCGGCGTTCGAGGATCTGTTTGGCAGGCAGGGGGCCTGCTATGGATGCTGGTGCACGCATTTTCGCCTGCCGCCGGCTGTGCGGCGTGAGAACAACCGCGAGCGTAACAAAGACCACATAAAGGCGCGGATCGAGGCTGGTCCGCCCCCCGGACTCCTTCTGGTTGAGGGCGGTCGCGCCGATGGCTGGATGCAGATCGGCCCGCGTGGCGATGTTCCTGAGTGGAACAACAGGGGGCGTGTTTCGGCGCCCGTGGAGGATGGCGATGACCGGGATCCGACGGTCTGGGCAATCTCCTGCTTTTTCCTGCGTCCCTCGGCGCGCCGTAAAGGGCTGTCGCACCACCTGGTGGCTGCCGGGATCGACCACGCCCGTGTTCAGGGAGCCCGTTTTCTGGAGGCCTGTCCGATAACCCGCTCCAGGGATACACGCTCCATTGGCCTCTTTGTCGGATCGACGCGGGTTTTTGAGAAGGCGGGATTTGAGACGGTTCTGGAGCGCAAGGCAGGGCGCCCGTTGATGCGGTTGACGCTTTGACGCCGCGTGCCATGCGGCGCCGCAGTTATACCGGCATGGGGGCCGAATTGCTTATGGTAACGCAGCACTTTGAGCAGGGTGGTATGCCGGGCGGGCCTTGCCGGAGCATCGAACTGAAAAATGGAAGCCGGCTTTCGGGTTATTCCGGTGTCTGATCAGCGGTTTGGAGCGCCTTTTGTGCGCCTGGACGGACGCACGGCCATTTTAACAGATACTGACCCCTAGAGATTTAGCGAGCGGGAGATTTTTTCGCCGGCCTCTTTCCAGTGTTCAACCACCGTTATCCCCTGCGGGATCGGGGGCATGAGCGCGCGTACGGAATTGTCGGCCATGAGGTGAAAAAGATGCGCGTCCACGACCGTGTCGCGTACGGAGACAAGGTTGTAATACATGTCATCGACGAAGGCGACGGGGCGGGGATGGTGGCCGCGCAGGCGCTTGATCGCGGGCCCCTTGGCGCGTTCCGTGGTCAACAGTGGGTAGCGCATGTCGAGCTGGTCGAGCAGGGTGCGGCGTGTCTGTCGATAGCGATGCGGCATGGCGGTAAGGAGCACCACCTGGCTCGCCCTGGACAGGCGTGCAATGGTCTCCGAAGCGTCTTCGGCGAGCTTCTGCCAGTCGTGCTGAACCTCGAAGAATGCATCGACAAGCTGAGCGACCGTTTCATTGTCCACGCGCTGACCGGATGAGAGGTCGGTCACGTTTCCGTTCAGGCCAAAGCTTTCCAGTTTCAGTTCGAAGCCGCGCGTGCGCAGATATTCCGGAAACGGCCTGATGAATTCCAGGATCACATCGTCCACATCGAGCACAATCAGGGGATCGTTGCTGAGTGAAAGCTCATCAATCTGCCGGGCGGTTTCCGGGTCAATCGTCATATGTCGCTGTCCAAAGTTGTGTCAGGGCTGGATGTCGTAGGATGTGTTGCCGTGGGGCAGGGCGGAGGGTGCCTGGGCTACGATCCGGGGAGCAATGCCGCTTTCCTCGGAAAAGCGCAACAGGGTCGGTTCGTGTGCCAGAATGAACTGCAGAACGCCGGTCAGAAATCCTGGTTCGGCAGCGGCGACGCGGATCTGGTTTGCCTCGATACCGGTGAGTGAGAGAAACCGTGGCAGGAGTTGGTCGTCTGCGGCTATGAATGCCAGGGCGGAAACGGCTATGGCTTCGGCTTCCTCTCGTTGCATGGTCCTTCTCTCCAATCGATGTCAGGGATGGTGCGCGGCATTTTCCGTGAGACGAATTGCGCGCAAATCCAGGGCCGCTATGCTGTAAAGCTACGATTCGCGGGCGCCCATTACCGATTCATAAATCAAATCGTGCAAGGGTGGCGTCTGAAACTTCGTTGTCTGACGTGTTCCCGGCAGGGCCGGGTCTTAGGCGAAGGCAGCGGGGTTGAGTGGGACGGGGTGTGATGTCGAAGAAAGTCATGATCGTCGAAGACAACGAGCTCAACATGAAGCTCTTTCGCGATCTCATCGAGGCAAGCGGTTACGATACGGTGCGCACCCGTGATGGATTGCATGCGCTGGACCTCGCGCGTGAGCATCGCCCCGACCTGATCCTGATGGACATTCAGTTGCCGGAGGTTTCCGGGCTCGAGGTCACGAAATGGCTCAAGCAGGACGATGACCTGCATACCATACCCGTCATCGCGGTAACGGCCTTTGCCATGAAAGGCGATGAGGAGCGTATCCGCCAGGGCGGCTGCGAGGCCTATATCTCCAAGCCGATTTCCGTGCCGAGTTTCATCGAAACGATCAAATCCTATCTGGGGGATGCCTGATGCTGCGGACGGCTTCCCGAAGACCTTCGTGAGGAGCCGGTCATGACCGCGCGCATTCTGGTTGTTGACGACGTCCCGTCCAATGTGAAGCTTCTCGAGAGCCGGTTGCTGGCGGAGTATTTCGAGGTTGTCTGTGCGCATAGCGGTGCGGAAGCCCTGAAAATCTGCACCGGCGGCAAGGTGGATGTCGTTCTGCTGGACGTCATGATGCCCGGGATGGATGGCTTCGAGGTCTGCCGCAGGCTCAAGTCAAATGCCGCCACACAGCATATTCCCGTTGTGATGGTGACAACACTGGGCGAAACATCCGACCGCGTGCGGGGGCTGGAAGCCGGCGCCGACGACTTTTTGTCCAAACCCGTGGACGACCTTCAGCTGGTGACACGGGTGAAAAGCCTGGTGCGGCTGAAAATGCTGACGGATGAACTGCGGCTGCGGACGGAGACAGCGGAGAACGCCGGTTTCGAGCCGGGACTGGAGGAGGATCGGCGCGATTCATCCGCCATCCTGCTGATTGACGAGGCTCCCCATTCGTCCGCTGCGATCTCGGCCATGTTGCGGGGGCATTTTTCTCTTGATGTCGAGGACGATCCGCAAGCCGGTCTCTTTCGCGCCGCCGAAGGTGGTTATGAATGCGTTCTCGTGACCTCCAGCTATGCGACCTATGATCCGCTGCGGCTCTGCGCCCAGTTGCGCGCGCTGGACCGCACCCGGCTTCTGCCGGTGATGCTGGTGGTCGACCAGGACGAGGGACCGATGATCGCGCGGGCGCTGGAACTCGGGGTGAATGATTACATCGTTCGTCCGGTCGATCAGCAGGAGCTTCAGGCTCGCCTGCGCACGCAGTTGCGGCGCAAGCGCTATAATGACCGTCTGCGCTCGAGTGTCAGCCAGAGTTTTCGGATGGCCGTGACAGATCCTCTGACGGGGCTTCACAACCGCCGCTATCTCGACACGCATCTGCCGAAGCTTCTGGCGCGCGCCGTTGCGCGTCGGCGCTCCCTGTCGGTGATGATGGCCGACATAGACCTCTTCAAGGCGATCAACGATCGCTGGGGTCACCCGAGCGGCGATGATGTGCTGCGTGAATTCGCCGACCGATTGCGTCAGAACATCCGGGGCATCGATCTGATCTGCCGTTTCGGGGGGGAAGAGTTCGTTGTTGTAATGCCGGATACCGAGCGCGACATGGCCGAAATGGTGGCCGAGCGTCTACGGGTTGCCATAGCGAGCGAGCCCTTCACGGTTGATGGCGGCAAGAACGCGATCGCGGTCACGACCAGTGTTGGTGTGGTTGGTTGTGCGGGGGGCAATGGTGACCCGGCTGACCTTCTGAAGCGCGCGGACGCTGCACTCTACGATGCGAAAAGCAAAGGGCGCAATCGCGTGGTGGCCTCCGCGGCCTGAGGCCGGGTGATGCCCATATCGTGAATGCGCGCGGCAGACAGGCGCCGTGCCTCGGTGTGCCTGGATCACACCACTGCCAGCACACGGGTAGTCGTGCAGCACGAAAGAGTGATAACCCACTCCACCAATTAGGGGCTGACGAAACGCAAGGTGCACGCCATATTTAACCCTAACGTCAGGGAGTTGGCGGGAATGGTTAAGTAAGTGTTGATTTTCTGACCGCCCTGCGCAAATCTCTCGACCGACAGGGGCGGGCTTCAGGTCATGGCGTTTATCGCCGGGCTGCCGCCTCGAGATACCCCATGATGCTCAGGTCCGCCGCATCTCCTGGGTCCGTGGGGTTGGCCGGCCGGCGCTGGTTTATAGTGGCCTCCTCGTACCGCTGCCAGTTTGCCGACCGGCCCCCGATTTCTTCCCGTCGAACAGGCATTTTCAACACCCATGGCCGGCCGATCGCTCCAGACGGCCTTCAAAGCGTATGGATTCAAAGCATTTCGCAGTCAGGTGGAAACGCCTGGCGTCCGAATAAACACGCGAAAGCAGGCAGATGGAGCGCAGCGGCGTTTCCGTGAAACGGTGAACCGCCCGGGAACACAAACAAAAACGCCGCCCGGGGGCGGCGTTCCGATAAGGCGCGGCGAAACCGGATCTATTTGATCTTGGTTTCCTTGAACTCCACATGCTTCTTGGCAATGGGGTCGTATTTCCGCTTGGTCATCTTGTCGGTCATCGTGCGGCTATTCTTCTTCGTGACGTAGAAGAAGCCCGTGTCCGCCGTCGACTGGAGCTTGATCTTGATGGTCGTGGCCTTCGCCATGTCTGTCGTCCGTTTCTGGTGGTTTGTCGGTCGCGCGAAAGCAGAATCTCTCCACCAGCGCTTAAAGAGTCTGGCGGACACATAAAGGGTACACGCGGAAAGTCAAGCCGGGTTATGCATGAGTGGGAGGCAAGTGGCGCAGTCGGCTTGCCTTCTCATTCATATCATCGATGCCGAAAGCTGAACGGACTTGTGATGGGGGCTGGGACTGCTGGCCACCATCTCATGGTTCCTTCACAATCGGATTCGAAGACGAGATTGAATTCTTAGCGTTAGCTGTCCGTATTGATACTTTTTTGCGAATATATTATTTTTGTATAAATTTATTAATAAATAGTTTTTCCCAAAGGTATGGGAAATATATAATGAGAATATTTATTCATTCATCAAAATTGCATTTTATGATCGCTCTTTCTCATTCTTGGTTAAAGGCAAGCGCATTCTTTGCGGTCTTTCTGGGAATGTTGGGCAGCGGTGCTGTTGCTCAAACTCTGCCCGATTTCGGAACGTGCGATTCACGAATGTGGCTGTCGCAGGGAAACCAGACCCGTCTCAATGCAATCAACACATCCACGAACCCATTCACTTTTGTGAATCAAGGAGGGGTGACGTTCGGATACAATGGAACTGCCTTTAATCCAATAGACAATTACGGATATGCTGTTAATAATAGTTCAACAATTCTTTACAGGATTGGATCAAATGGCGCTGCCCAAAGTCTAGGTACTATATCTGGAGTCCCATCGAATTTAAGAGTTAATACTGGTGATATATCTGATGATGGATCATATTATATTTATGGTAGGACTCACGATAGATATATATATAAAGTAGATATTCCAACAAGAACTGCAACCAGGATTACATTGAGCAGAAGCGTTTTCATTTCCGACGTCGCGTGGTCTAACGGGCTTCTTTATTCCAAGGAAGGGGACTCATCTCAACTCATTTCCATAAATCCTGTCACCGGGGCGGTCACCAATGTTGGTAATACCGGTCTCTCCCCAGGCAGCTATTTTGGGGCAATGTTCGGTGCGCCCAACGCCGTTTATGGCTCAGGGAACGCGGGAGAGGGCTTCTATGAGTTCGATCTTGACACCGGTCGGGCAACACGCATTTCAAACGCACCGGGTTCGTCAGTCAACGACGGCATGAAATGCGCCACCACCAAACTCAGCTTTCAGGCGGATATAGCCATATCAAAGACTGATGGGCAGGAAGCCTATACGCCAGGCGACGACGTGACCTATCAGATCACGGTGAGGAACAACGGGCCATTCGGTGCGACAGATGTCGGAGTAGACGATCCCTTGCCGGCGGGTATCACGTCGGCGAGCTGGACATGCGCCGGCTCCGGCGGCGGTGTCTGCGATGCCGCGAGCGGTACTGGCGCGCTTGACAATCAAACGGTCAGTCTTCCTGTAGGCGGTTCGGCTACCTACAACTTTACGATTTCTGTGCCTTCGGACTTTTCCGGCGACCTCACCAACATGGCAACGTTGAGACTTCCCGACACGATCATAGACACTACCCCGCCGGACAATAACGATTCCGATGTCGACCGAGAAGCTTCGATGTCTCTCATCAAGGATGCGGTACACGATGACGCCAATGGAAACGGGCGGGCCGACGTCGGCGAGGCTATCAACTACAATTTCACGGTTGAGAATACTGGTGATGTCCCGCTGACCGATGTGGTTGTAACGGATTCCAAGGCAACGATTTCCGGTAGCCCAATTCCAATACTGGCTCCTGGCGCGGTCGATACCACCTCAGTGACGGGCACCTACACAATTTCGGAAGCTGATTTAATCTCCGGGAGTGTCGACAATGTTGCCTTATTGACCGCGAAAGATCCGGATGGCGATGAACTCTCGAAACCGTCGCGTCCACGCGATGGCGAGGTGGGAGATTCGACGAGCATCGATACGCCGCTGGAGGGCGGGTATGATTTTGTCAAGGAAGCGGTGCATGCAGATGCGAACAGCAACGGGCGTATCGATGCGGGCGAGGTGCTTAACTACAAGTTCACGGTGGAAAACACGGGCAATGTCTCACTGACCAATGTGGTCGTGACGGATTCGCGAGCAACGGTTTCAGGCAGTCCCCTGGCCGGCCCGCTGGCGCCGGGGGCAATTGACTCCACAAGCGTTACGGGCACCTACACCGTCACGCAGGCGGATATCGATGCAGGAGACCTCGACAATGTTGCCTCATCGACGGCGAAACTCCCGAATGGCAGCGAAATCCCCAAGCAGTCTCGTCCGCCTGGCGGTAGTGAGGGCGATCCAACCAGGCCGCCTGGCGATCATGACCCGGTCTCAGACTATGATTTTGTTAAGGAAGCGGTACATGACGACGCCAACGGGAATGGGCGGGCGGACGTTGGAGAAGTGGTCAACTACACGTTTACAGTGGAGAACACCGGCAATGTAACACTGACCGATGTGGTTGTGACCGATTCAAAGGCGACGATCTCCGGTAGTCCGATCCCCTCGCTTGCGCCGGGGGCGATCGATACGAGCTCCGTAACCGGCGTCTATACGATCACCGAGGCAGATCTTGCGTCCGGCAGTGTTGATAATGTTGCGTCGGCGACCGCCAAAAATCCGAGGGGCAACGACATCCCCAAGCAATCGCGTCCACCAAATGGCACCGAAGGTGAAACGACAAGCGTTGAGACGCCTACCGAGGGAGACTATGATTTTGTGAAGGAAGTGGAGCATGTGGATGCCAACGGCAACAACCTGATTGATGCCGGTGAAGTGCTCAACTACAAGTTTACCATTGAGAACACTGGCAATGTCTCGCTTACCAATGTGGTCGTGACGGATTCGCGGGCAACAATTTCGGGCAGTCCGCTTGCAGGACCGCTGGCGCCGGGAGCGGTGGACAGCACGAGCGTTACGGGCGTCTACACCGTCATTCAAGCGGATATTGATGCGGGTAATCTCGATAATGTCGCTTCATCAAATGCGAAGCTCCCGAACGGTGCTGAAGTCCCCAAACAGTCTCGTCCGCCTGATGGCGAAGAGGGCAATCCCACACAGCCGCCTGGAGGTGTTGCTACGGTTTCTGACTATGATTTTGTCAAGGATGCGGTGCTTGACGATGCCAATGGTAACGGGTTTGCCGACGCGGGTGAGGTGATCAACTATACGTTCACGACCGTGAATACGGGCAATGTCACGTTGACGGGCATTGCGGTCACCGACGACAAGGCGGAAATCACGGGCAGCCCAATAGCCTCGCTGGCACCGGGTGAAGTGGATACCAGCGTGACTGGAACACACGTGATCACACAGGACGATATTGATGGTGGTTCCTTCGAGAATGTGGCAACTGCTGTCGGAAAAAATCCGCGGGGTGAGGAGGTGCCAAAACAAGCGCGTCCGCCGGGGGGCCAGCCAGGCGAAGCGACGGTCATGCCTTTCGCCACAAATCCCTCGGTTGAACTGGACTTGCAGGGCTTATGGAACGACACGAACGGAAACGGCTTTCCTGATCCCGGTGAACCTGTCACCTATTCTTTCGTGGTCCGCAACACTGGCAATGTGACGCTGAAGGACCTTTCGATAGTTTCCCTTGACGTGGTGACAGAGGGTGGAGGAACACCACCCATATCCGTTCCCGCCCCGAGCGGCATGCTCGCGAGTCTTGCGCCGGGTGGTGAGGATGCTTCTCTTCTCACAGTTTCCTATCCTTTGACGCAGGCAGACATTGACGCTGGTGGGATTATTGCAACAGCAAGTGTAGGCGGGCAGGCTCTCGATGGCACCCCTGTGGCGGATGCATCCGACGACCCAGCCGAGATCGCTGACATCGACCTTGAAGATGATGGTGAGCCGGATGATCCGACGCCCACCCCTCTGCCACAAATCGCAGCTCTCGGACTTGAGAAGACGGGGGTTTTTCAGGGAGATTCTGGGCGGCTCGCGGAGCCCGGCGACACCATCCTTTATACGCTGACAGCGACCAATGAGGGCAATGTGACCATGTCCAATGTGAGGCCTTCCGATCCAGGACCACGCTTTGGCGGGCAGCCTGGCAGGGGGATGCTGTCTTCTTTCTCTCCACCCAGTGCCAACCTCGGCGCGGGTGAAAATGCGGGGTTCACCGCAACATACACGATAACGCAGGCAGATATCGATGCGGCGCGGGGGCTTGAGGACGGCATCCAGAACCGGGCGACGGTTTCCGGAACCGGACGGGGAGGGCAGGAGGTGCTTTCACCCGCGGCCGATGCTGTGGTGGACTTGCCAGGCTATGCGATCAGCAAGATGACGCCCCTGACAGAAGTTCGTCGCGGTGGTCGTGTCCCATATAGGATCAGTGTGAAGATGCTCGGCTCCGTTGGGGAAAGCGCGGTGAATATCGTCGACATGACGCCCGCCGGTCTAACCTTCGTGCAGGGAAGCGCACTTCTGGACGGCAAGGCGGTGGAACCCAAAGTGGAAGGGAGGAAGCTAACATTCGAAAATGTTACGCTTCCGACCGACGAAGCGATGATTATCGAGCTTGATCTCGCAGTGACGGGAGCTGCCAAGCCCGGCGAATATGTAAACCAGGCGTGGGTGGCGACGCCCGCCGGCACCATGGTTTCTCGTGTTGCCACAGCTGTGGTGCAAGTGGTGGTTGAAGCGCTGTTCGACTGCGGCGACATTTTTGGCAAGGTGTTCGACGACAGGAACCGCAACGGGTATCAGGACAGGGGTGAACCGGGGCTGCCGGGTGTGCGGGTTGCCGCGGTGAAGGGGCTGCTGCTGACGGCGGACGATCACGGGCGCTTTCATGTGGCCTGTGCGGATCTTCCCGATCAGCGGATCGGCACGAACTACATCATGAAGCTTGATCCGCGATCGCTGCCATCGGGATACCGTCTGACGACGGAGAACCCGCGCGTGGTCCGGTTGACGGCGGGCAAGGCGTCCGAATTCCTGTTCGGCGCGTCCATTGGCCGGGTGGTGCGGCTTGATCTCACCGATGCGGCTTTTGTTGAGGGCACCCAGGAGCTGCTGCCTGAATGGGAGGAGCGGATCAAGCAGATGATTGTGCTGCTCGATCAGGAACCTTCCGTATTACGCGTGGTTTATTCAGGGTCTGAAAGGAGCAAGCGATCGGCGCAGAAGCGCCTGCGAGAAATCCGAAGGAAGATCGCCACAGAGTGGCGCAAGATTGGACGAGGGTATCGTCTCGAGATCGAGACGAGACTTGGGACCAGAGAGACGACGCGCACAACGCCGCCAAGGCTGCTCGAGAACAAGTAAGTCTTTCCAAGAGTTCGCGGCGTGCTGTGCTCCTAGCGCCGCCAACCGTAAAACTACCCCTCTGTAACTGACATGCCGCGTTTGTCTGTCCCAGTGCTCGGGCATTCCGTTGCCGCCTGGCGTGCGCTGTCTGAGTCCCTTGTTTCGCGTCTGGCCGAAGAGGCCCAATCAGAAACCAAACCGTGGACGATGGTATGACGAGGCTTGTCATGTTCGAGAATCTCCAGACGACTTTGCTTGAGCCGCAGAGAGCGGGAAGCACATTTGAATCCCACCAACGGTTTTACGGGCTTGGGCTTGCTGGATCCTGGTTTGGGGCAGCGTTGAAGTCGCCACAGTGCGGACGCCGGAGTTCCGCGCGCCAGAACATGCACAAGGCGTGCGGCAGGGTGCGCGCTGCTGTCCGCGCGTTTCTGCTTTCACTTTTTCTGGCGCTCGGGCTGCTGGCATTCGCCAATGGGGCTGGCAATGCCCAGATCATCTCACCAACATCGCCCTGTACAGTGGGGTGGGGGCAGACACCGCCCGGATGGACGAACGGAACCGGCTCACCTGATTGCTCGAACCGGACGCATTGGGCCGGGAGTGCCACCGTGCCTTGGTCTAATGGCCCCATTCCGCTGACCCCCGATGGGCATACTACGTTCACGTCGTTCTTCAGCGGTGGACCGGAGTCTGTCGAGACGACAATGACTGGCCTCGTGCCTGGGCGAGAATACAGAATTCCTATGTATGGAGCACCTTGGTCCGCTGAGGGTGGGTATGTGGCTTGTGACGGCTTGACCGCAAGCACGACAGGTACTTCCACGGACATTCTCTATCCCCCCGAGGATGGATGGCATCAGCGTGTTTTCGTTTTTACGGCAACCTCTCCGTCGCAAACGCTGACCATTGCTGCATATCCTGCGAATGTGAATCCCCACTGCGTCATGAACTTCGTACTTGGTTCTGAAGTCATTGAGATCATCAAGACGGTTTCGGCAGGCGATAAGGCTGGTGATGTTCTGACCTTCACGATGACGGTTGAGAACCAGGGCATCGGCTCACTGAGCGATGTCTCGATCAGCGAGGATGTTCTCGTGCGGGCCGACGGCACACCGTTGACCCTGGATAGCGGACCGACATTCGTTTCTGCATCGGCCGGTTCTCCCGAGGGCGCGCTGACCGAAGGGGAAACGGCGACCTACACGGCGACTTACACGCTGACACAGGACGATATCGATGCTGGCGGCTTGTCCAATGTGGCCACGGCCGAGGGAACCGACGAGAACGGGAACCTTTTCAACGACATCTCCAGTGACACAACGGATGTTGACGAGAGCCCCACCATTGTGGCGATCCCACCCAATGCCGACTATGACTTCATCAAACAAGGGGAACTGGAAGATCTCAACGGCAATGGTCAGGCGGATGCCGGGGAACTGATCAACTACACGTTCACGCTCGAGAACACAGGCAATGTGACGCTGACGGATATCGTCGTCGAGGATGACAGGACCCCGGTCTCCGGCAGCCCGATCGCCTCGCTGGCCCCGGGGGAGGGTAGATCCGACCTGACCGGCGCCTATGCGATCACGCAGGAGGATATCGACAGGGGGGTTGTCGAGAATCTGGGGACAGCGGTCGCGAAGGACCCGCAGGGCCGGAATGTGGACCGGTTGTCGAGGGCGCTCGAGGGCATCCCAGGTGATCCGACGGTGGTCTCGTTCGAGGCGAACCCGGCGGTCGAAGTGGACATGATCGATGAATGGATCGACACGAACGGAAACGGCTACCCCGATCCCGGCGAGCCGGTTGTCTATACATTTGTGGTTCGCAACACCGGCAATGTGACGCTGGACAACGTCGCGTTCTCGTCGCTGCAGGTCGGGCCGGGCACGTCTCAGCCCCTGCCATCGGTTGCCGTTCCCACTGGCAGCCTGTCGGGTTTTCTACCTGGCAGCGAGGACCGCACGACCTTCACGACTTCCTATACGCTGACGCAGGCTGATATCGATGCTGGCGGGATTGTCGCAACGGCGAGCGTGGATGCCATCGCCCCCAACAACACGCCAATCACCGACATATCGGACGATCCGGACGAAGTGGCCGATGCCGATGTCGAAAATGACGGCGAGCCTGATGACCCAACGCTGACGCTGCTGCCCTACAATGCTTCCCTTGTGCTCGAGAAGTCGGGAGCCTTCCAGGGTACGGAAGGTCAGTTTGCGGAGCCCGGGGACACGATTGTCTACACGTTCGATGTAACGAATGACGGCAATGTGACCGCCACCGATGTGGTTCCAAACGATCCTGGGCCGCATTTCAACGGGCGAGCCGGCAGTGGGATGCTGTCACCTTTTTCGCCCTCTAGCGCACAACTGGCTGCAGGAGAAAGCGTGAGGTTTACCGCGACCTATACGGTGACGCAGGGTGATGTGGATGCAGCGCAGGGTGTCGAGGATGGTGTGAAGAACACGGCGACGGCGAGCGGCAGGGATCCGCTGGGGCAGGCTGTGATGTCACCTGATGCGATGGCCGTGGTCGATCTGCCAGGCTATGCGATCAGCAAGGTGACGCCTATGGCGGAGGTGCGGCGGGGCGGCCGTGTTCCATACACGATCCGTGTGAAGTCGCTTGGTTTGGCAGGAGAAAGCACTGTCAACATTGTCGACATGACACCGCCGGGCCTGACCTTCGTGCCTGGGTCGGCGCAACTGGATGGCAGTCCTGTCACACCCAAAGCGGAGGGGCGGAAGCTGACATTCGAGAATGTTGCGCTTCCTGCGAACACGGCAGTGCTGATTGATCTCGAGCTTGCGGTGACGTCAGCGGCGAAGCCTGGTGAATATGTGAACCAGGCCTGGGTCGAGGACCTTTCCGGCGCGATGGCGTCAGGGATTGCGGAGGCCGTTGTCGAAGTGGTGGTGGAGGCGGTGTTCGACTGCGGCGACATTTTAGGCAAGGTGTTCGACGACAGGAACCGCAACGGGTATCAGGATGCAGGCGAACCGGGTCTGGCTGGTGTGCGGGTAGCGACAGTGAAGGGTCTGTTGCTGACGGCGGACGATCACGGGCGCTTCCATGTGGCCTGTGCGGATCTTCCCGACCAGCGGATCGGCACGAACTACATCATGAAGCTGGATCCGCGATCGCTGCCATCGGGATACCGTCTGACGACGGAGAACCCGCGCGTGGTCCGGTTGACGGCGGGCAAGGCGTCCGAATTCCTGTTCGGCGCGTCCATTGGCCGGGTGGTGCGGCTTGATCTTACCGATGCGGCGTTTGTGCGGGGGTCGCACAGCCTGATGTCCGACTGGCAGGGACATGTCTCACAACTCATCGCCCTGCTCGAGCACGAGCCTTCGGTTCTGCGGCTCGTCTATGCCGAAGGCGGTGAGGGCAAGCGCCTGGCGAAAAGGCGTATCAACGCGCTGCGCAAGCTCATCGCAAGCGAATGGCGGGTCGTTGGCGGGCGCTATCGGCTGGAGATTGAATCCAGGATGCTGAGTGGGACCAGTGGACGTCCGGGGCAAACCCACGAGGCGGTCTACAAGTAGCGCAGATGAACACCCGGACGCTGCTTCGGGTGTTCATCCACCGGTGCCGGTCTCACCCTTAATCTCGAAGAATGATGCGGTCGCCGCGAAGTTCGAAGCCGGCCAGCGTATTGATAAAGCTCATCCCAAGCAGGCTCTGGTCGAGGCGCCCCGGCTGCGCGACGTAGACCGGCAGGTTGCTTCGCACAATGGCTCCCACCTGGATTTCCGCCGCGCGGGCGCGGGCCACCAGCGCGGTGCCATTGGCGGTCGCAACCGGTGTCCGGAATTGCAATCCTTCAGGATCAAAACCCGCCGCGCGCGCATCCGCATCCGATAGAACGATGCTGCTAGCGCCTGTATCAATCAGCATGCGCAGGCCGGTACCGTTTACATCCGCGACGACCTCGAAATGGCCACTGGCGGAACGCTCCACCATCACCTGCGCCCGTCCGTCGCTATCCACTGCAGATATCGGGCTGCCCGGTATGAGGCCGGCTGTAACGCGGCTTGCAATATCCTGCAGTTCGTAGCGGTACTGATAAATAGCCACCAGGGCCAAAAGCAGAAAAACCCAAAAGGCGAGCGTTTTTGCCATCTCGCCGATCCGCAGGCCCGAGCCCAGTATCCCGACAATCAGAACGGCAGCCCAGAGCCCCATATAGAGGGTCGAGGCGAAGGCAGAGCTTTCAAGACCCAGTACTGTGCCGGAGTCATGATTGGCGATCAGCAGGATCAGGCCGCTCCCCAGTACGGCCATGGAAATCCAGAACAGCCGCATGGCTATTGTCCCTCCGCGCGCTGGCGGGCAAGGCGTGCGCGCCGGGTTTCGCGGCGCGGTCTGCGCTCCACGGTTTCAAGACGCGCGGGAAGTTCAGCCATGACGGTATCGCGCTCCCGTGACGACATGGCGAGCCAGCCGGCAATTTCATCGCGCGTGCGCCCGCAACCGAAACAGTAGCCCGACTTCATGTCGATCGCGCATACCAGGATGCAGGGGGATTTGATGTCGGCCATGATCTTTCCAGCATTCTTAACCCAGGCATGGGGTCCAGACATGGGGTATTGTGCCTGCCGGCGCAAGCCACAAGCGCGGCCGCTATACCATTGCGCTTGAGGCGCTTGGTGGCTATCTCGTTTCCGACACCAATCGGGAACCATTGTTCATGTCCTTCTCCGGAATGCCTTTCGACGACGTCCGCTCCCTGCTTTCCCAACTCGAAACGCCTGACGACACCCTGGCTGAAGCGATGACACAGGCATTCGCGCGGGCCGGCTACCCGGGGACCGCGCTGGGGCGCCTGCAGGAGCTCGGCATATGGCTTGCACGTACCCGCCGGGCTGTGCCGCCGCTGATTGGCAAATCCGGCGTCGCGCTCTATGCCGCAACCCACGGCTTCGCGGAGGATGCGCTTTCGGAGCAGCGCGCGCGGGTCGATGCGGTTGCTGCGGGCGCTGCTGCCGTGTCTCATTTATGCGTGGCAGGCGATCTTTCCCTGAATGTGTTCGATCTGGCGCTTGACCTGCCATCGAAAGATATCCGCGGGGATGCCTCTCTGGACGAACGCTCCTGTGCGGCCACGATTGCGTTCGGTATGGAAGCCACAGCCGAGGGTGCCGACCTTCTCTGTGTCGGAGCTTTGGGTGCACAGGCTGCGATTGCCGCAAGTGCAATTCTTCTCGCGCTTCTGAATGGGGAGTTGGAACAGGTGGGTGCTGCGGACGGGAATATTGTGTCTGAAGCCATTTCCTTCCATGCCGACCACCTGAGCGATCCGCTCGAGGTGCTGCGGCGACTGGGCGGGCGGGACATTGCAGCGCTTACGGGTGCCATTCTCGCAGCTCGTGCGCAGAATATTCCCGTTATTCTCGACGGGTTGCCGGCTTTGGCCGCAGCGGCGGTGCTCTACAGGCTGGCACCGCACGCGATTTCTCATTGCGTCCTTGCGAGTTCGAATAGCCCGCTTGAGATATGGGCAGCCGAACAGCTTGAGCTTAAGCCACTCCTTGAGCTGGAGTTTTCCGGCGAGGCGGGATGTGCTGGCGCTGTCGCGGCTGGTCTTGTCAAATCAGCAGCCGCGTTGGCCGGTGGGATCGCGGAGGTCGCCAGGCGTATGGGGTGAGCCATGGGGTCGGGGAGGGGGTGTCAAGTGCCGCCACCCGATGCGCGCTTGCGCTCGGTGGGAACGGCGGGAAGCTCTTCCATCACGCGTGAACGCGGGAAGGCAACAATCGCATCGGTCCCGGAGCGCAGCCTGGTGTTGAGTTCGAAAACGCCATTGTGCAACGCTGCCAGCCCCTGAACGATTGGCAGGCCGAGGCCGGTACCCTGTTCCGCGCTCTTGATGGCAATGGACCCCTGTCCGAATGCCGAGAGAACCACGGCAAGTTCGTCGTCCGGTATGCCCGGGCCGTTGTCCTTGATGGCGATGTATTGTCCACCTCCGGCTGTCCAGCCGACCCGAATGTGCACGGAACTCCCCGTCGGGCTGAATTTGACGGCGTTGGAAAGAAGGTTGAGCGTGATCTGGCGGAGGGCGCGTTCGTCGGCGAAAAGCCGCAGCAGGGTTGGCTCCACATCGAGCCTGAACGAGATGTCCTTGCCGCGTGCCTTCATTTCCATCAGGCGGCAGCAGTCCTCGACGATTGCCCCGAGTGACAGCGGCTCCTCATTGAGCCGATAGCGTCCCGCCTCAATGCGCGAGAGGTCGAGTATCTCGTTGATCAGGCTGAGCAGATGCTTGCCGGAACTGTGAATGTCATTCGCGTAGTCGCGATAGGTCGCATTTTCCAGCGGACCCAGAACCTGATTGGCCATGACCTCGGAGAAGCCGAGAATTGCGTTCAAGGGGGTTCTGAGCTCATGGCTCATCGATGCAAGAAACCGTGATTTCGCCAGGTTGGCTTCTTCGGCGCGCCGGCGTGCCTCATCCGACATGGATTTGGCCGTTTCCAGTTCGCCCACGAGCGCGTTCTTCTCGCTTTGGAATGAGAGAAGGGTCAACGCAGCGCGGTTTCGATGGTGCGCGACATAGGCGAGGAAGGGCAGCGATGCAGCCAGGACCAGTCCCATCATCAATGCGCCTATTGTGGGTTCATTGCTGACCCTGAAGGCGAACAGGCAGACCGGCAGTGCGAAAGCAGCGACCAGAGCGCCGCCCAGTGTCGCCGTCACGACTGCCGTTCCGGCGATGACGAGAAGCAGAAGGGCACCCTGCATGATCTGCGCTTCGGAGAACATGCCGGCGGGAAGCGGCAGAAACGCGAAACAAGCCCATCCGAGGCCGCTGGCGAAATGGGCGGCAAAAAGCCACTGCCGTGTCCGCGTGACCTCAATTTCGTTTTCCTGCATCCCCTCGAGACGGCGCGCAAGCAGAATGAGCGGCAGGTAACCGGCAAGGCAGGCAAGTGCCCACAGGCACGTGACCTGCGGATCAAGCCCGAGGTAAAGCCCCCCGAGGCTGATTGCCAGGATCAGCAGGACTGGCTTGATGGCGTTGGAGAGAATGGCGCGCGCGTGCAATTTCAGCATGTCGCGGTTGAAATCTGGCGGGCCGAGGCTTTGAGACAGCCGGTCGCGCGTGCGGCGCACGGCAAGACCCACATTGCTGTTGCGATGCGGCTTGGTGCGGTCCACAATGAACTTGTCGGCCGATTTTGACGCTTCCGGCACCATAACCCGTTTGAATTCCCGCTATTCACCGCTCAAACTATTCGTGAATGATTAAGAGACCCTTCAAAAGATGAGAGGCCGCCGAAACGCGCGGAAACGCGGCCGCCGGTCCATGCGTCTGACGGATCTGATGTTGACCCTGCTGCTGCTGGGCGGGATAGCGCTCCTGGTGGACCGGCTTCAGCGCTTTGGCAGCCAGACGCTGAGCGGTCAGGTCATCGTTCATGATGGCGATACGCTGACGGTTTCCGGTGAACGTATTCGCCTTGAAGGCATCGACGCACCCGAGTTTCAGCAAAGCTGCACCCGCGACGGTCAGAACTATGCCTGCGGGCGAGAGGCGCTGCGGGCGTTGCGCCGGCTGGTGGCAGGCGCAGAGGTAGTGTGTGAAGGCTATGAGCGCGACCGCTATGATCGTCTTCTGGCGCGCTGTAAGGTGAACGGGAACGATATCGGCGAAGCGCTCGTTGCGGCTGGCTGGGCGCTCGCCTATGGCGCTTACGATGGGGTCGAGGCAGA
The DNA here is from genome assembly GCF_056431025.1 of Nitratireductor lacus. Classification (NCBI taxonomy): domain Bacteria; kingdom Pseudomonadati; phylum Pseudomonadota; class Alphaproteobacteria; order Hyphomicrobiales; family Phyllobacteriaceae; genus Nitratireductor; species Nitratireductor lacus. Next base: position 268,800 of record NZ_JBWKMB010000001.1, on the reverse strand, counting down.
AGCGCGCCGGGCACGGCGCGGCATATGGGCCGGCGGTTTCGAGGCCCCGCATGACTGGCGTGTGGAACATCAGGGCGAGCCGCGTCGGGCGGATGGCGATCTGCTTAAGCGCCTTTGGGACAGGTTTGTGGAGTGGTTTTCAGGCGAAGGGTGATTGGATCATGAAGCTTTATGACGGCGGCAGGGCGCCCAATCCGCGGCGTGTACGGATTTTCCTGGCGGAGAAGGGCGTCGAGATACCCATCGAACCGGTGGACATGGGCGCGCTGGAGCACAAGTCTGAAACGCTGACTCGCCTTAACCCGCTGCAGCGCTTGCCCGTTCTGGAACTGGACGACGGCACAGTGCTGACGGAAACCGTTGCCATCTGCCGCTATTTCGAGGCGCTTCACCCCGAGCCCGCGCTTTTCGGCACGGGAGCGCTTGGAGCTGCCACCGTGGAGATGTGGCAGCGCCGCGTCGAGATGCACCTGTTCTATCCCATTGCACAGGCCTTCCGGCATCTGCATCCGGCCATGAAGGAATGGGAGGTGCCGCAGGTCGCGGCTTGGGGCGAAGCCAACAAGCCCAAAGCCCTTGAGTTTCTCTCCTATCTCGATGAGGCACTGGCCGACCGTCCATTCATCGCGGGCGAGCACTATTCGATTGCCGATATCACCGGGCTTGTGAGCATCGATTTCATGAAGCTCGCGCGTTTGACTGTCCCGGAAGGGCTCGATCACCTGATGCGCTGGTATCACACGGTTGCCGGGCGACCGAGCGCCAGGGCCTGAGCGTGCGGACGTGCAGAATGATCGGCTTGAAACACTGCTGATGCGCATTCGTGCCTGCCGGATCTGCGTCGAGGAGCCGGCTGGTACACCGCTCCCACATGAGCCGCGACCGGTTGTTGTTGGCTCGCGCAGCGCACGGATTCTCATTGCCGGGCAGGCGCCAGGAACACGGGTTCACGCTTCCGGCCTGCCGTTTGACGACCGTTCGGGAGACCGGTTGCGGGACTGGCTCGAAGTCGATCGCCCGACATTTTACGACCCATCCTGCTTCGCGATTGCACCTATGGGGTTCTGCTTTCCCGGGCTCGACGCCAAAGGCGGCGATCTGCCGCCGCGCAGGGAGTGCGCGCCGGCCTGGCGTGCGCAGTTGATGGAAGCAATGCCGCAGATCGAACTTGTTCTCGTGATTGGCCAGTATGCCCAGGCCTGGCACCTGGGCGGCGAGCGTTCCAGGACCCTCACCGAGACGGTGCGCGACTGGCGCCGGTTGCTGGCGCTCGACCTGCGACCACGCGTTCTGCCACTGCCGCATCCTTCATGGCGCAATACGGGGTGGCTGAAAAAGAATCTGTGGTTTGAACGCGATCTGTTGCCTGTTCTTCGTGAGGAAATTCATCGGCTTCTTTCAGACAAATGAGGAATATCTGATCGCGGTTCTCATTTATGGGGCAAAAAATTTCTTGTTGGTTTGGAATTCTCTTGCCATTTTAGGAAATCATTTTCTCCGGAGTTCATCATGGATCGCCTTGATCGCAAGATCCTGCGCCTGTTGCAGGAAAATTCGACCCTTGCCGTAGCCGATGTTGCAAAAAAGGTCGGTCTGTCCACGACACCCTGCTGGAGGCGTATCCAGAAGCTGGAGGAAGAAGGTGTCATTCGCCGGCGCGTGGCGGTGCTCGATCCGGAAAAGGTCAATGCCCGGGTCAATGTGTTCGTGTCGATCCGCACGAACATGCACAGCCATGAGTGGCTGAAGCGCTTCTCCGAGGTGATCCAGCAGTTTCCCGAGGTGGTCGAGTTTTATCGGATGAGCGGCGATGTGGACTATCTGCTGCGGGTCGTGGTGCCGGATATCGCTGCCTATGACGCCTTCTACAAGAGGCTGATTGCCAAGATCGAAATCCGCGATGTCTCATCCACCTTCGCGATGGAGCAGATCAAATACACGACCGAGCTGCCGCTCGACTATCTCGTTCTGGACAAGGATTCCGGCGGGACCAATGGCGGTTGACTGGACGATTTCGTGCCGTTGACAACGCGATGCCAGGGATTGTCCGGGGAGGCCGTCCGCCCCCCAGGCAAGGTTCTGGCAGGCAGGGTTCTATTCGGGCTCACCCGGGCACCCCTTACCGTATAGCCGGACGTTATCACTGCTGCGCCATCCAGAATGAAAAGCTGGGTTTTCTCCAGACCGGGCTGCAGTGCGCCGGTTATCGTCACCGGCTCGTAGTTGGAGCTCAGGCGGTAAGGGGTTGCTGGCACGACCCGGATGACCTGGCTGGGTGGCGGCTGCTGCATGTGGCTGCAGGCGCCGCGGCGCGCAACCAGCATGAACGAGTAGACCAGTCCGCCCTCGCGGTCGGCGGGGAGGAGGTAGCCGGAAAGGCTGATCGTCTGGCCGCTCAGTTTGCTGGCTGACAGGCGTTGCGGACTGGCGGGGTCCGGGGACGCAAGGGCAGCCCATTCGACAGGGCGAACCGATCCCGGTTGCGGCGCGGTTTCGGAACCGGCGGCGGGTGAGGCGATGAAGGCCGGTGCAGAGAGCGCGCCGAGGCTTGCTGCGAGAAATGCCGCACACCGGCCAGTCATTGCCTGCTCCTATTTTGCCAGGCGGGCGAGCAGGGAGGACGTATCCCAGCGGCTGCCCCCCATCTTCTGGACATCCTTGTAGAACTGATCCACCAGAGCGGTGACAGGTAAGCTTGCACCGTTGCGGTCGGCCTCGGCAAGGCAGATCCCCAAGTCCTTGCGCATCCAGTCGACCGCGAAGCCGAAATCATACGTGCCCTGGTTCATGGTCTTATGACGGTTTTCCATCTGCCAGGAGCCGGCCGCACCCTTGGAAATCACGTCGACGACCTTCTCGATGTCGAGCCCGGCCTTCTGGCCGAAGTGAATGCCTTCAGCGAGCCCCTGCACCAGCCCGGCGATGCAGATCTGGTTGATCATCTTGGTGAGTTGTCCAGCACCGGCCGGGCCCATAAGTCCGACCATCCGGGCGAAGGATTCGATCACGGGCTTTGCCCTTTCGAACACCGCTTCCTCGCCGCCGCACATCACCGTCAGGATACCGTTTTCCGCGCCGGCCTGACCGCCGGATACGGGCGCGTCGATGAAGCCGAAACCGCGCTTCCGCGCTTCTTCGGCGAGTTCGCGCGCCACTTCAGCGGAAGCGGTGGTGTTGTCGATGAAGACTGCGCCCTCCTTCATGCTCTGGAAGGCGCCGTTCTCGCCGAGCGTCACCGAGCGCAGGTCATCGTCATTGCCGACGCAGGCAAAGACAAAATCCTCGCCCGCAGCGGCTTCCCGAGGTGTGGGGGCGTGCGCGCCGCCATGCTCCCTGACCCAGCTCTGCGCCTTCGCGGCGGTGCGATTATAGACCGTGACCTTGTGCCCGCCCTTGTTCTGAAGATGCGCGGCCATCGGATATCCCATGACCCCGAGCCCGATGAATGCGACGTCTGCCATTCGGAAATTTTCTCCCTGATATGCGTGTTCTAAGTGTCAGCGCTTCAGATGCTTCGTGATACGACGCTCGATCCAGTCTATCGTGTTGCGCAGGATCTCGACGATGCCAAGATAGATGATGGCGGCCCAGATGTAAGTCTGGAAGTCGAATGTGCGAGCGTAGGCGCGCCGTGTTTCGCCCATCAGGTCGTAGACCGTGATGATTGCGACGATGGCAGAACCCTTGATCATCAGAATGATCTCGTTGCCATAGGGCCTCAGCGCGACAATCAACGCCTGCGGAATGATGATCTTGCGCGCGGTCTGGAACCTGGAGAGGCCGAGTGCCGACGCGGCTTCCCATTGGCCCTTGCCGACGCTCTCGATCGCCCCGCGCAGGATTTCGGCCTGGTAGGCGGCGGTGTTGAGGGTGAAGGCGAAGACGGCGCAGTACCAGGCTTCCCGGAAAAACGTCCACAGCCCCACCGCCTGAAGCTCGGGTCTGAAAGAGCCAAGACCGTAATAGACCAGGAATGTCTGGGCGAGCAGGGGTGTTCCGCGGAAAAAATAGACATATGCATAGGCAAGGGCGGCAATGAACCTGTTTCTTGATGTACGTCCAAGCGCGACGGGCACGGAAAGGATCGCGCCGAGAAAAACCGAAACCGCGACAAGCTGGATGGTGATCCAAAGGCCGGACAGATAGCGCGGCGCGTAACGGGTGAAGATGTTGGGGTCCCAGGCGTTGATCATGAAACCGAGGACCGCAAGGCCGAGGACGGCCCAGATCGCGAGCAGGATCACACCGATTGTCCGGGATCTCGTCCAAGCCTGTCTGGCGACGGGCGGGCGCTCGACGGTTGCTTGCATGTCTGCACTCATCGCTGCGCTCCATGGCGTTTGGTCCAGTTCTCGATGATGCCAAGAGCGATCGAGGAGAGCATGGCCAAAGCGAGATAGAGCAGGCAGGCGATGCCAAAGAACAGAAACGCCTCCTTGGTGACACGCGCGGCAATGCCGGTCTGGCGCAGGATGTCGGCAAGGCCGATCACGGAGACGAGCGCGGTGTCTTTCAGGAGGATCAGCCAGAGATTGGAAAGGCCGGGCAGGGCCAGCCTGATGAGCTGGGGCAGGATGATGAGGCGCATGGTCTGCGCATTCGAGAGGCCGATGGCGTGACCGCCCTCATACTGTCCCTGTGGGATCGCCCGGAAGGCAGCGAGAAACACTTCGCTTGCGTAGGAAGAGAAGACGGCGCCGAGCGCCACCATGCCCGCCACAAAAGCGTTGATTTCGATGCTGGCGTCCGGGTTGAAGAGACGCACAAGCTGCTGCAGGCCGATCTGGGCACCGTAGAATACAAGAAACAGCGTCAGCAGCTCCGGCAGTCCACGGAAGATCGTTGTGTATATGTTGGCTGCCAGACGCAATGTCTTCTCGCTGGAACGCTTGCCCAATGCGACGAAAAAGCCGATCGCCAGTCCTAATGGTAATGTGGCCAGTGCCAGCGAAACCGTCAGAAGAACGCCCTTGGCGATGTCATCGCCCCAGCCTTCCGGGCCAAAACTCAAAAGGGTCCAAACCCTTTCCATCTCCCAAAATCCCTGTCCGAACCGCCTGACCCGGCATCCCTTTGCGGATTGGCGATTTTCCTTTTCATTCCGGCACCATCTCTAGAGCCGTATGCAATACAGGCGGCCGAACACCCGGGTTCGTCCGCCTGCGGCAGTATCAATCAGGACATCGTAACGGCGCTCAGTCGCCGTAGACGTCGAACGAGAAATACTTGTCGTTGATTTCCTTATACTTTCCATTCTCGCGGATGGCCGTGATGGCGGCATTCAGCTTTTCGCGAAGTTCGTCTTCACCTTGCCGCACGGCAATGCCGATGCCCGGACCGTAGATATCCTCACGCGGTGTAAGCGTGCCGAGAACCTTGCAGCAGGCGCCGTCCTCGCTGTCGAGGAATTCCTGCAGGACGATGATGTCGTCGATGACGGCATCGAGCCGTCCGTTGACCATGTCGAGCTTGTACTCCTCCGCGGTCGGATAAACCTTCACATCGCTATCGGTGAAGGTGGTCTCGGCGAAATTTGCATGGGTGGTTGAGCCTTGGGCGCCGATAACCTTACCGGCGAGGTCCTCCGGCGAGGTGCCGGCGATGTCGGACTCTTTCGGCACGACGAGCGCCGGTGGGGTGTTGTAGTATTTGTTGGTGAAGTCGACCTGCTTCTTGCGGTCTTCGGTGATCGACATGGAGGCGACAATGGCGTCGAATTTACCGGCCTGAAGGGCCGGAATGATGCCGTCCCAGTCCTGCGTCACGAATTCGCACTCAGCTTTCATCTCCTCGCAGAGCGCCTTGGCGATATCGACGTCAAAACCTTCAAGAGAACCGTCCGCGGTCAGGTTGTTGAAGGGGGGATAGGCACCTTCGGTACCGATCTTGAGCTTCATCATGTCCTGGGCATGGGCCGAGCCCACTGCCAGTGCCAAAGCTGCCGCAGGCAGTGCGAGCGCGATACGCCTTGTAATACGCATTCTGGTTCCTCTCATCTTATTATCTACCGCTGCCAGCCACGTGCCAGAGCGGAACTTGAAGCCGGATATTCCCACCGATCCGATTCAAATTGCAACCTTAAAGGTGACTGGTCCCATGCAATGAATGCGCGCGCACAGCGCTATATTATCAGGTCGTGACCCTAGCGCGCTTCTCGTTCGATGCCGGTATGGCCGATGATGAAATCGGCGATGCCGCCAATATCGCCGAGGGCGAATTGCGGCAGGTTCCTGCTTTCGGTGTCGTGGTCCGTCGCCACCGCCACGATGCCCGGGTCGGCCGTTGCCAGAAAGCTGCGGTCCCTGGCGTCTTGCCGGCGGCATTCCAGTTTCGGATGGTTTTCGCGCTTGAAACCTTCGATCAGCACGAGATCGCATGGGGAGAGGCGCGCGAGCATTTCCTGCAGTGTCGGCTCCCGTTCTTCCGCCAGTTCATGAATAATCGCCCAGCGTCTGCCTGAAACGATCGCGACCTCCTGCGCACCGGCGGCACGGTGACGGAAGGAGTCCGTGCCCTCATGGTCAATATCAAACGTATGGTGGGCGTGTTTCAGGGTGGCTATCCTGAAGCCGCGTTTCGTCAACTCCGTCACAAGGGCTGCCGTCAGGGTGGTCTTGCCCGAGTTCTTCCAGCCGACAATGCCGAAAACCGGTTGTTTCACGGTGTTTCCCTCCGGTGCCTTTCGCGCGCCCTTTCAAGGTCATCGGGCGTGTTGATGTTGAAGAACGGATCGTCCCCGGGCCCACACGGAAAGTCGACGATGGCAGCGTTGTGAAGATCGCACGCATAGGCGGTGACGCGGCGACTACCGTCTTTGACAAGATGTCGGGCAAGATCATCGGCAAGTTCGACAGGCCAGAGGGCGAAGACAGGATGCAGCCTGCCACTGGTTCGGGCGATGGCCGGAACCGAAGATGCCCCCGCGGCATCAGCAAGGCGCGCAACAAGATCGCGAGGAAAGAAGGGGGTGTCCGCTGCCGCCGTTGCAACATGCGAGGCCTCGGGGACGGCGCTTCTCACCCACTGCAGTGCCGCGAGCACGCCTCCCAGAGGGCCAATGGGCTCAGGAACCGGATCGGCGATCACCTCAAGTCCGAGCGCTGCAAACCTGTTCGGGTCGCCATTGGCATTGAGGGCAATGCGGTCAACCTGTGGCGAGAGCCTGTCGAGGACCGCTTCGATGACTGTTTTCCCATTGAGGCGCAGCATTCCCTTGTCGCCACCACCCAGGCGGCGTGCCGTTCCACCTGCGAGGATTACTCCGACAATGCCCTTTCTCATCGCTCGGCCTCAGATGTTTCCAGCCTGCCTGGCAACATAGATCACGTAGAGCGATGCGGCGATGGCGAGCACGGAGGATACGAGCATAACCCAGATCAGCGGAAACGGGCCTGTTTCAGGCGAAAGGACAGCGCCGGCGATCACCGAAAGTGCGGCGCCGCCGCCAATCTGCAGCGCGCCGCCGAGGCCCGAGGCGGAGCCGGCCAGGTGCGGCCGAACGCTGACGATGCCGGCATTGGCGTTCGGCATGGTCATGCCATTGCCTATCCCGACGAAAAATGACGGGCCGAAAAGCGACATGGGATGGAAGAAGCCGACCGCAAAGAGGACCAGCGCGAGGACAAGCCCGAGAGATGCAAGAGTATTGCCTGCCAGCATCATCGGATTGATGCCGATCCGCTTCGAAAAGCGACCGGAAAGGAAGTTGCCGATCATGTACCCCACCGAGATCAGTATGAAATACATCCCGTATTGCGAGGGGGTGAGGTCGAGAATTTCGGTCGCCACGTATGGGCCGCCGCCAAGAAAGGCGAAAAACGCTCCCGACGCCATGGCGGCTGTCGCCGTATAGCCCCAGAAACGCCGGGCCCGGAAGAGCTCGGGATAGTTTCTGACCTGAGCGGTCATGCTGCTGGATGGTGTGTGGTTCGTTTCTCCGAGATCAAGATAGACGATCAGAAGAGAGAGCAGCCCGAAACCCAGGATCAGGTAAAACGTCGCCTTCCAGCCATAGAGCTCATCGAGAAAGCCTCCGATCAAAGGACCGAGCATCGGAGCGAGCGTCATGCCCATGGTGATGTAGCCGATGCGGCTGGCGGCTTCATCGGCGCCCACCGTGTCGCGCACGATGGCGCGGGAAAGAACCATGCCTGCCGCAGCGAATGCCTGCATCACCCGGCAGATAAGGAAGACGGTGATATTGGGCGCGACCAGGGCGGCGATGGTGGCCAGAATGAAGATGGCAAAGCAGGTGAGCATGACCGGACGGCGGCCGAAGTGATCGGAGGCCGGGCCGATGCCCAGTTGCAGAACGGCGGTGGCGGCAAGGTAGAGCGAGACCGCCAGCTGGACGATGCTGTAATCCGCCTTGAAATATTCCGCCATACCAGGGAGGGAGGGAAGGAACACGTTCATCGAGACCGCTGCCGTCGCAGTGGCGATAACCAGCGTGACGATATGAGGGGGCGTGGCGGAGCGGGATAAAAGTTTTTCCATAACGTATTGCGAGCCTTGCATAATCAATGGTCGGTGCGAACAGGCCGGAGTTGGCGCGCGCTGGAATGGGATCCGAGCCAGTCAGACGGTTTTGAATGAATGGTCGAAATCTTCATGTGCCTTCCGTGGCCATGCCGGGGCCTGTGCTCCTGGCTGCGGGCTTTGTCCGGTTGACGACCTGTTCGCGGTAAAGCGTGTAGAGGCCCGAGCAGACCACCAGAAAGGCCCCCGCCATCATGACGCGATCGGGCCAGTCTGCAAAAAGCACGATGCCGAGGCCGATGGCCCACAGGAGGGCGGTATAGCGGAAGGGGGCGATGAAGGAGAGCTCGCCGGCCCGCAGGGACAGAACGATGAAGTGATAGCCACAGACAATGCATAAGGTGGCGCCCACGAGAATGGCGAAGTCTGCTCCACTCATGGGGGACCATCCTCCGTAGGGGACGAGCAGGACTGCGCCGGCGATGGTCACTGATGCGGCCGTCACCGTGGAAATCATCGGAGAGGGTATATCGGACGGAATCTTCCGGGTCGTCAGGTCCCGCATGGTGGCGAATGCAACCGCAGCGACACCGTAAAGCGAATAGGCGTTGAAAGCGTCGAAGCCGGGCCGGATGATGATCAATATGCCGATGAAGCCAACGATAATCGCGCTCCAGCGGCGCCAGCCCACAGGCTCATTCAGGAAGAAGGCTGCTCCGAGTGTAACGGCCAGTGGAAGCGCCTGCATGACAGCGGCGAGGTTGGCGATCGGCATATGTGCGAGGGCCGAAAGAAAGCAAATGGTGGCACCGGTCTCGCCTGCAACACGCAGCGCCACCATCGGGTGCAGGACTGCGCGCGGCTTTTTCAGTGCTTTCCAGTGCCAGGCGAGCAGCAGCATGACAAGCGTCGCCATGACCCCGCGCACCAGCATGACCTGCGCCATATTCATGGCTTCGGCGACGAGCTTGGTCAGACCGTCATTAACGGTGAAGCCGGCCATTGCAATGGACATAAAAAGCGCACCGCGCGCATTCGGCGAAAACGACACGACCACCCCGCGATGCACAACGCTGGACACGTATCCGGCCCTTGGGGCCGCGTGTCTACGTTGAACGAGTTCCTACGATTTTTGGTGAAAAACGAATCCCACCTCCAAAACAGGTATTGATGCTAAGTATACCTTATGGACTTGGCAATTGGTTCGTTGCCGAAAAACTGGCGATCCAGTCCTGGAGCGATTCACCTTTTCACGGAAACGCCGCTCCGATCTGTCTGACTGCTTTTCCGCATTTGTGCGGACGTCAGGTGATTCCACCTGACTGCAAAATGCGCTAGCCGCCTGTGACGCTCATGTGCCGGGAGACCGAGGGACGGCTGGTGCGCCGGTCGATGACGAAGTCATGCCCCTTGGGCTTGCGGGCGATGGCATTGTCGATGGCGTCAGCCAGCAGCTCATTGCCTTCCGAAGCTCTGAGGGCGGCGCGCAGATCGGCTGAATCATCCTGGCCGAGGCACATGTAGAGCATGCCGGTGCAGGTGATGCGGACGCGGTTGCAGCTTTCGCAGAAATTATGCGTCATCGGGGTGATGAAGCCGAGTCTGCCGCCCGTTTCAGCGACTTCCACATACCGCGCCGGGCCACCTGTCTTGAAAGGGATGTCTTTCAGCGTGAACTGCCGCTCCAGTTGAGCGCGAAGGAGGGACAGCGGAAGATACTGGTCGGTCCGGTCGGCGTCGATCTCGCCCATGGGCATCGTCTCGATCACGGTCATGTCCATACCGCGCCCATGCGCCCAGCGCAGCATGTCGGGAATCTCGCCTTCGTTGAAACCCTTGAGTGCCACGGTGTTGAGCTTGATCTTAAGTCCGGCTTCCTCCGCAGCCTCAATGCCGCGCATCACCTTTTCAAGCCGACCCCAGCGGGTGATGGCATGGAACTTGTCCGGATCGAGCGTATCGATCGAGACGTTGATGCGCTTCACACCGCAATCGGCCAGTTCGCCGGCAAAGCGTTCGAGCTGCGATCCGTTGCTGGTGAGCGTGAGTTCGTCGAGCGCACCGGATTTCAGGTGCCGCGAGAGTTGGCGTACCAGATGCATGATGTTCTTGCGCACCAGTGGTTCGCCACCGGTCAGACGCAGGCGCCGCACGCCTTTCTCAATAAAGACGGTGCAGAGCCGGTCCAGTTCCTCAAGGCTGAGCAGGTCACGCTTGGGAAGAAAGGTCATGTCTTCCGCCATGCAGTAGACGCAACGGAAGTCGCAGCGGTCGGTCACCGAAACGCGCAGATAGTCGATGGCACGTCCGAAGGGATCGATCATGGTGCTCTGCGTCATGGGCTCGCTTTCGCTGGCATTCTTCATCAGGACCTTACCCTGCTATGTCGTCACATAGTGCTCACTGTTCAAGCGCTGCAGGCTAGCATTTGTACAATTGCCGGGGCAATCGCACGGAAGGGCTTTTCACTTGGACCAAAGCTGAATAGGTCTACGGGCGAAAGGTGGTGACGGATGAAGCCTCCCAAGGAACTGCGTGTTTCCAAGGATCGTTCGGTGATGACGGTTCTGTTCCCGGATCTCGGACCGGTGCAACTTTCGGCCGAAATGCTGCGGGTGCTCTCGCCCTCGGCCGAAGTGCAGGGACACTCACCCGAGCAGCGTATAACGGTTCCCGGCAAGCGGCATGTGACCATCACTCGGGCGGAGCCGGTGGGCAATTATGCCGTGCGTCTCGTGTTCAGCGATGCACATCAGAGCGGTATTTTCACCTGGGTTTATCTGCATGAACTGGCCACGCAGAAGGATGCCAGGTGGCAGGGATATCTTGACGAACTAGAGGAGAAGGGGTTGAGCCGTGACACCTGAGGCGGACGCGTACACCATCACGTCGATTGACGCACTTGAGGCGCTCTACGGTACGCCCGGAAAGGCGTCGCTGGTCAAGGTGACGGACCGGGTGATACCGGAATATGCAAAACTGATCGACGCGTCGCCCTTTGTGGCGCTTGCCACCATCGGGCCGGAGGGAATCGATTGCTCGCCGCGCGGTGACAGGCCCGGCTTCGTGCGTATCCACGATGAGAAAACGCTGATGATGCCGGACCGTCGCGGCAACAACCGCGCGGATTCGCTGCGCAATATCGTTCGTGACGAACGGGCGGCCTTTCTCTTCCTCATTCCCGGATCGGGTACGACCCTGCGCGTCAACGGGCGGGCCAGGCTTTCAATTGATCCGGAACTATGTGCCTCCTTTGCCATAGACGAAGCCGCACCGCGCTCAGTCATCGTGCTTTCGGTGGACGAGGTCTATTTCCAGTGCGCGCGGGCGATTGTCCGGTCCGATCTCTGGAACGGTGCGAAGCATGCGAACCCCGAGGATCTGCCGACGCCCGGACAGATTCTTCAGGCGACGAGCCGCAGGGAGATCGACGGTGAGGCCTATGACCGGGAATGGCCCGATCGCGCCCAGAAGACGATGTGGTGACCCGCCTCAGCGATGGGTCAGAATGTTGACCAGCTTTCCGAAGGGATCGCGGGTGTAGAAGCGCCGCACGCCCCACGGTTCCTCCGCAGGGCCGTATTCGATGGGGAAGCCTGCTTTCTCAACCCGTTCAAGCGCTTCATCGAGGTCGTCCACTTCGATGGAAAGGTCGGGCACGGGGGTGTCCGATCCGCCCTGTGACATGACGCTCATCTGCAGGCGCGTCTTTTCCTGCGTACCATAGGTCACAATCCAGCCCTGATCCATCAGCGTGTCGAGCCCGAGGACATCGCCGTAGAAACTTTTCGCTTCTCCGACCCGATCCGAGGCGATGTTGGCGACAATGCGTTTTACTTTCACGATGTGTCTCCATTTGGGTTCAGCCTGCCTTCTTGAGGTTTGGGAGAAAAACCGTCAACAGGCCGAGCAGCGGCAGGTAGGAACAGATCTGGTAGACGAACTCGATCCCGGTCCTGTCTGCGATAATCCCGAGCACGGCTGCGCCAAGGCCACCAAGCCCAAAGGCAAAGCCGAAGAACATGCCGGCGACCATACCCACGCGGCCCGGCAACAGCTCCTGTGCGAACACGACGATCTGCGGAAAAGCGGATGCAAGGATAAGGCCAATGGCGACGGTAAGAATCGGGGTCCAGAAGAAATTCGCATAGGGCAGGGCCAGCGTGAAGGGCAGCACGCCGAGGATGGAGAACCAGATGACCGTCTTGGAGCCTATACGATCGCCGATCAGCCCGCCCAGCACGGTGCCGGCGGCAACCGAGCCTAGGAAAACGAACAGCAGGATTTGCGACTGCTGGACACTGACGCCGAATTTTTCGATCAGGAAGAACGTATAATAGCTTGAAATGCCGGCCATATAGACATTTTTGGCGAACACCAGTGAGACCAGGATTGCCAGAGACATGGCAATCTTGCCGCGGGGCAGGGTGAGGGTCGGAGAAGGTGCTGCACGTGTGGCGGTGCGCTGGCGGTATTCCGCATACCACGCGCTCACGCGCCACAGGACGATCATGCCGAGAAGTGCCGCAAGCGAGAACCAGGCGACGCTGCCCTGGCCCCGGGGTACGACGATGAAGGCAGCGAGCAGCGGGCCGATGGCGGTGCCGGCATTGCCGCCCACCTGGAAGACGGCCTGCGCCAGGCCGTATCGACCACCCGAGGCGAGGCGGGCAACGCGCGAGGATTCGGGATGAAAGATCGCCGAGCCCAGGCCCACGAACATTGCGCCGACCAGGAGAAGCGAGTAGTTGGCCGCCGTGGCCAGAAGCAGAAGTCCGATAAAGGTCGATCCCATGCCGACGGGCAGGGAGTAGGGCATGGGTTTCTTGTCGGTGGTCAGCCCGATGGCCGGTTGCAGCAGCGACGCCGTCACCTGGAACGCCATGGTCAGAAGGCCGATCTGCCAGAAATCCAGCCCGTAATCGCTCTTCAGCATCGGATAGATGGCCGCGAGCATTGACTGCATGATGTCGTTTAGCATGTGGCAGAAACTGACGGCGAGCAGGACCGCGAAGGCGGTCTGTTCTGCCGGCGTGGAGGGCCGGTTGGCGGTGGTATCGGTCACGTCAATGCTCCATGAGAAGAGGCCGCCCTCAAGACAGCAGCCGCTTATACGCCTCTTGCAAATGACCTGCCTTGGTGATTTGGTCTACTTTTTTCGCAAGTGGGCCAAATGAATTCTCCGCGCAGCCCCAATACGGTGGTTTTCAATACTGATCGCCCGGTCGACGACGAAAAGCGACGCAACTGGCTTGAGGAGGTCGAGGGCGATCTGGTTGTTGGCGAGATTGCGCAATTGGCACATGTTCAGGTGCCTATCCATCGCCACAGCCGCGGGCAGCTCCTTCACGCAAGCAGCGGCGTGGTTCTGGTCAAGACCGGCTTCGGACACTGGATGGTGCCGGCAGGGCAGGCGATCTGGATTCCACCGGGTATCCAGCACGCGGTCGAAATGATGACCGATGTGCGCATGCAATCGGTTTACGTGCTTCCCGAGGCAATTTCAGGGTTGCCGGCAAGACCGCGCGTGGTCGGCATCACACCATTGATGCGCAGCCTTCTGGAGGAGGTGGCGCCTTTGCCGCATGTTGCCCGACCGACGGGCCGCAACGGCTTGCTCTATGAACTCATCATGCATGAGATTCCGCGTCTGCCGGAGCTGCCGCTGGGTCTGCCATTTCCCTCTGATCCGCGGCTCGCACGCATGTGCCGCGCCTTTCTTGACGCGCCGGAAAGCCGCGTGACGATCGATCAGTGGGCGCATTCGGCGGGCATGAGCCGCCGCACCTTCACCCGCCGTTTCAAGCAGGAGGTCGGGCTCAGCCTGTCGCTCTGGCGCCAGCAGGCCAGCCTTTTTGCTGCTTTGCCGAGGCTGGCGAGCGGCGAAGCTGTAACCAACGTGGCGCTGGACCTGGGCTATGAGAGCGTGGCCGCCTTCACGACGATGTTCAAGAGGATGCTGGGGGCTTCGCCACGCAACTATCTGAATGTTCCGGCAGCGGATGGGGAACAGTGAAGCGGCCTGTGTCTCCTTAACAGGCCGCTATTCAATCTTCAGCGAGTGCTTCACTGATGCGGCGCATCTGCTCGCCCATGGCCTCGCATTGCTCCGGCGTCGACTGGGCCATCACGCGGTCGATCAGCCTGGTGTAGACGGCGAGCGCTTCCATCAAACGCTCTTCACCGTCCTGCGTCAGGTAGAGCCGTAAGATTCGCCGGTCGTTGGCGTCGCTTTCACGGCGCACCAGTCCCTGCGTTTCCAGTTGCGGCAGCAGCATGGTGATGTTGGAGCGCCCGACGAGCAGGCGACGCGCAAGATCGTGTTGGGATTGCCCGGGGTGGCGATAAAGATTCATCAGCATGTCAAGCTGCGCAATCTTGAGGCCGAGCGGTTCGAGCGCCTTGCTAAGTGCCCGGACAATGGCTTTCTCCGCGCGCGCCACGGCGATCCATGTGCGAAAACGCGGATTGTCCCAGGGGAGTTCTTGTATTTTGTTCATGATTGAACTAACTTTGTTCATGCTTGAACATTATATGGGTTTCCACCATGACTCGTTTCGGCCTGCGCATCCTGAAGAGCCTTTTTGGCACACTCGAACATGTCGCGCCAAGTCTCGGCGGTCGTATGGCGTTTGGCCTGTTTTGCCGAACACCCAGTCCGACGCGGCTGACCGAGAAGGAAAGGCGCGTTCTCGCCCAGTCGAAAGACTTCATGCGCCGAGCGCGCAAACATCCGCTGACGACGACGCATGGCGCGGTTGTTGCCTATGAGTTTATGAACTGGGGCGCACGTCGTGACGGTCCTGCGGTTCTTGTTCTTCACGGCTGGCGCTCGCGTACCGAGCACATGCGCGTGGTCGTTGAGGCATTGCTTCAGCGCGGCTTCCGCGTCGTTTCCATGGATCTTCCGGGACATGGCGTCTCGGGCGGACGCATTCTTAATATCCCTAAGGCGGTTGCGGCGGTGAGCGCCGTGGCGCAATGGCTGGGACCGTTTGATGCCATGGTGGGTCACTCCTTCGGCGGGGCCGTCGCTCTTAATGCGATTGCCGGCTCTGTCGCCGGCGTCCCGCAGGTTTCCGTTCGACGACTGGTGACCATTGCCTCGCCGAACGCGCTGCCCGATCTCTTTTCCCAGTTCGGTGCCTTTATGGGCCTTGGACCGAAGACGCAAAAGGCGTTCGAAGGCCGGGTCGAGGCCATTGCCGGAACGCCCCTGAAGGCGTTCGTCGCGGCGGAACAGCTGCGCGATGTGCGACTGCCGACCCTGATCGTTCACGCTCCGGAGGACAAGGAAGTTCCTGCATCTGATGCAAGGGCCATGGGCGATGCGGGCACGCATGTTTCGCTGGTTTGGGCGCCCGGTCTGGGGCATCGCCGGATTCTTGCCGATCCCGGTATTGCGGCGCGCGTGGCGGCTTTCGTCGCGACACGCAGAGAGCGGCGCCTGCAACCTGCCGCCGCCATGTCTTTAGAAGATTGTTTACCAATTGGCGATTGAGCGTGAATTTCATAATAATTTTATCGATCACCCCGCGACCCTGCAGCTGAGACCTGTTATTTTGGTTGTGATTCAGAATATCGTGGTTGTGGCAACGAGGCTTGGTCTCGGCGGGGTGAGCGATGATGTTAAAGTCCATGCGCAAAAGCGGGCTGACCTGTGTGGCAGCAATGCTGTTCGCCGGAAGCGTGGGGCAGGCCCATGCGCAGTCGGACAATCTATTTGATATGCTGTTCGGAGGCGGCAACCGCGCCACCAGCCGGGCGCGAAGCGAGCCGCCGCGGACGGTGAAACCCGCGCCGGTCAGGCGGCAGCCGGCAAAGGCACCCAGGATTTCCGGCCCGTCTTACTACAGTTACAGACCTGCGCCGCTCGTTCACGTCGAGTTTTCCGATATTTCGGTTCCAGCAGCCGACAGCGCATTTCAGCCCGCCCTTGAGGGTGTTGCGTTCCGCGAGGCCCTGCCCATGCTGGAAGGGGTAGAGCTATACGCTGAGAAGGACATTGCAGCGGCAATCGTCGCATTTTATTCGAAATATCCTGATTTCGTCTGGGTTTCCGGCTATCAGGTCAACGAGCGGGCAAAACGCGTGTTGCGGGTGCTTGCGGAAGCCTCCAGCCATGGGCTTTCCGACGTCGACTACACGGTTGGAGTGCCCGGTAGCGACTTTTCCTATGACGATATAGCGGCGCGTCAGAAGGAGTTGATCCGTTTTGAAATGACGCTGACCGCGCGGGCCCTGCGTTATGCGCGTGATGCACATGCCGGGCGTGTCAATCCGAACAAGCTCTCCGGCTATCACGATTTCCCCGAAAAACCGATGGATCTGGTGCAGAGCATCGGCTTCATGGCGAATATGCCGGAGGCGGACCGCTATCTGGAAGGGCTGCATCCGCGCAACGATGTCTATCGCAAACTTCGCGCGGAACTGGAGGTTTTGCGCGGGGCTGCCGAGCGTGAAATTGTCGTCGACCCGAAGACGTTTGTGCGCCCCGGTGGAGAGAGCTCTGAACTTGCCAAGCTGCTCAAGATCATCGAACGCGACGCCAGCGGGGCCTTCATGGAGACCCATGGTGCGGCTTTGAGAGAGCACGAGGGGAGCGAAAGATATTCCGACGCGCTGGTGCCGGTGATCAAGGCGGCGCAGGAGAGCCACGGGCTCAAGCCGGACGGCATTATTGGGCCACGCACGGTGGCGGCAATCGCGGGCGTCTCAAAGGCAGCGCGCATCGAAAAGGTGCTTTATGCGCTCGAGCGGCTGCGCTGGCATCCCTCGAAACTGGGTGACACGCGTGTGGTGATCAACGCTGCTTCATTTACTGTCGACTTCTTCGAGAACGGGAAGCCACGCATCTCCATGCGCACGGTTGTGGGGCGCAATGCCAACCAGACCAGTTTTTTCTACGACAAGCTTGAAACCGTCGAGTTCAATCCGTATTGGGGCGTTCCGCGGTCCATCCTCGTCAATGAGATGCTGCCGAAACTCTGGCGCGATCCGAGCTATCTCGATCGCAACGGCTATGAGGTGGTGAACAGCCAGGGGCGTCAGGTCTCGTCTTCTGCCGTGAACTGGGGGCAGTATGGAAGCAACGTGCCCTATAGCGTGCGCCAGAAGCCTGGGCGCAACAACGCGCTTGGGGAACTGAAAATCCTGTTTCCCAATCGGCATGCGATCTACATGCATGACACGCCGTCCAAGAGCCTGTTCCAGCGCGATACCCGTGCGTTCAGCCACGGTTGCGTCCGACTGGCAGATCCGCGGGCCATGGCGGCAGCGGTCCTCGACATTTCGGTCGACGAGGTCTCGCGTGCCATTGAGAGTGGCGATCGCAGCCGTCCCACACGGCGCAGGATCGAACGCGATATTCCTGTCTATGTCGGCTATTTCACGGCCTGGCCGCAGACGGATGGCGTTATCTCCTATCACGGCGACGTTTATGGACGTGATGCACGTCTGAAAACTGCGCTGGAAAAGACCACCGATCTGCGCTCCTCGAGCATCTGACACTGCACGGAACCGATGGGCTGAAGTGCCCATCGCAGACCGCAGCCATCGGCGGATTGGCTTGCGGATTTGATCAGTCGCGCCAGAAGGTGGGCACCAGAAGCACCACGACGGCGAGAATTTCGAGCCGGCCGAGCAGCATGGTCGCCGACAGGACCCATTTTGCAAAGTCGCTGAGCGGAACGAAATTGCCTGCGGGACCGATCGTGGTGCCGAGGCCGGGACCGACATTGGTCAATGCGGTGAGTGAACCCGTGATCGACGTCAGGAAATCGAGGCCCGTCGCCGACAGGAGAAGCGTCGCGACCACCCAGGACGCGAGAAAGCCGACGATGAAGAGCACGACCGATCGCTGCATCTCCTCATCGACGATGCGCTTGCCATAGCGCAGTGCCTGGACGGAGTGCGGATGAATGAGCAGACGCAGCCCGTTGCGCAGCATCGCACCAAGAATGAGGAAGCGATAAGCCTTGATGCCGCCGGACGTCGAACCGGAGCAGCCGCCCAGGAAGGTGGCGAAGAAGGCCAGGGTCACAGCGAACGGCCCCCAGAGTGTGTAATCCTCGCTGGCAAAGCCCGTCGTTGTGATGATCGAAGCAAAATTGAAGGCGGTAGACGCGAGAATGTCGTCAAACGGATCGCCGGTGGTGATGCGGCGCTGGACCGCCAGAACAGTGACAATCAAAGTCACATAGCCGAGAAACAGTCTTATCTGCGGGTCCCGCAGGGCGTCGAGGCGTCCACGTGCGAAGAAAAGAACCAGGATCGAGAAGGGCAGGGCGGCGAGGAGCATGAACACAGTGCCGACCCACAAAACCGCGTTGCCTTCGAAATAACCGAACGATGCGTCGTGGGTGGAGAAGCCACCGGTCGCGATGGTGGTCATGGCGTGATTGACGGCATCGAAATTGCTCATGCCTGCGGCCGCATAGGCCAGTGCACAGAGTGCGGTCAAAAGGCAGTAGATGCCGACAAGCGCAATGAGAAAACTGATAAAGCGCTCGAAAGGTCGGTTCTCGATGTCCGAGGATTCCACCCGAAAGTAGGAAAAGCCGCCGACTTTGAGTAGCGGCAACAGGAAGAGGCCAAGCGCGACAACGCCAACCCCGCCGATCCATTGCAGGATGGAGCGCCACAGCAGCAGCCCGGGCGGCAGGTTGTCCAGTCCCGAAATGACGGTGGAGCCGGTGGTCGTGATGGCGGAAACCGATTCGAAGACGGCTTCAGCAAGATCAAGTTTCAGCGATGCCGTGTAAAATGGCAGTGCGCCCACCAATCCCAGCATCAGCCATAAGAGAACCACGACCAGGAAGGTCGATCGTGTCGAGCCACGGGTAAGCGGCGCGCGCGTGGCGGCGGCAATGGTCAGGGCAATGGCGCCCGTGGCCAGCGAGCAGACGACGAAAATCTCCCAGTCGTCATTTCCGTAATAGAGATCAACCGCGGCTGGAAGAAGCATCGAAGCGGCGACGTAGACAGCGAAAATGGCCGCTGGATAGGTGGCCGTCCGGATTGTCGATGGTTGCACTTTCTCGACCTCGAAATGAACCGGCTCCGTGGTAGAGGAGAATGCGCTCCAAGGAAAGAGACTTCAGAAGAAGGGCAGACATGCGCAATCGGCATGACTGTGGCTGCGAAAAACCCCTCGGTACGGGCGGTCAGCGCCTTGTGCAGTAGAAACCGGCGCTTTCGCTCGCACCATATTCGGGATGCGTGTCTATCACATGAGAAAGGGAGGGAATGTTCCAGCGATCGGCGATGCGGTAGCCGATGCCTTCGAGCTCTGCCAGAAAGGAGGCTTCATTGCGTATCTGGTAAGGGACCAGAGCCGGCCCGATCCGTTCCAGCGTGACGATGGTTTTCCCCTTGCGCAACGCCACCTTGTTCAAAAGCAGGTGTTTTGGTGACGCGGCGAGACGGCCGAGAAGATCGGGCAATGGAACGTTGAGATATTGCAGCAGCCCTGATCCGAGAAACACGTCGCAGGGGCCGTGGCCATCCAGCCGGCTTGTGAAGGAGAGGTTTTCAATGCCCTCGTCGCGGGCACGTTTCTCTCCCGCTTTGACAATGGCCGGCACGTCGTAGACGGTCCATTTCAGGGTTTCGATTTCGGGCAGGATCGTGCGGAAAGCGCGGAACTTGGTGCCCATATGGCCACCTGCATCGAGCAGTGATCGGATATCCTGCCTGATCTGGCTGAGCCAGAACAGAACCGGGTAATCCCAGGGCACCAGGCGGCACATTTGATCGAACGCCACGCCGGCCACCGCGTCATGATCATATCCAGCAAGGCCGCGCTGATTTGCAGCGGTCAAGGCATCCTCATATGTCGTGTAGACGCCGGAAAAACGCACCGGACGATGCGCCACCATCCGCATGCGCCCGGCTGCCGCCTGAAACGGCAGGAAAGCGGCTCCACGCGCCTGCTTGAGCCCCTGTTTGATCTGATCCAGCGCCATTTTCAGAATTCCGGCCCGCTTTCACCCGTGCCCTGAAGGGCGCGGATATCTTGGGAAACCCTAGCGTTGGTCGCCTGCCACGACCAATTCATCAATAAGGCTGATCGTGAAACCAATGTGGTTAGAGCGTGGGGATGCTTCGCGCAGGGCGTTCACACTGGAAAACCATGCTTTTTCGCCAGCGCCCAGATTTCCCGGTTCGTGGCAATCAGCCGATTGATTGAACTGGTGATATTGGCGATCTCCGCATCGTCGATCGCATCGACTTTTCCGTATTTGAGCCGGTCGCCGGAATCGGAAATCCTCATGAGCAGCGTTGAGACGTTTTCCCCGCTATCGTCAAAGGAATAGATGCAGTGATTGTATTTGTTCCGGAGCCTGGATTCGCTCATCATCCTGCGCGTGACGTTCAACACGTCCTTGCGAATATCCGCATCGGTTCGATCGAGCTTTGCGAGGCGCTCGACCAGATCGACACGGGCGCGGGAGGTGTTGAGGGTCAGGAAGATGACCGTCGCCGTTTCCATGTCAACGCGCGCCAGCCCGGCGATGAGGTGGATAAGGAGGCTCTCCGTGTTCGTCCACGTATAATTGAGCTGCCCCAGCAGCGTCAGCACGTCCCGAAAACGCGAACTGCCTTCCTTCATCGCAAGACTGCCAGCACTCACCTCGAATGGCTCGATGGAAAACATGCTATCACCCCGCTTTTCAGGCGTCCACGCCGGCAAGAACCGGCTCAGTCCTCGCGGAAGGCGCGGTTCATACTGTCCATGATCGGTTTCGAAAGGTATTCGAAGAATGTGCGTTCAGCAGTCTGGATCAGCACTTCCGCAGGCATGCCCGGTGTGGGCAGGAAACCGCGGACGCGCGCAAGTTCGCTCGGTGGCAGGCGCACGCGCGCAAGATAGATCTCGCGCTTGTCGGCTGCCGACTGATCGCGCAGGGCGTCGGCTGAAACATAGAAAACCTCGCCCGTCAGAACGGGCGTTGTGCGTTGGTTGAGTGCCGTCAGCCGAACGTTTGCCTCCTGGCCCACGCGGACACTGTCGATCTTGGTACGCGGTATCTGCGTTTCGATGATCAGGGGGACGTCGGATGGCAGGATCTCGGCAATGCTCTTGCCACTTTCGATCACGCCGCCGGGCGTGTGGTAGTAGAGCCGTATGACCGTGCCGGTGACAGGCGCGTTGATGGTGGCGCGGCGCAGCACGTTTTCGGCCGTCCGTGACTGTTCGCGCACCGCGTCCAGTTCCGCTTCGATGGCCTGCAGTTCGTCGAGCGCCGCCTGACGATAGGCGGCGAGTGTCTGGTCGGCCTGTTGCCGATACCGAGCGATCTGGGCCTGTGTTTCGTCCACCTCTGCGGCAAGACGTCCGATTTGTCCCTCCGCTTCGGCCATGGCGCGCTTGATCGCGGAAATTTCGGGTTTGCGCATGAGCCCCTGTTCGTAGAGCTTCTGCTTGCCGGAGAACTCGTCCGAAAGGAAGGCGAGCTGGCGCGTCAGCGCCTCGTGCTGCGCTTCGTAGCCGCGTCCACGGATTTCGAGCGCGGCGATGTTGTTGTTCAGGAGTTCGATCTCGCTGTTCAGCTTGCGTTTCGAGGATGTGAAGTTGAGTTTCTGGCTATCGAGAATTTCTGCGACTTCAGGGTCGACCGTCCGCTCCGTCAATTCGGCGGGAAAGTCGATCCTGTCCTTCTCCTGATACTCGGCACTCAGTCGGGCGACGATGGCAAGGAGGCGCGCACGCCGCAGGAAGAGCTGCCGTTCATTGGCAAGGGCGGAGGTCTCATCAAGCTGGAGCAGGGGCTGGCCGGCTGTGATGTGGTCGCCTTCCGAAACCAGAATTTCCTTGATGACGCCCCCTTCCAGATGCTGAACGATCTTGTTTTGACCAGTGGCGACAAAACTGCCCTGGGAGATCACGGCTGCAGCGAGCGGTGCGAAACTCGCCCAGATGCCGAACCCTCCGAAACAGAGAATGAGCAGTATGATCCCGGCGATGGACTGCTTGCGGATCGACCGTGGCACTTCCGCGTACCACGTCATGTCCTGGAGTTTTGCGATATCTGTTGAGCTCATCGGGTGCCTGCCTTCAGGGAAGCTGGGTGGCGAATGGACCATTCTGCAACTGTCCGGCCTGGTGGGCTGCCAGCGCGCGCAGCACGTCTTCGCGGCGGCCGAACATCGAAATGGTGCCGTTTGTCATCAGCAGAATCTTGTCGACATGCTGCAGCAGGGAGGGGCGCTGGGTGATCACGATCACGGTGATCCTGTTCTGCTTGGCGTGTTTCAGAGCCCGGGCAAGAGCGGCATCGCCAGCGCTGTCGAGGTTCGAGTTCGGCTCGTCGAGCACAATCATGCGCGGATTGCCGAAGAAGGCGCGGGCGAGGGCGATGCGCTGTTTCTGGCCACCTGAGAGAGGCGACCCATCGGTCGCGACGATTGTTTCGTACCCTTGCGGGAATGTTGCGATCATCTCGTGCACGTCGGCAAGGATGGCAGCCTGATAGATGTCCTGATCGTCCACATCGTCGCGCATGCGCGCAATGTTGGCCTTGATCGAACCGGGGAAGAGCTGAACGTCCTGGGGTAGATAGCCGATACTGTCACCGAACTGGCGCTGGTCCCAGTTGCGCAGATCCATAAGGTCCAGCCGAACACTGCCGGAGGTGGGCAGGATCGAACCGACCAGCATCTTGCCAAGCGTTGTCTTGCCGGCACCCGAATTGCCTATCACGGCAAGTGAATCGCCGGGGCGTAGTGCGAAGTTGATGCCATTGAGCACGACGCGTTTGGTTCCCTGCGGAACATACAGCACGCGTTCCACGTCGAGCCGCCCTTCGGGCTTGGGCAGGACAAGACGTTCGAGGTTCAGCGGCGAAGACCGAAGCAGCGTCGAGATGCGCCGATAGGCGCCGCGCGAAAGAATGAACTGGTTCCAGCCTTCGATCGAGCCCTCGATCGGTGCGAGCGCCCGGCCTGCAATGATGGAGGCAGCGATCACCATGCCGCCGGTGATGTAGCCCTGGATGGCGAGATACGCACCCCAGCCAAGCAACGCGACCTGCGTCAGAAGGCGGATGGCGCGGGAGGTTGCCGCCGAGACGATGTTCCGGTCCTGTGCCTTGACCTGTGCCTTCAGTGAACCGGCGGTGTCCTGACCCCATATCTTGACTGCCTCGGGGATCATCGCCAGCGCGTTGATGATCTGCGAGTTCCGCGCCATGGAGTCCAGATGCAGATTGGCCTTGCTCTGGTAGACATTTGCCTCGCCGAACGGGGCGGCAGTGGCGCGCTGGTTGATGAATGCGACCAGTGTGAGCAGCAGTGCCGACAGCACCACAATGCTTCCCAGATGCGGATGGACGAGAAACACCGCCAGGATAAAGATCGGGGCGAAGGGTATGTCGAGAAATGCGAGCAGCGTGCCCGAGACCAGAAATGAACGCAATTGCTGGAGGTCGCCGAGGGTCTGGTACTCGCGCCCGGTACCATGAAGGGAGGCGCGTGCTGCCGCGCTCAGAATGGGCGCGCCGAGCTGGGCGGCGACCTCGACTGCGGTGCGCATCAGGATGAACCGTCGTATCGCGTCGAAAATCGCCTGCAGCAGCACAGCGCCCACGATCACGACCGTCAGCATGATCAGCGTGTCCGTGGAGCGGCTCGTAAGAACGCGATCGGAAATCTGAAAGAGATAGACCGGAATGGCGAGTACGAGGATGTTGCTCGCATTGGTGAAAAGCAGCACCATCAGCATGTTTTTGCGCACCGCGGCGAGGCCGGCGGTGAGGCTTTTGGAAAAGTCGGCCGGACCGAGCCGGCGGTGAAACTGATCTTTTGCTCCGTCAACCCTGGTGATCTCCGGATCGCTTCTGTTTGCTTCCGGCTTCTGGTTGTCCTGCTTTGACGCCGTCTCCGGCTGCCCTGTCTGTGCTTTTTCAGCGGCGTCTTCCGCGCCTTCGGGGGAGGCAGCCGGCTCCTCTTCGGCTGGTTTTGTTTCACTGTGACCTGCGGGGGTGGGGGCGTCACGGGTTTCCGCTTCAGTGGCTTCGGCCCGCTGCCGTGCAGCCCGAGCGTCGACCTCCCGGAATATGCGGGAAATCTCTTCATCGGCGGTACGCAGAATACGCATTTTGCGGGCTTCGTCTTCCATACCCAGCGCGCAGGACGATGCGTCGTTCACATGCGCCGGGCGCTTGGTCGGTTTGTCCAGCATGTCGTTCCCCCCGATCGTCCTATCCGAGCATCGTCTGCATTACGTCGGCCGTGCCGCCGTCAGGCGTGGAGGGATCCGGCGCATTCTGGTCTGCGTCACCCTCCGGCGATGCCATGAGATCATCGCTGAGAAACGCCACCGCCTCGCTCACCAGTGCGTCCGCACCCTGCGTGTAAAGGTTCGTATCGTCAGAAATCAGTTCAGCCTGGATCAGCAGTTCATCCGAATAGACCGAGCCGCCCGTATATGTCGTGGAATTGACGCCACCATCGACAATCGACGCCTGGTTGATGAGCGCGTTGGAGCCTGTCGAAATGTCCCAGGAGGCGTCGGCGTGTGCGGAACTCTGGCTTTTTGCCAGCGCGACCTGGTCGGCATCGCCGAGAACGTTGACCTGGCTGACATATTGAAGATCGACCACGTCGCCGGAAATGTAGAGCACCTTGATTGTCGTCAGACCGGCGAAATCCGACCCCGACAACAGCGATTGCGGCGCTGCCCCCGGGCCATCGCCCAGTTTTTCGAGCGCCTCCAGATAGGAAGGCGGCATCGTGTCGAACGACATGGTGCCGTACTGGGTGATGGAGGCCTCGTTCCAGAGGAGGTTTCCGCCCGTCGAGAGCGACGCTGCGCCGCTGGTCTGGAAGTCGCCGACCGTGCCTACCAGATCATCGTCCAGAAGGATGTTCGTCTGGCAGATGATGTTGGCGTGATAGACGTTGCCGCCGACGATGATCAGGTCGTAGTAGTTTCCCAGCGCCGCAAGTGACGTGGCATTGATAACCGTGTTGTTGCCGAGAACGATTTCCGTTCCGCCGCCGCTGGCCGACATTACCGTGATATCGTTGTCCTCCACGAAGCTGACCTGCTTGATCCAGTTGGCCAGCATCAGATCGCCATCAATCCGCGAAACCTGCCAGTGTGCGGGGAAGATCGGCTCGCCGTTGGCGTTTTCCAGACCCGGTGGAGGCGGGTTGTCGATGGTCCGGATGGTGGCGGTGTTGAACGCCTGGGTCGGCGCCTCCGTCAATGATTTCCAGCCGTTGAGCGCTTCGCTTGTCGTGTCGTTGTCGCTCCACACATTCAACTGGCTGATCGCGTTGAAATGAACATAGTCGCCGGCTATCGCGAGCACCGGTGCTCCATACCAGTCGTTGACGAGGATGGCCTCGTTGACGAGAAGGTTCGCTCCTGCCTCGACATCCATTGTTGCATGTGTGGAAAAGTCGGTCTCCGCGTCGCCTGCTTCTTCCTCCGCGCTGAATTTCTCGGGGAGATAGGTGTCCAGGGCGGGCAGTTCATCGACTTCTTCGCCATTCAAAAACTTTCCCTCGATGCTTTCGCCCCGCATAACGAAGACGCCGTCGTTTCCATCGATCGCGTCAATGAATGCATCGGCGATGTGCGGAGCGTGGAGAATGAAGTCACCGATTTCAGCTGCCGAGCCCGGCTCATGAAGATCCCCGAAAGGCTGGAACGGGGAGGCTGCCTTGATCAGCGCTATAAGCGCCGCATCGGTGTCGCCGACGGAGCTGAAATGCAGCCCGTGGCCGCCGATGCTGAGATAGTCGTTGTCCTCAAGGTGCGCCTGCTGCTTGAGATAGAGCGCGAGCGAGCCAAGGGGCTGGTATTCTACAAAAGCCTCTCCGTCCGCCATCAGGGGCGGTGTTCCAGCTCCCCAAATGGTAGCGGCGGGCGCGCCTTGGCCTTCATTATAAAGAGGGATGGGATCGTACCGGATTGCAACGGAAACCTGCGCATCGAACCTGTCGACCGGAGGAGGGGTGTAATCGACCCGGGGTTTGAAGCCCTCCAGAGAATAGGGGCTGACGATGTTGATTTTGATGTTGAGGAGGTCGTTCTGCTCCAGCGGTGCATCCGGAAGCGCCTTGAAATCCGAATAGTCGAGCCGCAACCGGGCTTCCTCAACCGCCTGGGAGAACAGTCCTATGAAGTGGGCGATCGCTTCCGTGGTTTGATCCATATGCATAAAGCATCACCTTGCTTCGACTTCCTGTCGATCATCGCCGCCTGTGCACCGTTCGAAGGGTGTGGAGGTTTGCGGGTGTCAGACGAAGGGTGAATTGCGCAAACCTCCAGTTCCGGCGCCCAGGGGGATCGGGCGCCGGAATGCTCTGTGCTGCCGTCAGGCGTCGTCTTCGCCGACGACCGTGCTGTTGAGATCGCCGCCGACAACCGTGGTGTCCACGGTGTTGCCGAGCACATTGGCGCCCATGACGATCTGCTGGTTGAAGGCGCTCGTATCGACAAGTGCATCGGCGCTTGCCTCGGAGATGCCGTTCACATAGCCGTCATCGCCATTGTTGGAGCCCCACATGCCGCCTGCGCCGCCTGCGCCGCCTGCGCCTGTGGTGGCGATGCCGCCCATACCGCCGGCGCCGCCGTTGCCGCCTGAGACCGGTCCGGCCCATGCATCACCGGCGTCACCGCCGACTGCAGAAGCCCAACCGCCTGCGCCGTCGCCTCCATTGCCGCCATTGCCGCCACGCGCTGCACCGAGGCCGAAGCCTTCACCGGCACCTGCGCCGAAGCCAAGGCCGCCACCGCCATCGGCTGCGCCGCCAAAGCCACCCATGCCGCCCATGCCGCCGTCGCCGCCTGTGCCAGTTCCGCCATTTCCGCCGGAGCCCTCACCGCCTGCAGCACCGGTTCCGGTTCCGCCGGCACCGCCGGTACCGGCCGCACCGCCGTCGCCGCCTGCCGCCGCTGCTGCGGCTGCGTCGGCATCCGCTGCCGCGGCTGCGTCAGCCACACCCAGCGCTGCGGCTGCCGCCGCGGCTGCATCTGCTGCTGCTGCACCGGCTGCTGCGCCGTCGCCGCCGTCGCCGGCATCACCGCCTTCGCCGCCTTCGCCGCCTGCGCCTTCACCACCGGCACCGCCGGTTCCGGTGCCGCCCATGCCGCCGGTGCCATAGCCACCGAGGCCGCCTGCACCACCGGCACCGCCTGCACCGCCGGCACCACCAGTGCCGCCGTCGCCGCCGAGACCGACGCCTACACCGAGGCCGCCGAGGCCTAGACCCGTACCGGTCGCAGTTCCACCGGAGCCGCCGGCGGCACCGTTGCCATTGCCGCCATAGGCCTTGGCGTCATCAGCCATGCCACCGCGAGCATAGCCGCCATCGGCATAACCGTGTGCGCCATCGCCGCCGTCGGCATCGGCATCGCCACCGCCTTCGCCACCGTCTCCTCCGGCCACGATGCCGTCGTCGGCTGTAGCGCTACCGCCGGTAGCGTTGCCGTTCTGGTTAAAATCGGCTTCGTTGGAGACGTTCGGGTTTTCAAGCGTGTCGTTGTCGACTAGGTCGTTTACCTGTCCGATCACGAAGGCGTTGTCGTTGCCGCCGCCATTGAGCGAGTTGTTGAGGATGTCCTCAAACGACATGTCGTCGCCCGGATCGTAGGAAATCTCACCGTCGCGATTGATGAACAATTCGTCGACCGATCCACCACCATAGATGTCCACGTCGGCGAAGTCGTCGTCAGAGGGAATAAAGCCGTCGAGACCGACATTCACGGATGTGTTGACGGAAGTGGCGACATTGGTTGCCACGTCGGTGTTGTTGGTTGCGTTGTTCTCGGCATTGTTCTGCGCCGCATTTCGGGCATTGTTGCTGGCTGCGTTGTCGGCCGCATTGGTGGCCGCGTTGTCTGCGGTGTTGCCAGCCTGATTGTTCGCGGCATTCTGCGCCGCGTTGGCAGCGCTATTCGCGCTGGAGTTATTGCTGGTGTTGTCTGCATCGTTGGTGGCGGCGTTGTCAGCATCGTTGCCTGCCGTATTTTCAGCAGTGTTGATGGCGTTCTGCTCCTGGCCCTGATGCTGCCATTCACCCTGGTGCTGATGCTGGTCCTGATCCTGGTCCTGCCATTGCTTGTTGCCTGGCCAACCAGGGAAGAAGACGCCAAATCCGTTTTGCTTAGGCATGATCGTGTCCTCATCCTCAAAATGAGAACCGTGCGGACACGATCACTGTTCATCTCTCAGGTGATATTGTGTCTACACGGTCCTGCTGTTTCACGGCCCGCAGGCCGTCTTTCGAAGTGCAGAGCAACGTTCGGAGTTTGAATGATGGTGCACTCCTCCCTCAGTCGGATGGTGCCGATCTTCCTGGCGCGAATCCCCACCGCCCACATCATCGTTGCGACCCATGAACAGTCTTCACGACAGGGGTTCGGACTTATCCGACGGGAGGAATTGTGGTGCCAGGACAGCCAACAAAAAACCTGCAAATTCGGTCGATTGGGACGCTTTAGGGCCTGACCATAGGTCCACCCACCACATCAAAATGGGTAGAGACGGGGTAGCCAGGTTTGGGTGAGCCGGGACAAACGTGACAGGTTTGTGCTGCTTTCCACGGTTTTGTACCTGTGGTCCCCTCTGTCCCTGTAGGAGCGATTCGAAGCTCAGGCTTGGGGTCAGGACCTAGAAGCGGAATGTCCAGTAGAGACAGATGAGGGTGGCAGCTGCGAACCCGATGAAGGCAAGCGTGCGCAAAAGCAGGTTGCGCCGCAGCGCATCGAGCGACAAATGGGCCACGACGATGCCGGCTGCAAACACGAACTGCCAGTCGACCAGTGCCCAGAGCGCTCCCGCATTCCCGAAAGCCATCCGCGTGATCTGCATCCCGACGATCGTTGCGAAAAGCACCACGGCGGTCAGGTAGATCGGGGTCGTCCCATTGGCGTGCACCATTGCTGCTGCCCGGATCGGAAGTATGGTCACCAGCATGGCTGTAAACGCATAGAGAGCAGCGAGCGGCACGAAGGTGGCCGCACTGGCAAGGCCATCGAGCCGTTCATTGCCGAGGCTGCCAAATCCATAACCCTTGATCTGCAGCGCGAAGCCGAGGGCAACCAGCAATCCGGTGAGAACGGCGACGAGAAGGAAGGCGGATGCTGTGCGGTTCATGCGGGTTCACTCCGGAATCGGCTCGGTCCCCTTCGCTTAGGATGATCCGCCGGTCTTGAAAAGGTCGGAATTGGGAGGCGCAGTCCACCATCGCCAGCGCTTCAACCGCAAAGCTCGATTGCGGTTGCGATTCCGGCGGGACGAGGGGACAGCGCCGAAAGCCTGCCCCAACGCGCGACCTGATACGAGATATGTGCTTACGAGTTGGCGACCTTCTTGCGCTCCTCCCGCGCAAGGCGCCGCTTTTCCACCTCGTTGAGAACATAGCAGGCGTCTTCCGCTTCAGACTTGCTGATGCCGGCCACGACTGTCATGCCGATCATTGCGGGTACGTTCAGCAAATTATCCCAAACGGTCCAAAGTTCTGAAGGGTCAAGGATTATCTCGTAGCGGGGTTTCATCTCCCGTCTCCTTCATCAGATTGCTCTCCAAGGGGTTGCCTAACGAGAGATCAATGATTCTGATGAAAGAGAAGTAAGCAAAAACAATAGGATAAGAGTAAAATTTTAACAGTTCAGGCGGGCACGCCATCACCAGTGCCGGCCGTTTCTGGTGTGTAGGGAAAACAGAAAGAAGAGAAATACAATGGTGGGCGCGGCAGGGATTGAACCTGCGACCCCACCCGTGTGAAGGGTGTGCTCTCCCGCTGAGCTACGCGCCCGCTGACGAAGCTTCGTCAAGCGAGCCGCGATATAAGGGGCGCGGCGGGTGGGTGTCAAGCGCGGTTTCGCGCCTGTGCTCAGGATGCCGTCGCGGCGATCAGGCCTTCCACCATCTCCACCGTCAATTCGTCAAAGCGCGAGATCACGCGTGACGGCTCGAACGTGCTCACATGCTGGTCGGTGTAGCCGAAATCGACCGCGATGACGGGAATGCCGGCAGCCTTGGCGGTGTCGATGTCCGTGCGCGAATCACCGACCATTACGGCTCGTTGTGGGTCCGCACCCGCCATTGCGATTGTGCGCAGGAGATGCCCCGGATCGGGTTTGCGCATCGGAAAGGTGTCGCCGCCGCAGATCGCGCTGAAATGTCCGACGATGCCGAGCGCTTCGAGAAGGGAGAGCGACATGCCCTCAAGTTTGTTGGTGCAGACCGCTGCCGTGTAGCCGGCCGCGTGGAAGCGTTCGATCGTTTCGACGGCGCCGGGAAACGGCCTGGAGTGCCCGGGAACGTTGGCCGTATAGTGATCGAGGAAGGCAGCCTGAAGCGCATCGAGCTGGCCGCCGGCCAGATGCCGTTTGCGCAGTGCGAAGGCCCGTTCGATCATCACACGGCTGCCAAAACCGACGATGCGGTTGACGTCCTCATGCTTCACCGGTTCCATATCGACGGTTTCAAGGCAGTGATTGAGGCTGTCGAGCAGGTCCGGTGCCGTGTCGACAAGCGTTCCGTCGAGGTCGAAAACGATGATTGGCGCTGACATGATGTCCCCTTGCTTGAATTTCACTGGGATACCGCGCAAGGCCGGGTGAAGCAAGTTGGGCACTGTCCCCGCGCAGGCACGCAGCCTGCATTGCGGGGAGCGGTAAAACGGGTTAGGAACCGCTGAGATATGACCGGGGGCGAGATGTCGGCGGATATGCGTGAATTGAAGATCGAGGCGGCTCGCGCTGCGCTTGATCAGGTGGAAGAGGGAATGCGGCTCGGAATCGGTACGGGTTCGACCGCTGAGGAGTTCGTCCGCGTTCTGGCCGAGCGTGTTGGCGACGGCCTGACCGTGATCGGTGTTCCCACCTCCGAGCGTACGGCTGCGCTGTGTCGGGAGCTCGGCGTTCCGCTCACCACACTGGATGAAACCCCTGAACTCGACCTGACCATCGACGGTGCCGACGAAATCGGGCCGCAGCTTGGATTGATCAAGGGCGGTGGTGGCGCATTGCTGCGCGAAAAGATCGTTGCAGCCGCTTCACGGCGTATGATCGTGATTGCCGACAAGTCCAAGCTCGTCGAAACACTTGGCCGTTTTCCACTGCCGATCGAGGTCAACTCCTTTGGCCTCGGTGCGACCGTTCGGACGATTGAAAGGGCGGCGCGTGGGCTGGGACTGGAGGGGCCCCTGAAAGTGCGGGAGCGGGATGGAAAGCCCTTCGTTACCGATGGTGGACATCTCATCGTCGATGCATCTTTTGGCCGCATTCCCGATCCAAGAGCATTGGCGAATGCGTTAAACGCCATACCGGGTGTTGTAGAACACGGCCTGTTTCTCGACCTTGCCGATACCGCTTTCGTGGCTGGGGACGGCGAGGTGCGAACCTTCGGGGCCGCATGAACAAGAATGGAGTGAGAAACACATGAATCTGGCAACCCGCATCCGCCTTGTTGCAGCTTCTGCAGCCGTGGCGATGACGTTCGCTTTCGCTCCTGCCGGCGCGCAGGAGATTTCCTCATCGCATCTCGCCGCGGCGCGCTCCGCGATTGATGCGATCAACGCGACCGACGATTTTGATGGAGTGCTGCCACAGGCCGCTGCGGCGCTCAAGTCGGAGCTGATCCGCAAGAACCCGGATATGGTGGCCCTGATCAATGCCACGGTGGACGAGAAGGCCATTGAGCTGGCAAGCCGTCGGGTCGACCTCGAGCGGGAAGCTGCGCAGGCCTATGCCCGCGTCTTCTCCGAGCAGGAACTCACCGAGATCGCGCAGTTCTACACCTCCCCGACGGGCATGAAACTGATCGAGGACGGCCCCATTGTGACCCGCGAGGTCCTGAAGGCCGGTGAAATCTGGCGTCGCGGCATCGCGCGCGATCTCGCCCAGATGGTCGGGCAGCAGATCCAGGCAGCGACTGAAGCGACCGGCAGCGGAGAGGCTGCCGGCGAGGAAACCGCCCAGTAAGCTTTCGATCACGAAACAGTTAGAGCCCGGTCGTCGCACCGGGCTTTTATTCTTCTACGGGCGTTTCTAAGTGAGTGCGGCGGTGCAGCATTCCCGTTGCTGCAGAGCTTCAGAAGCGCGTGGGCGCGGCGGATTCACGGTATTCAAGGGGCGAGGATCAGAGAATGAGCGATTTCGACTACGATCTTTTTGTGATTGGCGGCGGTTCTGGTGGGGTGCGCGCTGCGCGTCTTGCGGCAGGCCTTGGAAAACGCGTCGCCATTGCCGAAGAATACCGCTTTGGCGGCACCTGCGTCATTCGCGGCTGTGTGCCGAAGAAGCTCTTTGTATACGCCTCGCAGTTTCCGGAGCATTTCGAGGATGCAGCCGGCTATGGCTGGACCGTGCCCAAGCCCACCTTCGACTGGAAAACTCTCGTCACGAACAAAGATCGTGAGATTGCCAGGCTTGAGGGCCTTTATCGCAAGGGGCTTGAGAATGCCGGCGCCGAGATATTCGAGGCCCGCGCGACGCTGGTGGATCGTCACACGCTCGATGTTGGTGGAAAGCGCGTGACGGCCGACAGGATCATCATCGCTGTCGGTGGCCGTCCCAATCCGCACCTGGCGCTTCCCGGCCATGAGCATTGCATATTTTCCAACGAGGCCTTCGACCTTGAGGCGCTGCCCGCGTCTATCGTCATTGAGGGTGGCGGCTATATTGCCGTCGAGTTCGCCAATATCTTCCACGGCCTTGGTGTCGACACCACGCTGGTCTATCGCGGAAAGGAAATCCTGTCGCGTTTCGATCAGGATCTGCGCCGTGAGCTCCACGCCACGATGGAGGCCAAGGGCATCAGGATCCTGTGCCAGGACGTCCTGACGAGAGTGGAAAAGCGCGGGGAGGGTGATCTTCTCGTTCATCTCAAGTCCGGCGCCACCCTTGAGGCCGGTCAGGTCATGCTGGCTATTGGCCGCATTCCGAACACCGAAGGTCTGGGGCTCGAGGCTGCCGGTGTGGAGACCGGCAAGATCGGCGAAATCCCGGTCGACGGTTTCTCTCGCACGAATGTCGATAACATCTGGGCACTTGGGGATGTGACCAATCGCGTGCAGCTCACGCCGGTCGCAATCCATGAGGCTATGTGCTTTATCGAGACCGAATACAAGGGCAATCCGACCGAAGTCGATCACGACACGATTGCCACGGCCGTGTTCTCGCAGCCCGAAATCGGCACGGTGGGGCTTTCCGAGGACGAGGCCGCGCAGCGCTTCGACCGACTGGAAATCTACCGCGCGAGCTTCCGGCCCATGCGCTACACGCTGTCCGGGCGGCAGGAGAAGATGCTCATGAAGCTCGTTGTCGACAGCGAGACCCGGCGTGTGCTTGGCGCTCATGTCATGGGGCCGGATGCCGGCGAAATGGCTCAGGTTCTGGGTATCTCGCTCAAGGCGCGGCTGACCAAGGATGATTTTGATCGAACAATGGCGGTGCACCCGTCGGCGGCCGAAGAACTGGTTACGATGTATCAGCCGACATATCGCGTCGAGAAGGGCAAACGGGTCGAGTGACATGGGTGAGGGCTGCGGCATGAATGATCTGGTCGCCTATTTCGGCTACGGGTCGCTCGTCAACCGCGATACGCACCGCACGGAGATTGTCGGTGCATACCCGGCGCAGCTTAAGGGCTGGCGCCGCCAGTGGGTGCGCCGCGATGGCGAAAGCAGCCGTGCTCTCCTGAGTGTGCGGCGCGACCCTGCCTCCGTCATCGACGGTCTGCTTGTTGTCGATCGGTCAGAGAATCTCGCCGCCGTCGATCAGCGTGAAGAGCGCTACCAGCGAGTATCGCTCACCCCGTCTGATCTGGAATTGTCTGCTGAGCTGCCGCCCGGCTGTCCGCTCTACGTCTATGAAGCATCAGCGGATCAGGCTTCCGTCCGTCTCGAAATCATCCAGTCTTACCTCGATGCGGTGCTGCAGGGGTTTCTGCGCGAGTATGGCCGCGCCGGCGTCGAACGTTTTGTTCGCGAGACTGACGGTTTCGATGCTACGGTGATTGCTGATCGCAAGACGCCGAACTATCCGCGCGCGGTGAGGCTTGAGGCCGAGGAGGAGGCGTATTTCGACGCACTGATAATGCAGAAAATCTCCGATTCTGCATCTTTCGTGCGTTAGTGTTTCCTGAACGCCACAATTGCGGGCTAGTATCGGACGCTTCCTTTGGTTAAGAAAGCGGCCTTCCAGTATCCGTCTTGGAGATTTCAGCGGATAGAGGGCATGATCCTATAGCAACTGTCGAGTAAGCAAGATGACGAAGTGGTCGCCAAATTCGTGGAGAAACAAGCCAATCCTGCAGGTTCCGGCTTATCCGGACGCTGACGCCCTGGCCGAGGTCGAGGCGCGCATGGCCACGTATCCGCCGCTCGTTTTTGCAGGTGAGGCGCGCAAGCTGAAGAAGCAGCTCGCTGCTGTGGCTGAAGGCAACGGGTTTCTGCTCCAGGGCGGTGACTGCGCCGAGAGTTTTGCCGAGCACGGTGCCGACAATATCCGCGACTTCTTCCGCGCCTTTCTGCAGATGGCCGTTGTCTTGACCTATGCCGGCTCGCAGCCGGTGGTGAAGGTCGGGCGCATTGCCGGCCAGTTCGCAAAGCCGCGCTCCTCCGACAACGAGACCAAGGGTGATGTGGTGCTGCCGAGTTACCGCGGTGACATCATCAATGGTATTGAATTCGACGAAGCCTCGCGCATTCCCGATCCGGCTCGCCAGGAAATGGTGTACCGCCAGTCGGCGGCAACGCTGAACCTTCTGCGCGCGTTTGCGCAGGGCGGTTTCGCCAATCTGGAAAACGTCCATAAGTGGATGCTAGGCTTCCTGTCCGACAGTCCGCAGGCCGAGCGCTATCAGGAGCTGGCCAATCGCATCTCCGAGACGGTCGATTTCATGCGCGCCATCGGCATTACCGGCGAAAGCACGCATGCGCTGCGCGAGACAGATTTCTACACGAGCCATGAGGGGCTGCTTCTTGGCTACGAGGAGGCGCTCACGCGCGTCGATTCCACCTCCGGCGACTGGTATGCAACATCCGGTCACATGATCTGGATCGGCGATCGCACGCGCCAGCCCGATCACGCGCATGTGGAATACTGCCGCGGCATCAAGAACCCGCTTGGCCTGAAATGCGGTCCCTCGATCTCGCCCGACGGTCTGATCGAGCTGATCGATATTCTGAACCCGGAAAACGAGCCCGGTCGCCTGACCCTGATTGCACGCTTCGGCGCGGACAAGGTGGGTGAATACCTGCCCAGGCTCATCCGCGCGGTGGAGAAGGAAGGGCGGAAGGTCGTCTGGTCGTGCGATCCGATGCACGGCAACACCGTCACCGCGGCCGGTTACAAGACGCGGCCCTTCGACCGCATCCTCAAGGAGGTTCAGACCTTCTTCGAGGTGCATCGCGCCGAAGGATCGCATCCGGGTGGCCTGCATGTGGAGATGACCGGCAAGAACGTCACCGAGTGCACGGGCGGCGCGCGCGCCATCCGCGACGAGGAGCTTCAGGATCGCTACCACACCCATTGTGACCCGCGTCTCAATGCAGATCAGGCGCTTGAGCTGTCTTTCCTGGTGGCCGAACTCCTGAAGAAAGACCGCGAGGCCCTGCCGGCAGACAGGGTTGCCAACGGCTGAAGCCGCCTGATGCTTAACTTCAGGCATAGTTGATGTTGCCTGCGGCTTTAAGCTGATAAACATGGCTCCGGATACGACTGGATCGCGTTCGGAGGGAACCATGACGAAAGAAAACAGCGGATCGTGCCTGTGTGGTGCGGTCCGTTTTTGCACCAGGGGCGCGCTGCGCGGCGTTGTCTATTGTCACTGCTCGCAATGCCGCAAGCAGACAGGGCTCTACTATGCCGCGACGGATGTCGATGTGTCTAACGTCGTCATTGAAGGCGAGGGGAACATCACCTGGTATGCGGCCTCCGATTTTGCCAAACGCGGTTTCTGCAGGACATGTGGCTCCGCCCTGTTCTGGAAGCGCAATGATGCGGACAAGATCTCGATTCTGGCCGGTGCCTTCGACCTGCCATCAGGCCTCGCGGCCGAAAGCCACATTTTCGTGGCCGACAGGGGCGACTTCTATGCTATTGCGGATGGGCTGCCCCAACACGCGCTTGGCAGTCCGAGTGTTTCCGTCGCTCAAACCAGGCGCAACGAATGACGATGCTGCCAGAAATGCCGAATCTTGAGACCCGGAACGGATTGCCTGCCGATCTGCGTTATCTCGTGGAGAAATACCCACGAGAGGTCTGGCCGTCGCATCCGAACCTTGGCGAGATGGCACGGTTCTGGCTGCAGCGTCACGACATGTTTCGTGAGCTTGGCGGCATGTTGAAGGCAGGCATGGGCGATTATCGGGAGCAGAAGCTCGCTCCGCGCGATTTCGCTGTCTGGTTCGCGCCTCGCCTGCGCTTTTTCCTGCAGCAGCTTCACGGGCATCATCAAATCGAGGACATGCACTATTTCCCGGTCTTTGCAAAAGCGGAGCCGCGCATGAAGCACGGTTTTGATTTGCTCGACAGCGACCATCACGTCATCCATGACGCGCTGGAGCGCAATGCTGAGAGTGGTACGGCGTTTTTGCAGGCACTTCAGGCGGACGGCGATCAAGTGCGCTTTGCCGCTGATGCCTATGCGCGGGAAAACGAGGCTCTGCTCGCCATGCTGCTGCGTCATCTGGACGATGAGGAGGATCTCATCATTCCGCTCATTCTGGATAGAAGTGAAGAGGGGCTTGGCGTCGGCCTCTGATACACGCCGGAGTGTTGCAAGCATGGGGTGCAAAGGCTACACGCTTTAGACACTTCGCCGTCCTTGCCTCACCGAACAGGAACGTCATGCCTCCCAAGTCTGCCCCTTCTGACATTCTGCGTATTGCCACTGCACAGCTTAATCCAGTCGTTGGCGATGTTGCGGGAAATCTGGCGAAGGCGCGCGAGGCACGGGCGGACGCTGCGCGCCATGGGGCCGATCTCGTCCTGTTCACCGAGCTGTTCATTGCCGGGTATCCGCCGGAGGACCTCGTCCTCAAACCAGCGTTTGTGGAGGCCTGCGAGACAGCGGTCCAGGCACTTGCCGATGACACAAAGGATGGCGGTCCGGGCGTCATCATCGGTGTGCCGCTGAAGCGCAAGAGCGGTCTGCACAATGCGATCATGGTGCTTGATGGCGGCAAGGTGATCGCCGAGCGATACAAACTCGACCTGCCCAATTACGGGGAATTTGACGAGAAACGTGTCTTTCAGCCAGGCCCGGATATGCCGGGGCCCGTGAATTTCCGCGGCATCCGAATAGGTATCCCGATTTGCGAGGATATCTGGGGTGAACTCGATGTCTGCGAGACACTGGCCGAATCCGGCGCCGAGATTTTGCTGGTGCCGAACGGCTCACCTTATTATCGCGGCAAGGTCGAGGTGCGTCACCAGGTTGTCATTCGCCAGGTCATCGAAAGCGGCTTGCCGATCCTTTACGCCAATCAGCTTGGCGGGCAGGACGAACTCGTCTTCGATGGCGCTTCCTTTGCCATCCAGGCCGACAAATCGCTTGCATTCCAGATGAGCCAGTTTGAGGAGGCAGTCTCCGTCTCCGCTTGGAAGCGCGAGGGCGAGGGCTGGCGCTGCGACGACGGCCCCATGTCGAGGATCCCGGAGAAGGAAGAGGCCGATTATCGCGCCTGCATGCTGGGTCTGCGCGACTATGTGAACAAGAACGGCTTCAGGAATGTGGTTCTTGGTCTTTCGGGCGGCATCGACTCGGCGATTTGCGCTGCACTCGCCGTCGATGCGCTGGGCGAGGAGCGGGTGCGCTGCATCATGATGCCTTACCGCTATACCTCGAAGGATTCATTGAAGGATGCCGAAGACTGCGCCCGTGCACTCGGTTGTCGCTATGACATCGTGCCGATTTCGGAACCAGTCGAGGGATTTTCGAACGCGCTTGGCCAGCTCTTTGAAGGCACCGCAGAGGGGGTGACGGAGGAGAACCTGCAGAGCCGCACCCGTGGCACGATCCTCATGGCCGTTTCCAACAAGTTCGGTTCGATGGTTGTTACCACCGGCAACAAGTCGGAGATGTCGGTCGGCTACGCCACGCTCTATGGCGACATGAACGGTGGCTTCAATCCGATCAAGGATGTCTACAAGATGCAGGTCTATGCCCTGTCGTCCTGGCGCAACACGACCGTGCCACCCGGTGCGCTCGGACCCTCCGGCGAGGTCATCCCGCAAAACATCATCGACAAGGCGCCGTCGGCCGAGCTTCGTCCCGATCAGACGGACCAGGATTCACTGCCGCCCTATCCGGTGCTCGACGACATTCTGGAATGCCTGGTCGAAGGCGAGATGAGTGTCGATGCGATCGTTGCGCGGGGCCATGAGCGCGAGACGGTGCATCGCGTCGAGCACCTGCTCTATATTGCAGAATACAAGCGGCGGCAGGCCGCGCCCGGCGTGAAGATCACGAAGAAGAATTTCGGGCGGGACCGTCGTTATCCGATCACGAACAGATTCAGGGATCGCTCGTAACGAGCTGTTAGAGAACAGCTTTCAGGAGTTGGCAGACTATTGCGCTTTCTGGCGCTCCAGATCCGCCCGGGTTGAGTAGACCCGGTCGACAAGACCCCAGTCGCAGGCTTCCTGTGCGGTCATAAAGAAGTCGCGGTCGAGCGTGCGTTCCACTTCCTCTTCAGTGCGCCCGCAATGTTCCGCATAGAGCCGGATCATCCGGCGCTTCAGCTTCAATATGTCCTCCGCGTGACGCTGCACATCGGATGCCTGACCGCGAAAGCCGCCGGAGGGCTGGTGCAGAACGACGCTGGCATTGGCAAGTGCCGCGCGCCGGCCTGGTTCCCCCGCCATCAGAAGGAACGATCCCATGGAACCGGCGGTACCCATACAGACGGTCGCCACCGGGCTGTTGATGAAGATCATCGTGTCATAGATTGCGAAGCCGCTCGACACCACGCCGCCCGGCGAGTTGATGTAGAAGGAAATCTCGCGCTCGGGATTCTCCGATTCCAGGAATAGAAGCTGCGCGCAGATGAGTGCGGCCGAGTCGTCATTGACCTCGCCATTGAGGAAGATGATCCGCTCTCGCAGAAGTCTCGAATAGATGTCGAAGGAGCGTTCGCCTCTCGGCGATTGCTCCACGACCATGGGGACGAGCGCCATCGTGTCGCGCATCGCGATCTCCTTTTTCTCAATGTCGGTTCTGGGGCGGTTCTGGGGCGGTTCTGGTGGATGTCAGGCAGCGCGTGCCGTCGGCGCGCCGTTGCTGTTTGCAGCCAGGCGTGGCACGGCGCAGTGGCTGTGGGTTAGACGAAACCACGTATTGCCGTCGGGTGCAGGGCTGATCTCGAAGGTCACCAGCGTGTCTGGCGCGTCGGTCTCCTCGTCACGCCAAGTATAGCGCACACGCGAACAGGGCTCAGTGTCGAGAATTTCATAAGCCGGGTCCCGACCGCCGTTACCGGGCTCACCAAGCCAGCCTGCCGCAAGTTCGGGAACAGTAAGTGCGCGCCAGACTTTTTCGGGCGGAGATTCCAGAAGGCACTCCAGAACAATGTTTTCGTTCGTGTTTTCAGTGTTGGCGTCGCTCACTGGTCCATCTCCCTGAGCAGTGTTTTGAGCCTCTCGACCCGTTCGGGCCAGAAGCCGCGATAGCGTGTAAGCCAGTCGACCACCGGCGCCATTCCATCCGGCCTTATGCGGTAGCGCATCTGCCGTCCGGATTTCTCTTCCTCAATCAGGCCGGCGTCGCGCAGCACGGCGATATGCTGCGAGACCGCCGGCTGCGACATGGCCAGCCCCTCCCGCAGTTCGGTCGCATTTCGTTCGCCTCCGCTCAATCGTTCGAGCATCTGCCGGCGTGTCGGATCGGCGAGGGCCTTGAAGATGTCTGCTTCGCTCATGGGAATAGATAAGTCGATTCTTATGTATTTT
This sequence comes from Nitratireductor lacus, assembly GCF_056431025.1. Lineage (NCBI taxonomy): Bacteria > Pseudomonadati > Pseudomonadota > Alphaproteobacteria > Hyphomicrobiales > Phyllobacteriaceae > Nitratireductor > Nitratireductor lacus. The sequence continues at coordinate 228,401 of NZ_JBWKMB010000001.1, read as the reverse complement.
GCAAGGGGCTGGCGCATCCAATCGGCGCTATGCGGCCATTGCGCTTTTTCCTCCTGCGTTTACGATGCCTGCAATTCGTTTTGCAGTGTTTCTACGCCGCAACTTGCCCGGCACCAGAGTTCCGCTCATGTCCTATCTGATGTTTCTTCGCGACAACGCGCGCTGGCTTGCGGGCGGGTTTCTTCTGACACTGTTTTCATCCTTCGGCCAGACCTTCTTCATTTCGCTGTCTGCCGGCGATATCCGCGCCGAATACGGTCTGTCGCACGGTGCCTTCGGCACGCTCTACATGCTGGCCACGCTCGCCAGCGCCTTTACCCTGCCGCGGCTCGGCCAGATCGTCGATCGCTATTCGGCGCGCAGGGTCGCCTTCATCATCATTCCGCTTCTGGCGCTTGCCTGTGTGTCGATGGCGCTTTCGCATTCGCTCGTGGTGCTTGTGGTGACGATCTACATGCTGCGACTGTTCGGGCAGGGGATGATGACGCACAACTCGCTGACCGCCATGGGGCGATGGTTCTCCGCGCAGCGCGGCCGGGCTGTTTCCGTCGCAACGCTTGGTCACAATGTCGGCGAGGCGACCCTGCCGCTGGCCTTCGTCGCCATTGCCGCGCTGGTCGGCTGGCGCAATAGCTGGTTCATCGCTGCCGCACTTCTTCTCGTCTTTGCGTTGCCGGTCATCTCCGGCCTGATTGCGGTGGAACGTGCGCCACGCGCTGGCGATCCGGCGGCGCGCAGGAGCACGGTACGTGACTGGACGCGTGGGGAAGTGCTGCGCGATCCCGTCTTTTATCTCCTGCTTCTCGGTGTCATGGCGCCGGGCTTCATCGGCACCACGATCTTCTTTCACCAGATCTATCTTGTGGAACTGCGTGGCTGGTCTCTGGAGGTGTTCGCCTCCTCCTTCACCTTCATGGCGTCCATGACGGTCGTCTTCGCACTGATCTCGGGCCAGTTGATCGATCGTTTTTCAGCCGTCGCGCTTCTGCCAGGCTTCCTTGTTCCACTCGGGGCGGCCTGCCTCATTCTCGCCGGTAGCGAAGCCCAGTGGAGCGCCTTTGCCTTCATGGGGCTGATGGGCGTTTCCTATGGCTTTTCCTCGACGCTTTTCGGCGCGCTCTGGCCGGAGGTTTACGGCATCAGACATTTGGGTTCCATTCGCGCACTGACCGTTGCAATCATGGTCTTTGCCACCGCCATGGGGCCGGGCATTACAGGCTTCTTGATCGACCGCGGCGTTGGCTATCCGCTGCAGATCGGGGTGATGGGCGTTTACTGCCTGGCGGCGTGCGTGATGCTCCTGTTTGTTTCGCGCGGGCTCAATGCCCGCCTGCAATCTGCCTGAGGGCCGCGTTTTTCTTGCCAAGCGAGGCGCTTTTGGATACCCCCGCACCCATGACAGTCACCGTTCGTTTCGCGCCGTCTCCGACCGGCCACATTCATATTGGCAACACGCGTACCGCGCTCTTCAACTGGCTTTATGCGAAAAAGCTGAATGGCCGCTTCATCCTGCGCTTCGACGACACGGATGCAGAGCGCTCGCGTCAGGAATATGCCGATGGCATCGCCTGCGACCTGGCCTGGCTCGGTATCGAACCGGATCAAACGGTTGCTCAGTCGGGCCGATTCGACCGCTATGATTCCGCCGCTGAAAAGCTGAAGGCGGCCGGGCTTCTCTATCCCTGCTACGAGACGCCGGAAGAGCTTGAACGCCGGCGCAAGATACGCCTGTCGCGCCGTCTGCCGCCCGTCTATGGCCGCGAGGCGCTGAAACTCACAGATGCGGAGAAGTCGGCGCTGGAAGCCGAGGGGCGCAGGCCGCACTGGCGTTTTCTTCTCCCGAATTTCGCCGACGATCCTTTCGTGACCAGTCGTACGGAGGTGCATTGGGACGATGTGGTGCGCGGGCCGCAGACGGTCGATCTGGCCTCCATGTCCGATCCTGTTCTGATCCGTGCGGACGGCACGTATCTCTACACGCTGCCCTCCGTTGTTGATGACATCGACCTTGGCGTGACGCATATCATCCGCGGTGACGATCACGTCACCAATACGGGCGCGCAGATTGCGCTCTTCAGGGCGCTTGGCGCCGAGCCGCCGGCCTTCGGCCATCACAATCTGCTGACAACGGTGTCAGGCGAGGGGCTTTCGAAGCGCACCGGGGCTCTCTCCGTTGCCAGTTTGCGTGATGCGGGCATCGAGCCGATGGCGCTCGCGTCGCTTGCGGTTCTCATAGGCACATCCGAAAACGTTACCGCAGCCTCCTCGATGGATGAACTGGCGGCGCTGTTCGATCCGACCTCCACGTCGAAATCGGCTGCCAAGTTCGATCCGGCGGAGCTTTCTGGCCTCAGCCGGCATCTCATTCAGATGATGACGTTCAGCGATGTGAGAGAGCGGCTCGCCGCCCTTGGCATTGCCGGCGATGATGCAGAAGCCTTCTGGCTTGCCGTGCGCGGCAATCTGGAGACCGTCGCGGAAGCGGCGGACTGGTGGACCATCGTTCGCGGGAAGCCGGCGCAGGATGCGGTTCTTTCGGACGAAGACCGCATCTTTGTTCGCGAGGCGGGGAAGCTCCTGCCTCAGGAGCCATGGGACGCCGAAACCTGGCGCGTATGGACGGCGGCCGTCAAGGCCGAGACGGGGCGTAAGGGGCGTGGCCTTTTTATGCCGCTCCGCATCGCCCTTACGGGGCGGGAGCAGGGGCCGGAGCTCGCAGGTCTATTGCCTCTTCTGGGTCGGGAAGAAACGCTGGCCCGACTATCCTGACACGGCGCTGGGCTGCATCGTCTTCCAGCACCTGGTTGACGGGAGCATCCCCTTTTACATGCACTGCCGCTGCATTGTCTTGCGCCGGGTCTCGTCTGGGGGGTGTCGCGATGTAGAAGCTTGCTGAAGTCTCGCCGGACATCTCTTTCGCCACCAACCGGGTTTCGCGTGCGGGAGCCGGTCGGGTATGCACGGGAGTGCGTGCGTCGACAGTCCTTTCCCCGGCGATGATTGTGAAACGCCTGTCCTTTCGGCAGCTGCAGGTGTCGCGCGAAACGCCGGTTCGGCGGTAGCTGAACGCTTTGGGCAACGCGCGATACGGGGTGCCATCGGCAACCGAAACCATGTCTTCGGCTTCTTCGTTCAGAACGTCATGCGCGTAGAGCGCAACCTCGGAGCCCGGACAGCGCGCCTCGCAGGTCTTCTGGTCTCTGGAAAATTTGTCCTTCGCAACCGAAAATGAGATCGGAAAATAGTATCCGTCGCATGCGCGCACGCACATGGTCTGATAGACAGTTCCGGGACGGTTCGGCTTTTTGGCGCTGCCGGATGAGGCGGCCTGTTTCGGTTTCTTTCTTTCCGCCTGTTGCAGACTCTTTTTTGCGTAACAATTGTTGTCTTTCAACGCTGTGCGGAGCCGGGCGCGTTCTTTGCCCGAAGCGCCGCCTTTTCGCCCTCGCTGACTACGCAGACTGGCGAGGTTCTTCGCCATGCGGGCTTCCGATTTTCTTAAGTCAGTGCATTGGCTGCTGCGGTTCTTGAAGATACCGAGACCGCACCGCGACTGCCTCAGGCGTGAACGCACAATACCAAGCTGGTGCTGCTGCTTCGCTATCGCGCGGTCGTAGCCTCCGGCCTTTGCCGACGAGCGCGGCGAGGCGGCTGCAAGCTGCATTTCGAGATTTCTGCAGGTTCGCGATTTCGCATTGGCGTCTACGACTGTTGCCGTCAAACCTAGCGCGGCAGTGACGGCCAGAAAAACAAAACGCAATAGATACTTGCCACCCAGATGCATTTCCCGCCCCGCCTGCCCAACACCGACTGACGCGCAGACACGCTCGTTCCGGTATCACGGGAACTGTCAGTCACTTGGCGAAAGATAGGCCAATCAGGTTAAGTTACAGTTAGAAATGCAACCTTATCGCGTATTGAGGGTCTGATAGCAACCTAATTTTTTCTGGAAGTTTCAGCTCGTCATAACGGCCTTGCTCTTTTGCAGGGCTTCGACGGCCGCAAGTGCGGTCATGTTCACGACGCCGCGCGAGGTGACGGAGGGTGTCAGAATGTGGGCGGGCATGGCCGTTCCGAGCAGGATCGGGCCGACATGCAGCGCATCGGTCATGATCTTCAATGTGGTCAGCGTTATGTTTGCTGCATCCAGACTTGGGAACACGAGAAGATTTGCTTCGCCGGAGAGCGATGCCTGTGGATACACGCGCTGGCGCAGCACTTCCGAAAGTGCGGAATCACCGTGCATTTCACCGTCGGACACGAGATCGGGGGCAACACGTTTCAACATCGATGCTGCCTCGCGCATCTTGATCGAGCTCTCAGAATCGCGCGAGCCGAAGTTGGAGTGCGACAAAAGCGCCGCTTTGGGCTCTATGCCGAAACGACGGATCTCCTCCGCTGCAAGAATCGTCGTCTCGACGATTTCCGAGGCCGAGGGACAAAGCGTGACATAAGTGTCCGTAAAGAATGTTACACCGAACTGCGAGATCAGCATGGAGAGCGTGGAGAGGTCGCAAACGCCTTCACGCTTGCCGATGATCATGTCTACGTAGCGCAGGTGCTTCTCAAACCGGCCTTCAAGACCGCAGATCATGGCGTCTGCCTCGTCGCGCATCATGGCGATGGCTGCAATCACGGTGGTGTTCGTGCGTACAAGGGTGCGCGCGGCTTCGGGCGTCACGCCGCGCCGGCCGGCCAGTTGCACCAGAAGATCAACATAGTCGCGATAGCGCGGATCGTCTTCCGGGTTGATGATCGAAAAATCCTCGCCGGGACGAATACGCAGGCCATAGCGCTTCAGGCGCGTTTCCACCACGTGCGGGCGGCCGATGATGATGGGTTCGGCTATGCCTTCTTCGATCACGACCTGGGCTGCGCGCAGCACCCGTTCGTCCTCTCCGTCTGCATAGATCACACGCTTGGTGCCCGCGCCCTTGGCTGCCGAGAAGACGGGTTTCATCACCAGGCCGGAGCGGAACACGAAGCGGTTCAGCCGGTCGAGATACTGGTCCATGTCCTCGATGGGGCGCGCCGCGACACCGCTCTTCATGGCCGCTTCGGCAACAGCCGGTGCGATGCGCAGGATGAGACGCGGATCGAAGGGTGAGGGGATCAGAAAGTCCGGGCCGAAGATTGGTGTCTCGCCCGAATAGGCGCGTGCTGCGACATCGGATGGTTCTTCGCGGGCGAGGCCCGCGATTGCCTTGACGGCAGCGCGCTTCATCTCCTCGTTGATCGCGGTCGCACCCACGTCGAGCGCCCCGCGGAAGATGTAGGGGAAGCACAGAACGTTGTTCACCTGGTTCGGGAAGTCCGAGCGCCCGGTGCAGATCATGGCGTCAGGCCGCGCTTCGCGTGCCACGTCCGGCATGATCTCGGGCACAGGATTGGCGAGCGCCAGGATCAGCGGTTTTTCGGCCATGTCCGCCAGCATTTCCGGCTTCAGCACTCCAGCCGCCGAGAGCCCGAGGAACACATCCGCTCCGCCGATCACTTCGGCCAGCTTGCGGGCGTCCGTGTCTTTCACATAGGGCGCTTTCCAGCGGTCCATCTCTTCCCTGCGGCCCTCATAGACGACGCCGTGCCGATCCGTAAGCCAGATGTTTTCGGTCTTCGCACCAAGCGAAACGAGCAGGTTGAGACAGGCAAGCGCGGCCGCTCCCGCGCCCGAAGAAACTATCTTTGCCGAGGCGATGTCCTTGCCGGCCAGTTCGAGGCCGTTCAGAACGGCCGCGGCCACAATGATGGCTGTGCCGTGCTGGTCGTCATGGAACACCGGAATGCCCATGCGGGCTTTCAACTGTTCCTCGACCTCGAAGCATTCGGGTGCCTTGATGTCCTCCAGATTGATGCCGCCGAAGGTCGGTTCGAGTGCCGCGACCGTCTCCACCATGCGGTCGATTTCCGGCGCGTCGATCTCGATGTCGAACACGTCTATGCCGGCAAACTTTTTGAACAGAACCGCCTTGCCCTCCATCACCGGCTTGGAAGCGAGCGGGCCGATATTGCCGAGCCCGAGCACGGCTGAACCATTGGAGACCACGGCCACGAGATTGGCCCGTGCCGTATAGTCCGCAGCACTTTTCGGATCGTCATGGATGGCCATGCAGGGGGCGGCGACGCCGGGCGAATAGGCAAGCGCCAGGTCACGCTGGTTACCCAGTGGCTTGGTGGCCTGAATTTCCAGCTTTCCGGGAGTGGGATGGCGGTGAAAGAAGAGCGCGGCTTCGTCGAATTCTGATCTCTGTGGTTTCTTGTTCTTGGTTGACATCAGCGGCTCCACATCATGGCTCTGGCGGCGTGGCCGTTTGGCTTGCGGCACGGTGTTCGGGCGTCATCGGAACCTGAAAGGTCGCGGCGCTCAAACGGTATGAATCGTCTCATGTGCTTAGGCGCTCGCCGGCGCTTTTTCCAGCGCTGAATGTCGAGAAGCAGTTTCATACGCCGGAATCGTGCCCGGCGCGGCGTTTTGCCGTTCTTCAACGCCATTTTTCCGTATCGAAACGGTAGTCGTCATATGTCTGTGACATGAATCGGGCCATAGAATGCGCGACTTAACAAGGCTCAGGCGGGACAATGACCGGCGCTGAACACCGCAAATTTCGCGCACTCTTCATCTCCGACATCCACCTCGGCTCGAAGCCGGCGAAGGCCGAGTTTCTGATCGATTTTCTGCGCTATCACGATGCGGAGCAGATTTATCTGGTCGGAGACATTGTCGACGGTTGGCGTCTCAAGCGCTCGTGGCACTGGCCGGCGGCGCACAATGATGTGGTGCAAAAGCTCCTGCGCAAGGCGCGCAAGGGAGCCGAGATCACCTACATCGCGGGCAACCACGATGAGTTTCTTCGCTCGTTTCAGGGCGTCCACTTCGGCGGCATCGTCGTTGCTGACCGCGTGATCCACGAGGCCGCAGACGGGCGCAGATTTCTCGTCATCCACGGCGATCAGTTCGACCAGGTCGTGCATAATGTGCGCTGGCTTGCCTATCTGGGCGACAAGGCCTACGACCTCGCCATTGTCATCAACCGTGTCATCGCGCGCGTGCGGCGGTTTCTTCGACGTCCATACTGGTCGTTTTCTTCCTGGGCAAAGATCAAGGTCAAGAAGGCGGTCAAGTTCATAAGCTCGTTCCAGGACGTGCTTGCCCAGGAAGCCCAGCGCTCCGAGGTTGACGGCGTTATCTGCGGACACATCCATCATGCCGCGATGGAAGACATTCGCGGCATAAGCTACATGAACACGGGCGACTGGGTCGAAAGCTGCACGGCGCTTGCCGAGAATTTCGACGGCAGCTTCGAGATTATCACGTGGGCGCAGATTCTCGATGTCGAGTCTGCGGCTGCGGCTTCGAAGGAGCGCGCCATCGTTGCTGCATTTCAGGGGGAGCGGATCAAGGCCGCCTGAGCGGCCCTGATCGCCAAAGCGCCTTCAGCCCCAGAGCTGCGGCGAAGGGGGCGAGACTAGTGAGCCGGAATAGCTCAGTCCGTGCGGACGGTCCTTCGCCAGAAGCAGCGGGCCGTCCAGGTCCACGAAATCGGCGCCCTGGGCCAGCAGCACCGCCGGTGCCATGGCGAGCGACGTGCCCACCATGCATCCCACCATCACGCCAAACCCCATTTCACGAGCGCGGTCGCGCAGGTCCAGCGCCGCTGTGAGGCCGCCGGTCTTGTCGAGCTTGATGTTGACGAAATCGTAGAGCCCGGCAAGTTCGGGGAGGCTGTCGGCGGTGTGCACGCTCTCATCCGCGCAGATTGGCACCGGGTGCGGGATGTCGCGCAGAATCCCGTCCTTTCCGGCGGGTAGCGGCTGTTCGATCAGGGCAACGTGGAATTCTGCTGCCGCCAGCATGTTTTCGCGGATGTTTCCTTCGGTCCAGCCTTCATTGGCATCGACGATCAGGCGGCTGTCGGGGGCAGCACCCGCCACGGCATGAATGCGTGCCGCATCGTTTTCACCGCCGAGCTTCACCTTCAGGAGAGGACGCGTTGCATGCGCGCGCGCCTGTGCTGCCATTTCCTCAGGTGCGGCGAGCGAAATCGTATAGGCCGTCTGCAACGGGCGTGGCGGAATGGTGCAGGCCGTCGCGGAAGCGCGCCTGCCCGAAAGCTTCGCTTCGAGATCCCAAAGAGCGCAATCGACGGCGTTGCGGGCAGCACCGGCTGGCATGGAGGTGACGAGGTCGGCGCGGCTGATGCCGTTGGCAATGTCCTCGCGCGCTGACTCAATCTGAGCGATTACGCTGTCCTCCGATTCGCCGTAACGCGGGTAAGGCACGCATTCCCCCTGGCCGCGAACGCCGTTTTCGCTCACCGTGCAGGTGACGACTCGCGCCTCGGTGCGCGAGCCTCTGGAGATTGTGAAGACACCTGCAATGGGAAAACCTTCGGTGTTTGTGGCCAGTTCGCGTGTCATTTCCACCCTTCTTCTCGCAAAAATCACAATTATCGGAGGAACATGCCTTATATGGCCCTTCTGCGGACCGGCAACCGGTTCCCTTTGGACCTGCTCCACACTAATGATGGTGCCATGTTGACCAATTCCGTTGACGACGCAAGCGACGCAGGGCGTCCAGCCGGCCAGAATGGCGAGCCCCGTCTCGAGACGGACACGAAGGGCGGCGCGCTCTCCTGCCGCCTTTCGGGGGCCTGGAACACGCGGACTGTCGCCAGGGTCGATGCCCGCATGCGCACGCTGGAGGCGCAGGACGGTTTGCAGCGCGTTTCCGTGGACCTTTCCGGTATCACCAACCTCGATACGGCTGGCGCCTGGATCATCGAGCGCCTCGTCCATGCGCATCAGACGCGCGGTGCCGATGTGACCGTCACCGGCGAGAGCGAAGCTGCCAAGATACTCCTGCCTGCGGTGCGCGATGCGGTCGAGCAGGACGGCGAGAGCAGGCCGCGCCAAAAGAGTTCGCTGCTTGTCAGCCTCCTGGAGCGGATCGGCCGCGCCATGTATGAGGCGCGGGACGATATCGTCTATGGTGCGCATATTCTTGGCGCTACCATCGGTGGCGCCCAGATGAAGCTTGGCCGCGCGCACGCGATCAACCCTGCCGCCATTGTCAACCAGATCGACCGGATGGGCGTGGGCGCAGTGCCGATCATCGTTCTGATGTCTGCCATCGTCGGCGCCATCATTGCCCAGCAGGGTGCCTTTCAGTTGCGCTATTTCGGTGCCGAGATCTTCGTGGTCGATCTTGTCGGAATCCTGATCCTGCGCGAGCTTGGCGTGTTGATGACGGCGATCATGATTGCCGGTCGCTCCGGCAGCGCCATCACCGCCGAAATCGGCTCCATGAAGATGCGCGAGGAAGTGGATGCGCTGACGGTCATCGGCCTCAACCCGGTCGGCGTTCTGGTCTTTCCGCGTCTGGTCGCCCTGATGGTCGGGGTGCCCTGTCTCACCATCGTTGCAAATTTCGCGGCACTCGGCGGCGCGATGCTCATTGCCTGGCTTTATTCAGGTATCCCGCCCGAGGCCTTCATTGATCGCCTCAGGGATTCGATCGATCTTTCAACAATCTTTGCCGGTTTGATCAAGGCGCCCTTCATGGCGCTGATCGTCGGTATTATTGCCTCCATCGAGGGGATGAAGGTGGGAGGCAGTGCCGAGTCCCTCGGCGGTCACGTCACTGCGTCCGTGGTCAAGGCGATTTTCGTCGTGATCGTCGTTGATGGGATGTTCGCCATTTTCTACGCAGCAATCGATTTCTAGGTGGCGGCATGGTGGTGATCGAGGAACGGCAGGAAGAGCAGGTGGCGCAGTCGCGGGATGTGGTTCTTTCCGTACGCGACGTCACTGTCGGTTTCGGTGATACGCTGGTGCTCGACGGTCTTTCGCTCGACGTCTATCGGGGCGAAATTCTTGGCTTTGTCGGTGCGTCGGGAGCTGGAAAATCGGTGCTTTTGCGCACGATCCTCGGTCTCGTGCGAAAACGCTCGGGCACGATCCACCTGCTTGGACAGGACCTTGACGCTGCGACGGATGAGGAACGCCTGAGGGTCGATATGCATCAGGGGGTTCTCTTTCAGCACGGCGCGCTGTTTTCAGCGCTGACGGTGCTCGAGAACATCCAGGTGCCGATGCGTGAATATCTCGACCTGCCGCGCGCGCTGATGGATGAGCTGGCTTATCTGAAGCTTGAACTTGTCGGTCTGCCACGCAATGCAGCAACGAAATACCCATCCGAACTCTCGGGCGGCATGATCAAGCGGGCTGCTCTTGCGCGCGCCCTCGCACTTGATCCGGATATCGTTTTTCTGGACGAGCCGACATCCGGCCTTGACCCGATCGGTGCGGCTGAGTTCGATGAGCTGGTCGGGAAACTGCGCGACACGATGGGGCTGACGGTCTATATGGTCACCCACGATCTCGACAGTCTCTTGACGGCATGCGACCGCATCGCTGTTCTCGGTGGCAAACGTGTTCTCGTCGAAGGCACGGTCGAGGACATGCTCGCATGCGATGATCCTTGGGTGAAAGCCTATTTCAGGGGAAAGCGGGCCCGGCAGATCGACCGTTCCGCGAGAGGTTAGCAGGTTATCATGGAAACCAGAGCCAACTACGTTCTTGTCGGCTTCTTCACCGTTCTGGTCATCCTGGCTGCGTTCGGTTTCGTTTACTGGACCGCCAATATCGGCGACCGGGGCGAGACCGCGGTTCTGCGGTTTCGCATTCCCGGTTCCGCATCCGGCCTCTCGCGTGGCAGCGCGGTGCTCTTCAACGGCGTGAAGGTGGGGGATGTGCGCCGCGTCTATCTGGATCTTTCCAACCCGAGTGTCGCGATCGCCGACGCGGAAGTGGACCGTCTGACCCCGATCACGCAATCCACAAAGGCGGATGTCGGGCTTGCGGGCCTCACCGGAACGGCAAACATCGAGCTGACGGGCGGTGATCTCAACGAGCCCAATCTGTTTGACCTGGCCGAGGAGCGGGACACGGTCGCGGAGATTCAGGCAAGCCCTTCGGCGGTGACCAATCTGCTGCAGACGGCCCAAAGCCTTCTGACGCGGGCTGATTCCGTTGTGTCCCAGCTTGAAGGGTTCACGAAAGACGCCCGGCAGCCGCTTACGGATACGGTCAAGAACGTCCAGCGCTTTTCCGAGGCACTGGAGCGCAATGCGTCCGGCATCGACACATTCCTCGCCAATGTGAGTTCGCTCTCGGAAACGATCTCAAAAGTGTCCGGGCAGCTCGACAGCACCCTGAAGGCCGCCGAGGAGCTGATTACGTCGGTCGACCGTGACAAGATTGCGTCGATGGTTGGCAATTTCGACGAGTTTTCGGGGCGTCTGGAGAAGGCGAGCCGCAACATCGACACGGTCATGACCAGCGTCGATGAGACCGTGCGTTCGATCGGCACTTTCTCGACCAATGCCAACCAGACACTCGCCAAGCTCGACGGCGTTCTTGATAGCGTCGATCCTGCTACGGTCAAATCCGCCGTCGGTAATTTCGAGCAGGCAAGCGCGACCGTGAACCGTGCTGCAAAAAGCATCGCCGATGTCAGCGAAACTGTGGACAAGCGCAAGGACGACATCGACCAGTTCATCACCAATGCCAGCGAACTGGCGAGCCAGCTGAACAAATCGTCGGTGCGGCTCGATTCCGTGCTCGCCAAGCTCGACGGTATGCTTGAATCCGGTGATGGCGACGGTCTGATGGCCGATGCACGCGAAACACTCAGGTCTTTCCGCAAGATGGCCGAAACGCTGACCGTCCGTGTGGATGCGATTTCAGGCAATCTGGAGCGTTTCTCGGGAGGTGGATTGCGTGAGGTCGAGTCTCTGGTGCGCGATGCTCGCCGTTCGATCAACCGGATTGAGAGCGCGGTGACGGATTTCGAGCAGAACCCGCAACGCATCATCACTGGCGGCGATGGGACGATTCGCCGTTATGACGGGCGGGTCCGACGTTGACATTCGAGCCACATCATCCCAAACAATTCGGGACAGGGTCTTTTGCTTTTTGAGAAGTTTCAGGGGCGAATCCCGCCGGATTCTCCGGCGTTCGGATTGAGGAGCGGTTTTTGAGGACGAGGGCGAGGATTATCGCGCTGCTGGCGTTGGGGGGCGTTCTGGCTGGCTGTGCTGCCTTGCCGGGCGGCGGACCTGCGCCCGTGGATGCCTTCGATCTCACCACGCCCCCCGTCTCGCAGGACGGACGCCGCGTCAGCCGGAAACAGATCCTTGTCACAGAGCCCACGGCCATCAAGATGCTCGACGGGCAGGACATTGTGGTCAAGACGTCGAGTGGCGCTATTCAGTATCTGGGCGGCGTCCGATGGGCCGACCGGCTGCCGAGGATCGTTCAGACACGCATGGCCGATCTCTACCAGCGTTCGGGCCGCTTCGGCGGCGTCGGCATGCCGGGCGAGGGACTGGCGATCGACTACCAGATTCTGGCAGACCTGCGTGCTTTCAATGTGCGTGTCGACGGACAGGATCGCGCCGAGGTCGAGATCTTCGTTCGCATACTGAACGACCGAAACGGAACCGTACGGGCTTCGCGCGTCTTCACCGCATCGACCCCCGTGAACGGCAGCGGCGGGCAGGCGTTCGCCACGGCACTTGACCGCGCCTTCGGCACGGCCATGGCGGATCTCGTGGACTGGACTGTCTCCAATACCTGAATCCCCGCAAACGCTGCTCTTCAGAAGCGGTTGATCACCGTTGCACCGACAGACTGGAACCGGTCCATCGCCATCAGTGCTTCAATCGATTCTTCAAGGCTGATCTGTTGTCCCACCAGCCGCTCAGGGCTGAGCTTGCCTGCCTGGATCATGGCCAGCATCGCGTCATAGCGGTGCGCCTGCATGCCGTGGCTCCCCAGAATCTCCAGTTCGTGGGCGATGACCCGCGCCATGGGAATCTGCGGCGCGCTGTGTTCAGCCAGCATCAGACCGATCTGCACATGCCTGCCACGCCGGCGCAAATTCTGGATCGAGTTGAAGCAGGTTTCGGGATGGCCCAGCGCATCGAGGGAGAGATGGGCACCGCCATTCGTGATGTCGAAGACCGCTTCGGCAACATTGGTCACCGTTCCTGCGTTAACAGTTGCGGTTGCGCCGAGTTCGCGGGCGAGGGCCAGCTTGTCCTCTGCAATGTCCACTGCCACCACATTTGCACCGAGGGCGCTGGCTATCATGATGGCGGAAAGCCCGACGCCGCCGCAGCCGTGTACGCAGACCCATTGACCGGCAGAAACCCGGCCCTGATCCACAACCGCGCGAAACGATGTGGCGAAGCGGCAGCCAAGGCTGGCCGCGGTCACGAAATCCATGGTTTCAGGCAATGCCACGAGATTGAGATCGGCCTGGTGAATTGCAACGAATTCGGCGAAGGAACCCCAGTGCGTGAAGCCCGGCTGAAACTGGTTGTGGCAAACCTGCTGCTGCCCGGCATGGCATTCGGGGCATGAACCGCAGCCTCCGACAAAGGGAACAGTAACGCGGTCGCCCACCTTCCACCGCTGAACGTCTTTGCCGACCGCCTCCACCGTACCGGCCAGTTCGTGGCCGGGAACATGTGGCAGTTCGATATCAGGGTCGTGCCCCATCCAGCCATGCCAGTCGCTTCGGCAAACGCCCGTGGCCTCAACCTTGATGACGACCCCGTGCTCGGCCGGTGAGGGGTCAGGCAGCGTGGCGATCTGCGGCGCCTGTGCGAAGCGTTCAAAGAGCACGGCCTTCATTGACATCTCCGAGCCTGAAACGTGAGCGTGAGATCCTATCGGAGTTCCGGTGTCTTTCGTTGTCAAAGGCTTTTTGTTGTTCCAGCATGAGCCGTGCGCCCAGACAACGGTTTGCGGATTGCCATCCAAAAGGAAACGGGCCCGCGAGGGGCCCGTCCGGTTCGTTCAGCTTGTATGCTGTTTCGTGTTAGCGAAGACGGCCACTCGCGTGTGCCAGCATCGTGTAGACCTTGCCCGTGTCCGAGGTCAGATAGGTCTGGGTCATCATGTTGTCTCGATCCGAGCGCGACACGTCGCGCAGAAGTTTCTCGAAATCGCGGCAGTACAGATCGACCGCCGAATGGAACTCGGGATCGGAACGATACTTGTTCTGGATTTCGTCAAAAGTCTGCTGGCCCTTCAGCGTATAGAGCCGGCGCGTGAAGACATTGCGCTCCCCACGGCGGTAGCGGTCCCACAGGTCGATCGATGCTTCATGGTCGATTGCACGGGCGATGTCCACGGAAAGCGAATTCAGCGATTCCACGACATGCAGGGCTGAACGGTCTTCCTTCTGAACGGAAGGCGCCGGGCGGTCACGCTCGCCGCCACTTTCCTCATTTGAAGCACTGCGCAAAAGATCACGGATCCAGCCGCCGCCCGCCGCGGGCTGATTTGCCTGCTGGGGGGCACGTGCGGTCTCGGCCGGGCGCGGTGAAGCTGGCGCCGACTGGCGCGGTCGTTCGATCACCGGCTGCTGCGCGGCGGCAGGGGCCGGTTGAGATACACGCGGTGCCGGTGTGGGCGAAGGCTGACGCAGCGGAGCCGGCTCGGCTGCGAGGCGGCTTTCGCTTTGCTGGTCGAGCCCATGCATCCGGCCGGATTTCGACACGATGTCGGAAAGCTCCTTCAGCGCGTTCACCTGTTCGGTGATGGCGTTGCGCATCGCCGAGGTGGACTGCTTGGCCTCAGCCGGCAGTTCTGCGATGCCGCGCTTCACGTCGCTTCGGGTCTGTTCCAGTTCGTTGCGGATTTCAGCAGCCGTGCGGCGGATTTCATCCGTGGCCCCGCTGAAGCGGCTGGTGGCCGCTTCAACGACCTCGGCGATCGACTGGCGGATGCCCTCGACCGATTGCTGCGTGCGGCCCTCGGCGGAGGTGAGTGTGCGCCCGACAAAGTCTTCGAACGCATTCATCGTCCGCTCGATGTGCTCCGATTTCTCGGCCAGGCCGGAGGCGAGGGCTTCGAGAGCCTTCTGGCGGTCTTCGAGATTGCCGCTCAAACCGGACTGCGCGCGTTCGAGCAGCTCGGATGCCGTTTCCAGCACCTTGCTGTGATCTTCGAAGCGGCTGGCGATGGCAGAAATCTCACGCAGCGTCCTGTCGGAGAAATCGGCCAGGCGGCCCGAGTTCGCATTGATGAGGCTTGCGGAATTGGAGAAGGTCTCCGCTGCCTTCTCCGCATTTTCAGCGAAGTTCGTGGCAGTGGTGCTGAGCCGCTCGTCGACCTCGGAGAGATTTTTCGAAGCGGTGGAGATCAAGGCGCCCAGACGCTGACCCGAAACGCCAAGCTTCTGCAGAAGCTCATCGATATGACCGCTGAGGCTCGACTGCACGTGTTCGAAGGCCGAAAGCGCTTCATTCGTGCGGTTGGTGAGCGCGTTGAGAAGTGCCGCGTTCTCGGACTGCAGACGCTGCGTGGTTTCCGTCGTGATCGCTTCGATGCTTTCGCGCAGTTCCCCGCCGCTGGCTGCGAAACGCTCCACGAGCGGTTTTGCCGTCTCGTCCAGAATGCGCGACATCTCGGAGGTGCGCCCGGCGAGGATCGCATTGAGCTCACGGGTCCGCTCTTCCAGGTTTGAGACGGTCTCGTTCGTGCGCTTGCCAATGTGCTCGTCGACCGAAGCGAAGGTCTGGGCAATCGTATCAGCTGTGGAGACAAGGCGCGCCTGCGTCGTCGAGAGCTGCTGGTTGACATGCTGGGCGACCGATTCCGCGCTTTCGCGCAGGCGGGCGTCTGCATCGTTGATGCCGCCGGAAATCGCGCTCGCAATCATGCTGGCGCTGTTCGAGAGGCGCTCCTGCAGGCTGGAAAGGGAAGTGCCCATGGCACTGGCGCGTGCGTCCAGCTCGGCCGAAGTCTGATGTGTGCGGGCGATGATGCGCTGATCGAAATCCTCGAAGGTTTTCGACAGATCCTCGGTGCGGGCCGCCAGTTGCTCGGTGGTCTGGTCGACACGGCTGACGAGCCTGCGATCCGCGGCATCAAACGTGTCGGTAATCGCCCTTGTGTGCTGCGACAGTGTTTCCGCGGTCGATTCAAGACGCGCTGCAATGCGGCCGTCAACTTCGGCAAATGTCTGTGCGAACACGCCGGCACGTTCGGTGAAGCGCGCGGAGGCGTCGTCGAAGGTGCGATCGATGTCCTCGATACGTGCGCCAAGGGTCGACGCGGTCTGTTCGGCACGCGCCGCGATGCGCTGGTCGGCGTCCTCAAAGACCTTGGAAGCTTCCTCGTTCAGCATCGAGGTTGCCTCGATCACCTTGTCGCGCAGGGCTCCGGCGACGACGATGGCGCTGCTCTCGAGCGTGCTGCGCACATTCTCCACGCCAATGGAAAGCGCTTTTTCCATGGTCTGCGTGCGCTCTTCGATGATCCCCGTCTGTTTGGTGAAGATCTCATTGACGCGCAGGGCCTCGTCTTCGATCACGGCATTGAGGGCCGAGCGGTGCTCATCGATCTTGGCGATATTCGCGTCGAGCGCCTGACCAAAGCCGTCGCGTGTCCTGGCAAGCTGCTGAACCTGCTCTCCGATCCCGGCCTCGAAGGTTGCACGTGCCAGATCGAGCTTCTCCATATCCTCGGTGAGCGCACCGGAAAGCCGCTGGTGCGTTTCTTCAAAGGCCTGGATTTGACGCTGTGCAGCCTCACTCATGCGCGACTGGGTGGCGTCGATACGCTCAATGCCTTCATCGAAATGCGCGGCCATCTGCGACCAGTTCTGGTCGAGACGCTTGCCGAATTCGCCGGCGGTGTTCTCCAGCATGATGCTGGTCGATGCCACGAGGTCGGAGAGCTCGCTGCCGAGCGCAGATTTGCCTGCTTCGACGGCTGCCGAAACCTCGTCTTTGCCATGTGCGAAGGTGTTGGCGATCTCCCGGGTGCGCTCGACGAGGGTTTCATTGATGCTGCGCGCACGCGCTTCCAGGGCCGAATTGAGCTTCTGTGTGCCTGCGTCGAGCGCTTCGGCGCGGGTGGTGAACTCGGCAATGAGTGCCCGGCCACGTTCGGTGACGGCATTCTCGAGCTGGCCAAGACGGGTGTCGAATTCGCTCGACATGGAGTCGGTCGCCTCACCCAGCGAGGAGAGCAGCGCCGAGCTGCGGGTCTCGAACAGCGTGTTGAGCGACCGGGTCGTCTGGTCGGTACGCTCGGCAAGGGTTGCCATGCGTTCATCGAACAGATTGCCCAGCGTCTGGGCCGCGTCCTGGGTCTCCTTGGTGAGGGTGCCGAGGCGCGAATCGAGAACCTTCGTCAGGGTCTGTTCCGCATCCTGTGTGTTCTGGCTGAACACCGAGATACGCGAATCAAGAACGTTGCCAAGCTTGGTCGCGGCTTCTTCGGCGCCATCGGCCAGAGCCGAGACGCGCGAATCGAGCAGGCCGCCGATCTTTTGAGTCGCCTCGTCGGTCCGCTCCGCCAGCGTAGCCATCCGCGTGTCGAACAGCGTGGCGAGGTTCTGTGTTGCATCCTCCGTGCCCCTGGTCAGGGACGCGATGCGCGTGTCGAGCAGGCTTGCGACAGCGTCACCGGAGGTGGTGATGC
Source organism: Nitratireductor lacus (assembly GCF_056431025.1). NCBI lineage: Bacteria > Pseudomonadati > Pseudomonadota > Alphaproteobacteria > Hyphomicrobiales > Phyllobacteriaceae > Nitratireductor > Nitratireductor lacus. Next base: position 210,899 of record NZ_JBWKMB010000001.1, on the reverse strand, counting down.
GTTCCGAAAGGCTCTGGATGCGATCGTCGATGCCCTTGTGCAGGGTGCCGCCAGTGCCTTCGAGCTGCTTCAGGAGCGCCTCACTTGATGCGTTGACGGAGGCTGCAAGCTGCTTGGAAGCATCGGCGATGGTCGCACGGATGCGCTCGCCGGCAGTGTCCAGCTCGTCCTTCAGGATTTCATGTGCGCCGGCGATGGATGCGCGTACGCGTTCAGCGTGGCCGACAATGCCTTCACGTTCCGAGCCAAGCCCGTCCACCAGGTGGCGAATGCGCGATTCGTTCTCCGAATAGGCGCGCTCCAGTTCACTCACCTCGGTGTGGACCAGGGATTCGAGCTCGACGGCGCGGGTGAGGGTGCGGTCCATGCCGTCACCCATGGCCTGCACTTCACGGCGCACGGCCTGACCAACGGTCATGATGCGCTCATGGGCGAGGTTTTCAGGCTCGGCAAGACGGAAGGCAGCTTCCGCCATCGATTGCGCGGCAAGACGCATTTCCTGCGCGCGGCGCACCATGACGGCAAACCCCCAGAACAGGATCACCGGGACGACAATGCCGACGAGCAGCGCAATTGCGTGCGGTGCCGCCATAAGGGCACCGGTCGAGCGAATCTGCCAGAGCGCGGAGCCGTAGAGCATCTGGCCGAGAAGAAGACCGCCGCCAATCCAAAGGGCGGAGAGGGCCGCAACCAGCCAATAGGCTGTGTTGGGTGCGCGGCGGTTGAATTTGCGCATGACCGCACTGAAATCCCCGGCCCGGTCGTCATTGGCGGGGGCGAAAGGCTGGGAAGCGGTGTTTTCGGGCGCCGGATCGACCGGTGTGAGGTTCTTGCGGTCGAGAGGCGCTTCTTCGGTTTTAGCAGGCTTGGAAACGGGGTGGCTTGCCTTCTCTGGCGCAGCAACGCCGGAAGCCGGAGTGGTCGGCTTGGCACCCGGGGCGTTTCCAGCCGTTTCCTTGGCGGACGGCGAGGTGTTTTTCTTTTCGCTCACGGTGACCTTGCCGTCCCCGTTCTTGTCGCGGTTTTCGCGCGCGAGTTCCTCGGCCGCTGCAGAAATCTGCGCTTCCAGGTCCTCCATAGAGGCGGCGATATCCAGGTCGCCATTCTCCAGACCGTCTGCAAGCTCCAGATCGAGGGCATCCTCGAGTTCCTTCGCAAAATCGCGCTTGGGTTGATTTTTCTTTGCTACTGTACGCGCCATACCGCCAAACCTCAGCTACTCTCAGCCGGAGCCTCATACGCAAACTTGAGGAACCTCGTACTCCGACACTATGCCCAAATTGAGCCAATCGTATCGTAATGGGACAAGAGCCTGTTGAAAACATGCAATCGGTCCGATGTGTAAAAGTTTAAACATAAGGTTAACGACGTTTTTGGTGAAAGAGTCGCTTTGAAGCGAAGCCGTTAACCCGTTGTCCATCCGGCATTAATAGTGTGTGAAGGGTGCCGTAGAGGAAGCCGGGGACCGATGCGTGGATCAAATCAGGCAGAGCTTTTTGAGGAGGAGTGCGTGTCCGCTGGCCCGACACCGGTCGATCTAAAACACCTCTCGCGTCAGACCATGGGCGATCAGGCTCTGGCCCTTGAAGTCCTCGGCATGTTCCGCAGGCAGACGGAAGGACTCGGTGAGCGCATCCGCACTACTGATCTTCAATCGAGGCGCGAGATGGCGCATGCACTCGTCGGATCGGCACGAGGGGTCGGCGCGATGGAAATTGCGGCCTGTGCTGCTGGTATCGAAAAAGAACCGGCAGACGAGGAGAGCATAATGCGCCTGGTAAGCCTGATCCATGAAGCCAATGAATTCATTTCTGAATTAAGCTGATGCGATGTCGCGTCCCGGTACATGGATTGCCTTTCGTCTCCAAAAACCATAAGTGATGCGCGAAACTTGGAGCGCAACAGGCCGCGCCGAAGTTGCGCGCTCCATCTCCACGCACCCGCATCAAATCCAAAAAACTGCCGAGTATCCGCATGCCGAAGATCACCTATATCGTTCCCGATGGCACGCGCTTTGAGGTGGATGCCGAAAACGGCTCCACGGTCATGGAGAACGCCATCCGCAATGCCGTGCCGGGCATTGAAGCCGAGTGTGGCGGAGCCTGTGCCTGTGCGACCTGCCATGTTTATGTGGACGAGCAGTGGTCCGATACGGTCGGCCAGCCTGAGGCGATGGAAGAAGACATGCTGGACTTCGCCTACGAGGTTCAGCCCACCTCGCGCCTGTCCTGCCAGATCATCGTGCGTGATGATCTCGATGGTCTTGTGGTGCGCATTCCCGAGCGTCAGGCCTGAGCAAAAGAGTTTGCAGTCAGTTGGAGATGTCCGACGGCCGCATCTGCGCGGTGAAGTGCGCTAACCGGGGTTTCGTCCCTTTTCGAGCTGTTCCAGCCGGTAGTTGAGCAGGCGCATCAGGCGCCACTCGAAATTGCCGCTTTCGATGCGATCGAATTTTGCCTGTGCCGCATCGTGTTCTTCGAGTTTCTTCTGCGTCACCTGTTCGGCGCGCGCCTGCAGGGCTTCACAGGAAGAGCGCGGTGCAAGGTCGCCAATCCCGCTTTCGATGCTGCGCGCGTAGCGTTTGGCAATTCCCAGATGGCTTTCTTCATGGCGTTTGATGTCTTTTGACAGCGTATCCCAGATGAGGGCGGTTTCCGGTCCCGCGGTCCTTCGGTTGCGCCAGCGGGGCAGGAAGACCCGCGCCTTGACCGAAACCTTGACGTCGGCGATGCGGCAGCGCCGGTTTTCTTCCTCGTAGGTTATCCTGGTCTTGAACTCCATGCGTGTTGCGCCGGGGTGTCTCTGCCCGGTGCTCTGCACATGCGGCCCACGCGAGCGGAGCTGTTCTTCAATTTCGCTCAGCGTCTTGCCGCCGATGGAGAAATAGCTGTAGGTGCGTGAAATGTCGGCGCTTGCGGTGGGAAAGGTACCGAGTGCCAGCAGGGCGAGTGTCAGCGTGATGCGTCTCATGATGTCTCCGATCTTCACCCTGCGACGTCGGTTGCGCGATGACAAGCCCGGCACTTCCGGTTTCCGAGTCGGCCCGTCAAACACATTGCGGTTGATTTTGGCGGCAATGAGCCGCAAAAACGCCTGATTGCGATCCGGAGGCTACAAGCCCGATGACTTTTCCTGTCTGGAAACTTGCGCATGGGCGCGAACTCGTGCTCGGCCCGGACGCGATCATCATGGGCATTCTGAACGTTACGCCGGACAGTTTTTCCGATGGCGGTGCCTTTGTCGGCATCGAATCCGCGCTCCGCCAGGCAGACAGACTGATCGGCGAGGGGGCGTGCATTGTCGATATCGGCGGCGAATCGACCCGCCCCGGCGGCGCGCCGGTATCCGCTGCCGAAGAGCAGGATCGGATACTGCCTGTGTTCGAGGCGCTCGCGAGGCGCGATGACGTCCTTCTTTCCGTCGATACCTACCGGGCCGATACGGCACGGCTCGCCGTCGCTGCGGGAGCCCATATCGTCAACGATGTCTGGGGGCTTCAGCGCGAGCCGGGCATTGCAGAGGTCGCATCGCAAAGCGGGGCAGGGCTCGTCATCATGCACACCGGCCGCGAGCGCGAGAAGCTTTCCGATGTGATCGCCGATCAGTTCTCGTTTCTGCGCCGCTCGCTGGAAATCGCCCGCCATGCCGGCGTTCGGGACGAACAGGTCATGCTTGACCCGGGTTTCGGCTTTGCCAAGAACACGCAGGAGAACATCGAGATCATGGCTCGTTTCGAAGAACTGGCCGGCCTTGCATTCCCCCTGCTTGTCGGTACATCGCGCAAGCGCTTCGTGGGGGCGGTCACGGGCCGCGAGAGTGCAGAAGATCGGGATATGGGAACGGCCGCGACCAGTGCGCTGCTTAGAATGAAGGGCGCAGCCGTTTTTCGGGTGCACGATGTCGCAATCAACAGGGATTCGCTGAAGGTAGCAGATGCTATGCTTGCAGCGCAGAGATAGGCCGGTGAGGCGATGATGTATGTAATCCGGATGAAGAACTGCGCTTTCTTCGCGCGTCACGGCGTGCACGACGAAGAAGAGCGCCTGGGCCAGCGCTTCTATGTGGATGCGGTGCTGACCGTGGAACCTGGCCGTGCGCTTAGCGATGATTCTCTGGAGGGAACGGTCGACTACGGCGCGGCCTTCAAGGTCATTGAAGAGATCGTCGCCGGCAAGCGCCGGTTTCTGATTGAGGCTTTGGCGCTGGAAGTGGCGAAGGCACTTGCTGCCCGCTTCCCGCAGATTGCGCGTTCTGAAATCACGATACGCAAGCCCAACGCTCCTGTTCCTGGAGTTCTGGACTATGTCGAGGTTTCCGTGGTCTGGCCGCAGTAGAATGCAGGACGTTTATCTGGGTCTGGGGGGCAATATCGGAGACCCGCGCCGGGCGATGCAGATGGTTTTGGCGGCGCTCGATGCCCGGCGCGATACAGAGGTTCTCGCCGTCTCGTCGCTCTATCGCACGCCTCCGTGGGGCAAGCTCGATCAGCCGGATTTTCTCAATGCCGTTGCCATGGTGCGAACCAGCCTTGATCCGCATGCGTTCCTCGAGCAGTGCCTGACGATCGAACGGGCGCTCAAGCGCATACGGGCGGAGCGCTGGGGGCCGCGCCCCATCGACGTTGACATCCTGTTTTACGGTGACCGTACTGTGGACGATGCCGGGCTGACGATACCGCATCCGCGCATGGCCGAGCGTGCATTCGTCCTGGCGCCACTGGCCGAGATTGCGCCGGAGCGGGAGATTGACGGAAAATGCGCCAGAGCGCTCCTTGAAACGCTGGATCAGAGCGGTATGGAGCGAATTACGCCCGACGGAATGTGGTGGCGCGTCGATGGAGACAAAAAAAGCGGCTGAAAGCCGCTTTTTCTTCCCGAAAAACCTGGCGGCATGATCGACATGGCGCCCACAAGGCATCAGCGATTACTGCCGGGCGATGGCTTCGATGCCGCCGGAATCCGTGCGCTTCAGTTTCATTCCGATCACCGGAACCATATCGTCGTTCACCTGCACGGAAATGGTGATGTGCATCGTGTTTTTGTCGCTGATGCGCGCGCGCATCGCACCGCTGAGCGAGGAGCGGTGAAGAGCGAACACCACATCGTTTCCGATTACCTTGCCGCCGGTGACATCGAGACCCTTGCCGGCCGCGCCATCGAGAAAGGTTCCGATATAGCCGCCCTTTCCACGTACCACACTGGCCTTCATGGGCTGTGTGAAGACCCCGACACGACAGCTTCCGTCGAGCGCCATGCCAATCTTCTTGTCGGGCGTGCCACCGTCGAAATTACAGACGAACTTCGTACCCTTGTATTTGCCGGCGACAATCTCGCCGGGACCAGACCAGCTTCCTTCGACAGACTGGAAAAAACGCCGCTCCTTTTCCGAAGCTTCCGCCGTGCCGGCAAAACCGGAAATCGGGGCTGCAGCAGCGGCCAGAAGAGCGAGCTTGAGCGCGAATTTCAGCATGAGCTAAAGAACCAGATCAGGTTGAAAAAGAAATCTAGCGGGAATCCTGCCGCAGATTGGTTAAGGCTTTGTCTACCATACCGACCTGATTCGGTGCAGCCGCCGAGTGTATCAAACCCGGGGGTCCGGTTGTGATAGTTCGCGGGTGTGTCTTTTGAGACTCACCCGAACCGCCGACGAGGTCAGAGAAACTGGCGCTATGTTTTCGGGCTATCCTTGCCGGTTTTCTCGCTCGACGCAAAACTCGTCAGTGCTTTCAGAAAGTCGCCGATGCCCGGGCGCTGAACGGCGTTGAAGGGGAGCGGGCGGGCTGCGTCCATGGCGGCGATGCCGATGCGCGCCGTCATCATGCCGTTGACCACGCCTTCGCCGAGTTTCGCTGAAAGGCGCGCAGCAAGCCCGTGGCCCACGACCTGTTGAACCAGCGTTTCGCCGGCGGCCATGGAGCCGGTGATGGCAAGATGCGTGAAAATGCTGCGCACAAGGCGCATGAATCCGAGGAATCCGGGCCGCCCGCCATAGAGATCGGCAATACGCCGTGTCAGCCGCGCAGCCTCGAAGAGCACATAGGCGATGTCGACCAGCGCCCGGGGCGATACCGCGGTCACCACCGACACACGCTTGGCCGCATTCAAGACCTGGGTTCGTGCCATGGCGTCGAGGGGCGCGAGCAGTTCCTTCTCGGCAACCGCAAGCAGGTCCGCACCGTCGATCACATCGTCTTTGAGGCCCAGAAGCGTTTCGCGGCCGGCGGCCGTCTCGGGCTTGCGCGCCAGCAGACCCATTAGGTGATCCACCGTTTTCCTGGCTTCTGCGGTGTCATTGCGAAGGATCGCGTCCGTTGCATCCCGGCGCATCGCCTCGATGGAAGCGAGCCGCATGATGCCGAGTGCTTCACGAACAAGGATTGCCACGAACGCCAGCAGCGCTGTCGCGGCCACGCCGAGCGCCAGCCAGCCCAGCCAGTCGGCACGGTTGAAGAGGTCGCGGATCAACCGGTCGGTCCAGAGACCAATTGCCAGCGAAACGAGGATACCGAAGGCGGTGAAGAAGACGCGGCCCAGTATGGAGCGGCGGCGGGGCGGAACCGGCGGCGGGGTGGTGAGAGCCAAGTCCGGCTCGGCGAAATAATCGTCGCTTTCGGCGACCACCGCTACAGCCTTGCCGGGGCTCACTGCCTGGGGCTTTCGTTTGGCTGCCGGCTCTTCGACCTTTTCGGGTCTCGGCGGATCTATGCGAAACGATGCGGGCGCTCTCTTCATGCGAGATGGTCTCCGACAAGAAACTGAAGGGCCCGGTCAAGTCTGATATGCGGGAGGGAGAGGGTGAGGCCTTCGGCGGTTCGCTCGAGCCGCGGCGGGCGAAACCGCACGAAACGGAGCGGGTTCTCGGGAGCGGAGCCGGCGTTTTCTTCGTCCGCTCCCGGCTGTTGAAAGATCAAACCGGGCTTTTCGGGCAGGTCGCCTGGGAAGATTGCCGTTTCGGTTTCGCCGTCGAACGTCTCACCGGCGATGGTTTCGCCCTCCAGCGGGGTGCCGATGATGACGGGCAGTGTCTCCTTGCCCTGTCTTACGGTTCCCTCGCGCGTCGCCCGTACGGCGGCCATGGCGAGCACGTCGACCGCGGCGCCGGAAAAACCGGCCCGTGCAATGGCACGATCGGCGAGCCGGCGCACGATTGCCTGCAACCGGTCATGGCTTTCGTGGTGGATGTGGTCCGCCTTGGTTGCCGCGACGAGAATCCGGTCGATGCGGTGCGAAAAAAGCCCGGTCAGGAGATTGCCGCGCCCCTGGCGGAAGCACGAGAGGATCTCGGTCAGCGCCCGTTCGAGGTCGGTAACGGCCTCGGCGCCCGCGTTCATGGCCTGCATTGCATCGATCAGCACGATCTGTCGGTCGAGCCGGGCGATGTGTTCGCGGAAAAACGGACGAACGACATGCGTCTTGTATGCCTCATAGCGCCGCTCCATCATGGCATGCAGCGAGCCGGGCTTGCCCCGGGCGCCGGGCTCCACACCCAGCGGGGCGAAGGTCAATGCCGGGGAACCCTCCAGATCACCCGGCATCAGGAAGCGGCCGGGTGGCAGCGTTGAAAGCGCCCGGTGATCGGCCTTGCATGCACGCAAATAGGATGAAAATGCCTCGAAAAGCCTGCGGGCGGCCATTTCATCTGCCGGTTCGTTCGGGTCGACCTCATGCGTCAGGGCGCGCCATTCAGCCGAAAGATCGGCGCGGGCTGGCAGGGCTGCCATCTCCAGCGCCTCACGGCAGAAGGTTTCGTAGTCCTTCGAAAGAAGCGGTAGGTCGAGCAGCCATTCGCCAGGATAATCAACGATATCGAAGGATAGTTTCCCGCGTGACAGGAGACGGTTCCATGCTGATGCGGATTCGAATTCGACCGTCAGGCGCAACTCGGAGATGGCGCGCGTGGATTCGGGCCAGACACGGCTTTCGACAAGCGCGGCGATGTGATCTTCATACTGGAAGCGGGGGACCGCATCGTCCGGCTGGTGTTCCAGATAGGCCCTGGAAATACGCCCCGAACTCTGCGCGTCGAACAGCGGTAGCCGTCCACCGTGCAGAAGATTGTGCACGAAAGCGGTGATGAAAACGGTCTTGCCTGCGCGTGAAAGCCCGGTAACGCCGATCCGCAGTGAGGGCGAAACGAGCCCGGCGGCCCGTCCGGCCAGCGTGTCGAGAACAATCCGCGCTTCGTCCGTATATGTGGTCAATGAAGCCAAAAGGCGAAATCCTCAAAAATCGCAAGACCTTGCATATAGGAACCCAAAGCCGTGATTGAAGACCGATGGCGCAGCGTACCGTCAGAGGTCCGGCTTCAGGAAGGCTTCGAGCCGCCCGCCATTGCGTCTTATATCCGCCAGCGGTCCGGAAAAGCTGATGACTGCAAGGCCGCATGTGGGAAAGCCGGAGGCGGTTCCGCGCATTGCCTGCTGGTCTCCTGCGGATGGAAGTTCGAACGCCAGATCCTCCATCATCGGATTGTGCCCCACCAGCAGCAATGTCTCAGCCGTCGGCGCTTCCCGCACGGCGTGCAGATAGTCCGTTGCATCGGAATTGTACAATTCCGGGACAAGTTCCGTTTTTGGGGGGCTGTCGAAGAGTGTTGAAGCAACGAATTCAAGTGTTTCGACGGCGCGCCTGGCTGGAGAACACAGGATCAGATCGGGAATGAGGCCGATTGAGCGCATGCGCATTCCAAGCGCCTTTGCATCGGATTGGCCCGACTGGGTAAGGGTTCTGTCGAAATCCGACGTACCAGGTGCCGCCCAGCCGGCCTTTGCGTGGCGAAGCAGGAGAAGGCGGGACATTATCGAAATCCGGGAAAAAACGAAGGAAACGCGCCAAAAATCTGCTGGTTTGAACCAAAACTGCGCGGTTTTTCCATCATTTCCCCTCCGTGGAATCCGTTGATCTCCCCGGGGAGTTTATACGCATCCCGCGTTTGGAGTAGGAGATATCCACTTTTACCGCCGTAATTAACAAAAGCGTGAAGCATGCGGCCTTTGTGCTTGTGGTTGCGGGGGTGCGTGAATATATAGGCGCGGGCGTCAAAACATCTCAGGGTGACTCGATGAATGAGCTCAGAAATGCCGAATACGTGCCCACCGAGGACGAACCCTTCATGAATGAGCGCCAACGCTCATATTTCCGTGCGAAACTGCTGCGTTGGAAAAGCGACATTCTCAAGGAAGCGCGTGAGACCCTCGAGGTACTGCAACAAGAAAGTGCAAATCACCCGGACCTCGCCGACCGTGCGTCGTCCGAAACGGATCGCGCAATCGAACTGCGAGCGCGGGACCGCCAGCGCAAGCTGATCTCCAAGATCGATGCCGCCCTGCAGCGCATCGAGGAGGGGACCTACGGTTATTGTGAAGAAACGGGTGAGCCGATTTCACTGAAGCGGCTTGATGCACGCCCGATTGCGACTTTGTCGATCGAGGCACAGGAACGTCATGAACGCCGCGAGAAAGTCTATCGCGACGATTGATTTTTTTTTACTTTAAGCACGCTTTTGATCCGTGCTTGTTTTGTTTTGTGCGCGCCACCCCTCAGGGTTGGCGCTTTTTTCTTGTCCACCGTCTGGTGGAGCTTTGAAACCGGGCCGTCAGTGTTTCTGTTCTGAAAGCTCTTCAAGCAGTCGGCTCATCTCATCTTCGAGCGTGTGTTCGCCGGCCTGAGTCTGTGTGCCGGATTGCTCTGCGCGTGAGACTTCAAAATCAACGTCAGGAGCCTCGTCTGTGTGTCGCAACTCGGTGCCGGGTTCTGGCGATCGGTGTTCCCCGGTGTCTTCGATCCTCGACACACGTTTTGGGGCAGCCGGCGCCACGGTTGCAAGCGAACCGATCGATGCCGCTGTAACGGCGCGCCGCGGAGCGGGCGACGACACGGGTTCTCGCATTGGCTGTGGAGCTTCTGTCACTGTTTCTGCCGGATAACGGCGGGGTGCCGGCGCGGGGGCCGGTGCCGGCCGACTGGCTATCTGGATCGCCGGTTCTGGTGGTGATGCGCGACGTTCTGGCTCGGGCATTTCCGGTTCCGGGGAAGAGGGGGCGGTGCGGCGCTCTTCTCTCTCGATATCCGCTTCCTGCATGCCGGAGGCGCGTGGTTCGACTGGTGCGCCCGGTTCTTCGACCGGCTGCGTCACAGGCTCGGCAGCCGTGGCACGGGGCCCCCCGATATTGGTTTCGATCACGAGATCGCCTGGTCCGCCGATCAGAATGAGGTGTTCCACGTCATCACGGCGTACCAGTACGAGACGTCTGTGGTTGTCCACAGGGGTGGCGTCCGTCACAGCCAGGCGCGGCTGCCTGCCGCGTGCGCCGGAGATGAAAGTCCCGGCGGTGAACCGGCGGTTCACCCGGAGAAACACCAGAAGGACAACGGCGACGGCAATGAGAATGATCGTCCAGAAGGCCGCGGTCGCGTAAGCCTCTCCAAAAATTCCCACGAGCCAGTCGCGCATTCGTCTACTCCACTCTCAATCTGATCAGCCAAACTATGCGTCTCGCAGGGACGCGGCAACCCGCGGCTGCGCCGACAGAGCCTGCCCCCATGGTTTTCAGCAGCAAAATTCGCGCAAAGAAAGGCGATTTGCGTTTCGATTACATGTGTACGCTTGCAGATGCCGGGAGCCCTGATATATCCCGGAGAGGCCGGGTTCGCGTGGAGCCTGGCAGGAATTGGGCGCGACAGACGGGAAACGCATGGCCAAGCAGACCGGGGGAGAAATCCACGCAGCACCGATTGTCGACCAGAGTTCTCGACCCGGTGCCATCACGCGCCTGATCATATTCATCGTCATACTGACCCTTTCTGCGGTTGCATTTTCCGTGTTCCGCGAACGGCTCGGCGATCCGTTCCTGCTCGGACTCCTTGGTATTCTGGCGATGATCGGTGTGGGGTTTCTGTTCGCAACAGCCATCGGATTCGTGCAGGTCGCACCGCGTTCGGCGGGAAGTGAACTCTCCAGGGCCTTTGTCGATTCCATGGAGGAGGGCCTTGTGGTTGCGGACACCAAGGGCCGCATCCTTTATGCAAACAATGCTTATGCACAAATGACGGGTGCAACATCGGTGGCCGATGTGAAGACCGTCGACGGACTTCTGGCAGACAATCCGGAAGCCGCACCGGTGGTGGAGAAGCTTTCGGCCGGTCTGCGCGACGGACGTGCAGGTGACGGAGAGTTCCGGCTGTCGCGCTCCATCCGCCCCGGCGGTGCGCTTGGCGCCCGCTGGTACAGAACCTGGGCGCGCATCTTCAAGCTGCCGGGTTATCGTCAGCCGGTGTCCGCCTGGCAGATTGCCGATATTTCGGAAGAGCGCGCCGAGCAGGAACGCTTCTTCCTCGATCTTCAAAAGGCGATTGATCATCTGGATCATGCACCGGCGGGCTTTTTCGCGGCCGATCCCGACGGACGTGTGACCTATATCAACGCAACGCTGGCGGAATGGCTGGGCATCGATCTTGCCAATTTCGTGCCCGGAGCCGTGCGCCTGCCACAGATCGTTGCCGGTGACGGGATGGCGCTGATCAACGCGGTGAAGGCTGATCCGGGCACAGCACGCAATGCGGTGATTGATCTCGACCTCTCTACAATGGGTGGCGAAGTGCTTCCGGTGCGGTTCATGCATCGCGTGGCTGCAAGCCGCGAGGGAACCCCCGGGGCAACCCGAACCATCGTCCTGAACCGCCAACTGGGCGAGGACGCATCGGCTGACCTGCGTGCGTCCGAAGTGCGATTTACCCGTTTTTTCAATTCCACGCCGATGGCGATTGCTTCGGTGGATCATGAAGGGCGGATCCTGCGCACAAATGCGCCGTTCCTTTCGTTGTTCTCGCGTGTCGTCGACAGCGGTGCAGTGGAGCGGAATATCCGGCTGGATGCGGTCATTCACGAGAATGACCGCGAGGCGTTTGCCGCGGCGCTCGAAAGGGCAAAGCAACGCCAGGCGGAGATCGCGCCCATCGACACAATGCTGCCGGACGATGCAGAGCGGCACGTGCGCTTTTATGTAAATCCCGTGGTCGACCACGATGGCGGAGAGGGTGCCGAGGAAGCCGCTATCGTTTATGCCGTGGAAACGACGGAGCAGAAAGCGCTAGAAGCGCAGATGGCGCAGAGCCAGAAGATGCAGGCCGTGGGACAGCTTGCCGGTGGCATCGCGCACGATTTCAATAACGTCCTGACGGCCATTATCATGGCCTCCGACCTGCTTTTGACGAACCACCGTCCGTCCGATCCGTCTTTCCCGGACATCATGAACATCAAGCAGAATGCCAATCGCGCCGCGTCACTGGTGCGTCAGCTCCTGGCGTTCTCGCGCAGGCAGACCCTGCGTCCGGAAGTGCTCAATCTTACGGATGTTCTGGCGGATCTGAGGATGCTGCTTGCGCGCCTCGTCGGCAGCGAGATCACGCTTTCCATCGAGCATGGCCGCGATCTTTGGCCGGTCAAGGCCGATATCGGTCAGTTTGAGCAGGTTGTCGTGAACCTGACCGTCAACGCACGCGATGCGATGCCGGAAGGCGGCAAGCTCGCTGTACGGACCCGTAACGTTTCGGCTGAAGAGTGCGCCCAGTTTCCATATCGCGAAATGACAGCGGCCGACTATGTCGCAGTGGAAGTGAGCGATACGGGTACCGGCATCGATCCTGAGACCATAAAGAAGATATTCGAGCCATTCTTCACCACCAAGGAGGTGGGCAAGGGAACTGGTCTTGGCCTTTCCATGGTTTACGGCATCGTCAAGCAGACGGGCGGCTTCATCTTCTGCGATTCCGAGTTGGGTGAGGGCACCACGTTCCGCATTTTCCTGCCGCGTCACGTTCCGACCGAAGCGGAGAAAACTGCTGACGAGGCCGCTGCGCGGGGGAACGACGCTGCGAAGGCGAAAGAAGAGAATCGCGACCTTTCAGGCTCCGCACGCGTGCTCCTCGTAGAAGATGAGGATGCGGTCCGGATGGGCAGTGTGCGCGCACTCTCCTCACGGGGGTATGAAGTGCATGAGGCCAGTTCCGGCGTCGAGGCGCTCGAGATATTCAACGAGTTGGATGGCAAGGTCGACATCGTCGTTTCCGACGTTGTGATGCCGGAAATGGACGGCCCGACACTGCTTGGCGAGCTGCGCAAGGCGCAGCCCGACATCAAGTTCATCTTTGTGTCCGGTTATGCGGAGGATGCCTTTGCAAAGAACCTGCCGGAGGATGCGCAGTTCGGCTTCCTGCCGAAGCCTTTCTCTCTAAAGCAGCTTGCAACGGTTGTTAAGGAAATGCTGGAAGAAGCCTGATCGTTTCAGACTTCTCGCCATTTGCAGAAAAAAACGCGCCGATGCGGTGCCCATAAAGCTGGACTGTCAGACTGAAACTGTGCGGCGAACGCGGTTCTGCGTTCCAAACAGCTTTATGTAGCGCTCGATTTCGGCTGGGTCGCCTGTTGCCTTTTCCGGGTTGTCGGAGAGCTTGACTGCCGGTTGGCCATTTGCGCTGCTCACCTTGCAGACGACGGAGATCGCCTTCAGACCATTCACTTCCGTCGGCGCGCAGTTCTCGAAATCATTGGTGAGGTTGGTGCCCCAGCCAAAGGCCATGCGCACCTTTCCCTCGAAATGGCGGTAGGCCGCTTCGATCGTGTCTACATCGAGGCCGTCGGAGAAAATCAGCAGCTTGTCACGCGGATCTTTGCCATGCTTGCGCCAGAACTCCATGATGCGTTCCCCGCCTTCGATGGGAGGCGCACTGTCGGGGCGGAAGCCCGTCCAGTCCGCGACCCATGGCGGGGCGTCACGCAGAAAGGATTCCGTTCCGAATGCATCGGGAAGCACGATCAGCAGGTTGCCGCCGTAGTAGCTCTGCCAGTCTTCGAGAACGCGATATGGGGCTTCGAGAAGCTCCTCATCAGTTCTGGCCAGCGCTGCCAGCACCATCGGCAGCTCGTGAGCGTTTGTGCCAAGCGCTTCCAGGTCCGTGTCCATGGCGAGAAGCACGTTGGAGGTGCCGGTAAAGGAGTCGCCGATGCCTTCTTTAAGCGCTTCCACGCACCAGCGCTGCCAGAGGAAAGAATGTCGCCGCCTGGTGCCAAAATCGGAAATCTTGATGTCCGGCAGTTTTTTCAGGCGTTCGACCTTGGTCCAGACCTTGGCCTTGGCGCGAGCATAGAGAACATCGAGCGCGAAGGGGCCGAGCGAACGCATGGCAGCCCGCGATCGCAGCTCGTTGATGATCGCAAGGGCGGGAATCTCCCACATCGTGGTTTCCATCCACTTGCCATGGAAGTTGAGTTCGTACTGGCCGCCACGGCGGGTGAGCTCGTATTCGGGTAACCGGAAATCCGCGAGCCAGTTGAGGAACTCCGGCTGGAAAATCTGCTTGCGTCCATAAAACGTATTACCGGCGAGCCAGATCATTTCCTTTTTGGTGAAGCGGATCGCACGGGCGTGATCCAGTTGCTCACGCAGCTCTCCTTCATCGATCTCGTCGGCAAGGAGGACTGACTTGTTGCGGTTTATGAGAGAGAAGGTCGCATCGACATTCGGATACAGCCCCCAGATCATCTGCAGCATCAGAAGCTTGTAGAAGTCCGTGTCCAGCAGGCTGCGGCAGATGGGGTCGAGCTTCCAGGCGTGATTGTAGACGCGGCGCGCGATATCGGTTTTTGGCATGATGTGCGTTTCCTGCGAGTGTAGTCCACCGGTTCGCGGCGTTCGTCCGGCAGACCACACCGGCAGGCCACGATTGTCAACGACCGCCGGCGTCAAACCTTGCGATGCAAGGGGGAACGCACATTGAAATTGCCATCTTCAACAGGCTCTGAACCTGACTTTCGCCAGCTTTGAGACAATTGCGCGGCGGATGGTTAAAGCTTCGTTAACAGATGAGGCGGACACTGACTGCCGGGAGGAGTCTCGAGGAGATGAGTATGATCTACTCTGGCTTTTCCAAGCGGCGTCTGGCTTTAAGTGGGGCTCTTCTTTTGGGCGCATTTGCGCCTTCATGGACAATGGCTGTTGCGCATGAGGCAAAGAGCGGCTGGCGCTATCCCTATGCCTGCTGCTCCGACCGTGACTGCCGGGAGGTCTCGAATGCCGCCGTCACGGAGGGACCCGAGGGATATGTCATCAGGGTAACCGGTGAAGTGTTGCCGTATACGGACAAACGTGTGCGCAACTCGCCCGATGGCGTGTTCCACTGGTGCTCCGTGGCCGGAAAGATGGATGGCCGCACCATCTGCCTGTTTGTGCCGCCACGCAGCTTCTGACGCGGTGGAAGACAGGCCGTGAGGCGCAGTGCAAGGTGCTGTGTCAGAGCGGAATGTTGTCGTGCTTTTTCCAGGGATTCTGGAGGTCCTTGTTGCGCAGCATCCGCAGGGCACGGGCAATGCGCGTCCGTGTCGAATGCGGCATGATAACCTCGTCCACATATCCTCGCTCGGCCGCCACGAAGGGCGAGAGGAAGCGGTCCTCATACATTTTTGTGTGGGCGGCTATCTTGTCCGGATCGTCAATGTCCTTGCGGAAGATGATTTCCACCGCGCCCTTGGCACCCATCACCGCGATCTGGGCCGAAGGCCAGGCATAATTTATGTCACCACGCAGATGTTTGGAGGCCATGACGTCGTAGGCACCGCCAAATGCCTTGCGTGTGATGAGGGTGATCTTGGGAACCGTTGCCTCCGCGTAGGCAAAGAGCAGTTTGGCGCCATGCTTGATCAGCCCGCCATACTCCTGCGCGGTGCCCGGCAGGAATCCGGGAACATCCACATAGGTGACAAGCGGAATGTTGAAGCAATCGCAGAAGCGTACGAAGCGGGCGGCCTTTCGGGAAGCATCCGAATCCAGAACGCCCGCCAGCACCATCGGCTGATTGGCGACGAAACCCACCGTGCGGCCCTCCACGCGACCAAATCCGGTCACGATGTTTTTGGCGAAGGACGCCTGAATTTCGAAAAAATCCGCTTCGTCGCAGGTTTTCAGGATCAGCTCACGGATGTCGTAGGGTTTGTTGGCATTGTCAGGCACCAGCCGGTCAAGAGAGTAATCGGGGTCGGAGACGGGCTGGAAACACTCCACTTCCGGCAGGTCGCCCGTGTTGGACGTTGGCAAGAAATCGATAAGGCGGCGCATCTGCAGGAGCGCTTCCACATCGTTGTCGTAGGCGCCATCGGCGATGGAGGATTTGACGGTGTGAACGGAGGCGCCGCCGAGTTCTTCGGCCGTTACCGTTTCGTTGGTTACGGTTTTGACCACATCCGGCCCGGTGACGAACATGTAGGAGGTGTCGCGCACCATGAAGATAAAATCGGTCATGGCCGGGGAGTAGACGTCACCGCCCGCGCAGGGGCCCATGATGACGGAAATCTGCGGGATGACTCCGGAGGCGAGGACGTTGCGCTGGAATATCTCGGCGTAGCCACCGAGTGCCGCCACGCCCTCCTGAATGCGCGCGCCGCCCGCATCGTAGAAGCCGATGATGGGCGCGCGGTTCTTCAGCGCCATCTCCTGGACCTTGACCACCTTTTCCGCATGCGCCTCGGAAAGAGAGCCGCCGAACACGGTGAAATCCTTGGCAAAAACGAAGACGGTGCGCCCGTTGACCGTGCCCCATCCCGTCACAACGCCGTCGCCGGAAATGCGGGTTTTCTCCATGCCGAAATCGGTGGATCGATGCTCGACGAACATGTCGAACTCTTCGAACGTGCCTTCATCGAGGAACGTCTCGATGCGTTCACGCGCGGTCAACTTGCCCTTGGCGTGCTGGGCGTCGATCCGCCGCTGGCCTCCACCCTCGCGCGCGGCAGCGCGGCGACGTTCCAGCTCGAGAAGAACCTCTTTCATGCTTGTCTCCCCCAAAGGCAATCAACGGCCTTCTGCTGTTAGCATGGCGGCAGCGGCAGGAAAATACGCCGTGCGTTCCAGATAACGCACGGCGCGTTTGCAGAATTTACCAGCTGCCGGTGTTTTCCATGGAGGCCCAGGGCTCGGCCGGCTCCCTTGCGCCGCCTTTCTGGAGGAGTTCGATCGAGATCCCGTCAGGCGAACGAACAAAGGCCATGCGGCCGTCGCGGGGCGGGCGGTTTATGGTGACGCCTGCCTTCATCAGCCGGTCGCAAAGAGCGTAGATATCGTCAACCTCGTAGGCGAGGTGTCCAAAATTGCGGCCCCCGTCATAGTTCTCCGGGTCCCAGTTGTATGTGAGCTCGATCAGCGGTGCCTGTTCCTGGCTCGCGCGCGCTTGATCTGCGGGGGCCGAAAGGAAGATCAGGGTGAAACGTCCCTTCTCGTTCTCAGAGCGGCGAACCTCGGTCAGTCCGAGCTTGTTGCAGTAGAAATCGAGCGATTCATCAATGTCTTTTACACGGACCATGGTGTGCAGGTAGCGCATGTTCTCTCTCGCTTGCTGGTTTACGTATACGGTACGGGGTCTCTACACGTTCTATTCGGCAATGTTGCACGTTAACCGGTTGTGCCGTTTTGCCGAAATCCCTCAAATCCGGCTGATTTCACCTGCTGTTGAAAATCAGAAACTGGGTCTTGCTATGCCACAAAGCGCCAATGCTATCTTTGAAACACACAGTGAGTCGGGCGGACTTGAGAAAAGGCTTGATGGGATGGACGACAAGTCCTCGACAACCAAGAGGTACGAGGCTGGCGATAAGGCGCCGAAGACGGATGACGTCGCGGAAACCGGGGAACTGGTAGAGATTTCCGGCGCCATTAAATGGTTCGACGTGGCGAAAGGCTATGGCTTTATCCTCCCGGACAATGAAGAGCATGGCGATGTGCTACTTCACGTAACCTGCCTGCGCAAGGATGGGTTCCCGACGGCACTTGAGGGCGCACGGGTCGTTTGCCTCGCCCAGCAGGGCGAAAAGGGGCTGCAGGCCTTCAAGGTGGT
This sequence comes from Nitratireductor lacus, assembly GCF_056431025.1. NCBI lineage: Bacteria > Pseudomonadati > Pseudomonadota > Alphaproteobacteria > Hyphomicrobiales > Phyllobacteriaceae > Nitratireductor > Nitratireductor lacus. The sequence goes on along the minus strand of NZ_JBWKMB010000001.1, from coordinate 193,020 downwards.
GTCGATCGACCTTTCGACGGCGGTTCACCCGAGTGAGGATCAGGCACCGCGCACCCATGTTACCGTTGTCGCGGAGAGCGGGCTGGAGCGGGCGATTGTCAAATGGTTCAACCGCACCAAGGGGTTTGGGTTCCTGACCAGGGGTGAGGGGACCGAGGACATTTTCGTTCATATGGAAACCCTGCGCCGTTACGGTGTGACGGAACTGCGCCCCGGCCAGGTGGTTCTGGTCCGTTTCGGGCGAGGCGAAAAGGGCCTTATGGCCGCCGAAGTCTATCCCGATCTTGGCACGTTGAACGCCGCGCACTGATCTTGCGCGGCTCCTGTACCTGAGAGAGTGCCAGCGATGCCGCGCTTTGTGTTTTCCCTGTCTCGCTGTTTCCTGTCTGCTGTCGTCGCCCTGATGGTTGCGACAGCCGGGGCGCTTGCGCAGGGCTCGGCGATGCGGCTGCCGATCGACCCTGAACCGCTTGTCGCGATCACATCGTCGGGCGAGGTCCGGTTTGACATCGAGATCGCCGACGAGCCGCATGAACGTCAGCGCGGCCTGATGTTCCGCCAGTCCATGCCCGCAGATCGTGGCATGCTCTTCGTCTTTCCGGCGGAGAGCCGGCAGGGCTTCTGGATGCAGAACACGCCACTCGCACTTGACCTGATGTTTGTCGGTGCCGACGGCACGGTACGGGCGATTGCACCTGGAACACCTTTCTCCACCGCGTCCATATCACCGGATGTGGAATCTCAATTCGTGCTTGAACTGCTGGCGGGAACCGCGCAGAAGATGGGTATCGAGGTCGGTGATCGTCTGCGCCATCCGCGCATCGGGACTGCCGGCGCACAATAGTCAGCAGCGGCGCATATCCAGACATGCAGTCTTTCAAACATGACGGGTTCGAACTTTCCTTTATCGATGAAGGGCAGGGCGATCCAATTCTCCTGATCCACGGCTTCGCTTCCACCCACTATGTGAATTGGGTGGCGCCGGGCTGGGTGAAAACGCTGCGGGATGCGGGTTTTCGCGTGATCGCACTCGACAATCGCGGCCATGGCCGCTCCACCAAGAGCCATGACGAGGCGGTTTACACACCCCGCAAAATGGCTGGCGATGCGGCAGCGCTGTTTGATCATCTGGGCATTCCGAAGGCGCATGTGATGGGTTATTCCATGGGCGCGCGCATTTCCGCTTTTCTCGCCCTTGAACATCCCGCGAAAGTCGCGACGCTGATCCTGGGAGGGCTGGGACTGGGCATGATCGAGGGTGTTGGCGAATGGGATGAGATCGCCGAGGCCCTGCTGACCGACGACCCCGATACCATCGCCTCGGAGCGTGGTCAGATGTTTCGCAAGTTCGCAGACCAGACGAAGAGCGATCGCAGGGCACTCGCAGCCTGCATCGCGACCTCGCGTGAACTTTTGACCGAACAGGATGCGGCGAGGATAGCCGTGCCGACGCTGGTGGCGGTGGGAACGCGCGACGATATTGCCGGTTCGCCCGAAGGCCTTGCCGATCTGTTGCCTAATGGCGTCGCGTTTGCCATTGAGAGACGGGATCACATGCTGGCGGTGGGCGACCGGACATTCAAGGCGCGCGCGCTGGCATTTCTGGAGGAGCACCCTCTTGATCGAACGTAAGGCGATTTCATTCGTCGGGGCCGAAGGCAATCGACTGATCGGTGACATATGGGATGGTGGCGGTCAGCCGGTCGTTTTTCTGCATGGCGGCGGACAGACCCGCCGCGCATGGGATGCAACGGCCCGGGATGTGGCCAGGCGCGGCATGCGGGCAATCGCGGTCGATCAGCGCGGCCATGGCGAGAGCGCCTGGATGGAAAGCGGGCATTACGGCTTTCATCACTATGGCGAGGATGCAGCGGCAATCTTTCGCCAGGTGCACGAGCGCTTTCACACGCGGCCCGCGGCTGTGGGCGCATCGCTTGGCGGCCTTGCCTCTTTGACGGCGGAAATGCGGGCTGGCCCGATTCTGAACGCGCTGGTTCTTGTCGACATCACGCCGCGTCTCGACCCTGCCGGGGTGGACCGGATTCAGGGGTTCATGGGCGCGCGGATGGAGGAAGGGTTTGCCTCTCTCGAAGAGGCGGCCGATGCCATTGCTGCGTATCTCCCGCACCGCGCACCGCGCCGCTCCCTCGAAGGTCTTCGCAAGAACCTGCGGCAGGACGAAGACGGCCGCTATCGCTGGCACTGGGACCCGGCCTTCATCAAGGGCGCGGTGAACATCAATTCCGGCGCGGAAGCGCTAATGCAGGAACTGATCGCAGGTCTGCCGGAACTGCACCTTCCCGTTCTTCTTGTCCGCGGAATGCGGTCGGAACTGGTGCAGGAGTCTCACGCGCGGGAGTTCGTCTCGCTCGCCCCGGCTGCATCCTACGTCGATGTTGGCGGCGCGGGGCACATGGTTGTCGGCGACCGAAATGACGTTTTCGCTTCGGAAATCCTGAAGTTTCTGGGCCGCGATCAGGCGGCCTGATCGCTCAGCGCCCCTGGAAGCGGGCTGGCCGGCGTTCACGAAAAGCCAGGCGCCCCTCCGCGTAGTCTGCGCTCTCGAAGGTGATGTCGCCCAGATTCTGCGCGTGCGAGACGTCGCCCGCGCGGCAAGACAGAGCGGCTGCGATGGACGCCTTCGAAGCACGGATTGACAGGGGCGCGTTAGCGGCGAGCATTGTCGCTATCTCCTGTGCCCGGCTGGCCAGAACGTCGGTGGGCACGATTTCAAGAAGGAACCCGCACTCCCTGGCGCGTGCTGCGTCGATCCGGGCGCCGGTGAATGTGAGATAGCGCGCCATCTGCGCACCCGCCGTGGCGACAATGTCGCCCATAGCCTCGACCGGATAGGCAAGGCCGAGCCGGGCGGCGGGAACTGCAAAGAGCGCATCCGGTGTTGAAATCCGCAGATCGCATGCCGCCGCCAGACCGAAACCACCGCCGAAGCAGACGCCGGAAATGGCGGCGACCGTGGGCAGGCGCGTCTTGCGGATGGCGGCGAATGCCTCTGCATTCAGCGCTTCATAGACCCGCGCCGTTTCCGCATCCCGGCGTACGGTCTCGAATTCGGAGATGTCGGCCCCCGCGCAGAAATTGTCGCCCGCTCCGCGCAGGATCATCACGCGCGCCGTGTCGTCGGCGTCAAGTTTTTCAATTGCGGCAATGAGCTCGCGCCACATTGACTGCGAGACAGCGTTCATCTTCCCCGGACGCGAGAGGAGAATTGTGGCAACACCATCGATGCAGGAAACGCGGAGGGCTGGCTCACTGTGATGGGCTGGCACTGTCATGCATCAATTTTCCTGTAACTATGGTCACGGTTTTTTGCGGTTCAACTACCAAGGCTTCTGACGTATGTTGCCATGCAAGGCAAGTTTACGCCTTGGAGCATCGGACCGAAAAGTGGGATCCGGTTTTCGGATTGTTCCGATGCTCCATTTATAGTTTAGATCGTCCTTTGTGCGTCCGGATGGACGCACGGCGATCTAGAGCATTATGCGGGCAGGTGGAATCACCTGACGTTTGCATGGGCGTGGATAACTGAGGTATGGAGCGTCCTTCGGACCGGCGTGACTTGCACGGGGTAATGTGTCGCAAAACCCTGAAAACCATGAAGTCTTTCTGCGGTGGCGCTTTGCCCACCCGCACAAACCAGGCCGATCATTGCGGCCATATTCATAGGCCCTGAGCCCGGGTGGAGAAATCCAATGAACGCACGCAACGCAATTCGCCAGCGCAGTTCCGGCAAAAGCACGCCGCAACCGGTGGATCCGATCTGGTATGCCGTGCGCGAAGAGGCAGAGGCCGCGGTTGCTAACGATCCGCTTCTGGCAGCGTTTCTCTATGCCACGATCCTCAATCATGACGATCTGGAAAGCGCGGTAATTCACCGGGTGGCCGAGCGGCTCGACCATCCGGACATGGGCGCGGATCTCATCCGACAGACATTTCACGCGATGCTGAATGCCGACCCGGAATGGCGCACAACGGTGCGTGTCGACATTCAGGCCTATTACGACCGTGATCCGGCCTGCGACCGTTTTCTGATGCCGGTGCTTTATTTCAAGGGATTCCACGCGATCCAGACCCACCGGCTGGCCCACTGGCTCTGGAATGAGGGACGACGGGACTTCGCCCTGTATCTGCAGAGCCGCTCCTCCGCTGTTTTCCAGACGGACATCAATCCGGCAGCACGGATGGGCAAGGGAATCTTCATTGACCATGCGACCGGGGTCGTGATCGGTGAAACTGCAGTCGTGGAAGACGACGTTTCACTCCTTCATGCCGTGACCCTCGGCGGTACAGGCAAGGAAACCGGCGATCGACATCCAAAGATTCGCCATGGCGTTCTGATTGGCGCCGGCGCGAAGATCCTCGGCAATATCGAGGTCGGTCACTGCGCCCGGGTCGCTGCGGGATCGGTCGTACTGAATGATGTGCCGTCCGCCAAGACAGTTGCGGGCGTGCCGGCGCGGGTTGTCGGAGAGTCCGGATGCAGCGAACCATCGCGTTCGATGGACCAGACACTTCACAGCGAAACCTGAGAGAGCTTCGGCAGCCTCAACATTGTCATTTTGCGTTGCGATGGCGGCTGGAGCGTTCCCGGCGGATCGGAAACGCCTGTTGACCTACGGAAGCTTTACGGCTGAAATCCCGGTTTCAGGGTTTACAGTAGCGCTGGGCTCATGCCAGAAGCGCGCCACCACAGCAGTGCCGCCAATCAGCCGTCCGCGTGATTTGTCGGTTCTGTACGAAATCTGAAGCTGCGCATAAGGGTTGCCGAAAATGTTTGACCCTGGCGACGCGCGATGCACTGGAGATGTTTCTTGAATCCCGAGGAAATCAGAAAGCTGGAAGCGTATTTCAAACGCACCTTCAACAATCCTGCCTTGAGTGTGAAGGCGCGCCCGCGCAAGGACGATTCCTGCGAGCTCTATCTGGGAGATGAGTTTCTCGGAATCATCTTCAAGGATGAAGATGAAGGAGAGCTTTCCTATAATTTCTCGATGGCCATTCTAGACATTGATCTCTGAGAGGTTCTGCCAGATCATCTTTTTGGCAAGCCCGCATGCAACACGGTTGCCTGCGGGCTTTATAATTGAGTTCTCCGGGCGTAGGCGCGTGTCCTGTTAGCCAGGTGCATTGAGAAGGCGCGCAACCTTCTGCTTTATCGCGCTGTCCAGAGCCTGCCAGTGCCCCAGAAGCGAAGCAGGGAAGCGGTATGTCATGCTCAGGCGGTTTCCGACGTTAATGTCCCGCTCGCAAGGTGCTAGCGCTTCGCGGGCTGCTGTGCCTGTCAGGCAACGGGCAACAAATGGCTGAGCTGTGCCCGTATTCTCTGCGATGGCCAAAACCTCCCCCGCATATCCCGAATCCCTCTTGAAACGATGGAACCGAATGTTCCCGGGGCCGGCCACTGAGCGCGTCTCGATGATCTGTCGGTAAACCGGCTCCAGCCTGTTGCTCATATCGCGCGACATCACCTGTTCCTCGAACGTGAGGAATATGATGTTCCGCGCTCCGTCGACATGATTGAAGTCGTTGCGCCGCTCGGGCGTGTATCCCTCAAGCTCGGGCCATGACAGATAGAGATCCAGACGCAGCGTGACGCCATCCATGCGCGCACTCTTGAAGCGGATCGCATTTTCAGGAACCGTCAGAACATTGTTCCGGATCACGATTTCCCGAAGCCTGACCGATTCGGTGTGGCCGGCATTCGACAGGGTGGCCCCATACCAGCGCCCGAAAAAGAAGATGCCGAGAGACAGGACAAGGAGAGCGAGGCAGAACTGGAGCACGCGGGTCGCAAGGCGATGTCTCCGCGAAGCCGGCTCCGCGCCGGAATCACCCGTGGTTTCGCCGGTTACCAGTGTCATCCCCTCGTGCACGCCTCCCGCGGGTGGGAGAATCATCATCAAGTTTCTGAATATCAATGAAACCTTGGCTCTACATGGTAAAGGGACAGTAAATCCCTGCCGCAGGAGCTTCCTGAAAAATGGAGACCGGGAGCGTTTTCCTGAAGCCGCTATTCTGCTTTGGAGCGGGATGCTGCAGAGTACGACTTGTTCGAACTGGAGTGGACTATGCCGATTTACGCACTGGCGGGCGAAAGCCCCGTTTTCGAAGACAGGGAAACCAACTGGATCGCACCGGATGCCTCGATTATCGGACGGGTGCGGCTAGGTCGCAACGCCGGTATCTGGTTCGGTGCCGTCTTGCGTGGTGACAATGAGCCCATCGAGATCGGAGAAAACACCAATATCCAGGAGCACTCGGTGCTGCATACGGATATGGGCTTCCCGCTGCGCATCGGGCGCGGATGCACGATTGGCCACCGGGCGATCCTGCATGGCTGCACAATCGGCGAAAACAGCCTGATCGGCATGGGCGCGATTGTTCTCAATGGAGCCGAGATCGGCAGGAACTGCGTCATAGGCGCGGGTGCACTCGTAACAGAGAACAAGAAAATCCCCGACAATTCGCTCGTCGTCGGCTCACCGGCAAAGGTTGTGCGGGAACTGGACGACGAGGCCGTGCGCGCTCTTCAGTGGTCGTCAGCTCACTACGTGGAAAACGGCAACCGCTTTCTGAATGAACTGAAGACGCTCTAGGGTCAGGACCCATTAATATGGCCGCAATGGTCGGCCTGATTTGTGCGGATACGCGAAGCAAGGCCGCAGGAAGACTTCATGTCTTTCAAGGTCTTGCGACAAAGTAGGCCGTGCAAATCAGGCCGATCCGAAGGACGTTCGATAGACCGGCGACCTGCTGCGTCAAACCCCTTGACCGGGGGGAGGACCCCGCTCTGCGGGCTTCTCCTTGCATCTCTTGGTCTATCGATCGCCATTGCGGCCATATTAGTGGGTCCTGACCCTAGGAGCCCGGAAAAGGCGGAGCCGGCCCATGGGGTGGGCCGGCTCCTGTACCCGGTCGTTGGGGACGGGGAGGTGGGGACTCGACCGGGTGTCCCGGAGCGGACCCGGCTGCGCGGAGGTCAGAAGCGCAGTGTCGTCCGTCGGATGTCAGCCTGTCATGGGCGCGTCCCGTCCATTGCGCCCATGAGTATGGAATGTATCAGCGGCTCGAGGCAACGCTGCCGACAGCGATGGCCCGCCCATCGTTGATGGTGACCCATTTGCCGGAATGAGACGCCGACTGGCGTTTCAGATAGGTGTAGTCCGTATCGGTCCAAACTGAAACACGTGCTTCCAGATTGTCCAGAATATAGTCACCCATGCTGGTGACAACCGTCAGCACCGCATGTCCATCTCCGTTGGGCTGGCGCACGACCGTGATCAGCAGATTGCCGGCCGGTACGCCCGCGCGGATGAGGCGCCGACGCTTCTCAAGGACGTAGTCCTCGCAGTCGCCATAGGCCTGCGGGTAGGACCAGTATTCCTCAACACCCCACATTTCCATGTCGGTGCGCGGCAGAACCGTCGAATTCACAGCGTTGTTGACGTCGATCATGGCCTGCCAGAGCTTCCGCGTGAGCTGCACCGGGCGCGGACGCGCCGTGGTCTGGCGGCACTCCACCGGTTCACGCTGACACAGCTCATAGTGCCCGATAGGCTGACTGGTAAGGCCGCCGATCTTCATGAAATTGGGTGTGGCGAACGCCCCCGTGGTGAACGCCCCCATTGCGATTGCGGCTGCGGCTATGAGCCGTGCGCTTGTTGAAAGCCCCATTGTCTTGTCTCCCCGTTTGACGCGACAATGGCAGAGGGGAATTTATTCCAGGCAAAATTGCACAGTATAAGTCTCGATAAATTCTATCTGTATTTTGAATTAATAAGAATAAAAAGCGATCTTGTTTTGATTTTTATTTGAATAAAGTTTGCTTAAAATTGTAGCGAAATTGAAGAAGCGATCCGGAGGCGGAATGAAGAATCTGCGCGCATTGGTGTTCGACGCACCGGGTATGAAGCCGACGGATGTCTGCATGGCGGCTGCGCACAATGGCGACCCCGGAGCCGTGCGCGTGGTGCGGGCTCAGGACTACCTTTGTTCCCTGGTTATGGGAGCATGGTGAAAGGTGCCAGAAGCGACCTGCCGGCCGGCGAGGCCAGGGATGTGATTGCAGCGGACTTCGAGGTTCTGACCTCGGGCGTTGTCAGACTTCGGCAGCGAGCGAGAATTCCGCTTCCAGAGCCTGACGGTCCTGAATGCTGGCAAATTCGATGGCCACTCCGTCGTCGAAGTGGCGGACCACCTGGCCACGCATTGTGCCAATATGAACCTGGGTGCCCCGTTCAGGCCTGACTTCGCTCTCAATGGCTGCACCGGAGAGTGAAAGATCGATAATGCGGCAGCGGTATTCGCGGCCGTCCGGCAGACGCAGGACGCTGATCGGATTGCGCGGTGCGATGCGCTCGTGGCGACGATCCTCGGGCAGGTCCAGTTCGTGCTTGTTGGCGAGCCAGGTGAGCTGTGCTGCGAGCTTGTCGCGTTTGCGCTCCGATGCCACCACCGTCATGGCGAAACCGTCGCGGTTGACCCGGATGATTTCACCCTCGATGCGGCCAACATGATCGAGATAGGCGATAACACGTTCACCCTGGCGGCCTGACCGCTGGGCGATCAGGCAGACATCGCCCGGCGACATGTCGGTCACGCGGCACGCGTGTTCGCTGCGGTCTTCCAGCATGAAACGGCCGTAGATCGACACTTTCACGCGCTGAAAACTGCGTCGCTCATCATCCAGTGTGGACCGGTTTATCGCCGCTGACATGGTGGTATGCGCTCTTCGCTGTGGCGGTTCTGATGCCCAGTCGGGCAGCGCTACACTACGCCCAATCGGTTAACAACCGGTAAGAGCAACTATACGTTGCGGCCGCCATCGAAGACCACCAGATGCCGGAAGCGACGGCCCTGACCGGGCTCGATCAGACTGTCGGTAATGGACCGTCGTTCGGGCACCAGTGGCGGGACTTCAACGGCAGGACGGTTTTTCAGGAGAACCGGCTCGCGATCCGCATCGATGAGGCGCAGAGACGTCACTTCGCAGTCGACGAGGGCCTCTGCACCCAGCCAAAAGGGCTTTTCGCAGGCCAGAAGCGAACCCATTGCGCGGGGGCTCTCCATCCCACCTTCCAGAGGCAGGAGCAAGAGCTCGAACGACGCCCTGTCGTCGGCTTTGTTTTTTCCGTCGAAGGTAAGAACGACGACGGACTTCATGTCGAAAACGCTGCGTGCGAGCTTTCCGACCACTGTCTGATCGCGGCCCGCCCAAAGCGATGCGAAGGAAAGGCCCTTCAGCTCTTTTCCAAAAGTGGCACACAGCCGGGTGCCGGCGAGGCGGAAGACGGCTTCGCTCCGTGCGTCTTTTTCAAGGATGAACGTATCGGCCAGCAGGGACTTGATCTCTGCAGGTTCAACTTCCGTGCGCCTGGGGGCCGGACGGTTGCCGCGCAACCTGTTCCAATATTGGAACAACGTCACTGAACCATCGTGTCTCATGCCTCTTGGCTCCTTACTTTCGGCCCGGGCCTGTCCCATAGGCGGACAGGTGTGGGCATTTTCAATAGCGACATGTGGATGGCTGCAGGTTGCGTGCCAGAGCGGCCGGGGTTGTTCACCTGCCCGTTTTGTTAAGGTTAAAAAAGGGTTTCAATTGCGTGGCCGGCGGGGCGCTGGCAGTGTCTGGCTGTCAGCAAGACCGAATCATTCACAGACGGGCAGGGCCGAAGTTCGGAACAAGAACCGGCAGGGGGGCTCGACAAAGCCGTTCAGGTTGTTTTGCCTGGACGGCTTTTTCTGTCCGGTGGGTCTGCTGGATCGCTCTGCGTCCAACCGGACGCACAAAGGACGATCCAGACTGTTGATGGAGCATCGGAATAGCCCGAAAACCGGATTCCACTTTTCGGTCCGATGCTCTAAGCAAAATCATGGACAGAGATGAAGATCACACGATTCCGGCGGCGACAGCCGACAGGGTGGAGCATGGCGGCGATGATGGGCGCGAGCCCGTCTTCAATCTGGCGCCGGCGGTCGCGGGTATCGGCCTTGTATGCATTGCCATCTACGCGCTGGAGGCTTTCTGGCTGAACCTGGATCAGCAGCTCTGGCTGATGCTGCATTTCGCTTTCCTGCCAATTCGCTACACGGGGCCGTTTGCGCTTGATTTTTCAGCCCTGATCAGCCCGGTCACCTACTCCCTCCTGCATGGAAGCTGGGGGCATCTGCTGGTCAACCTGATCTGGCTTGCCGCTTTCGGCTCACCGCTTGCCAATCGGATCGGCACCATGCGCTTCCTGCTTTTCTGGATCGCAGGGGCCCTTGCAGCGGTCGCGCTTCATTTTGCACTCTATCCGTCGTCCGTGGTTCCCCTGGTCGGGGCGTCCGGCTCCATTTCGGCAATGATGGGCGCTGCGGCACGGTTTACCTTCCGTGTGGATCGCCGCGCACCGAAACCGGCGTTCACGGGGGCGGTCCTGCCTGTAGCGGTGGTATTGAGGTCACGTACGGTCCTGGTTTTTCTCGGGGTCTGGATGGTTGCGAACCTCGTGACGGGCGTATTCAGCGGCACGACAGCCAATGAACCGCAGATCGCCTGGGAAGCGCATATCGGCGGTTTTCTTCTGGGCTTTTTCGGTATCAGCGCGTTTGATCGCGGCCGTACTGTGCCGCAATGACCTCAGGACAATTGACGAGCAGGCGAGACGGCATTCCACCACTTGCAAAGCATTCGGGCTCGGCGCAACATTGGCTTGTTGCGAGGAGAAGGAGATTGCGATGACGGTAAAGGCCATTCTGGACGCCAAAGGGCGCAATGTCGTCACCATCGCCCCGGATATGAAGCTTGCGGATGCGGCGCAGCTTTTGTCGGAACGCGGTATCGGTGCGGTCGTCGTGACAAAGGCCGATGGCCGGATCGCGGGCATACTGTCGGAGCGCGATATTGTGCGCGTGATCGGCAGGGATGGTGCCAGCGCTCTCGAACAGCCGATCTCCAGGGTGATGACGTCGAAGGTGCAGCGCTGTCATGAACAGAACACCATCAACGAGGTCATGCAGATCATGACCACGGGGCGTTTCCGCCACCTGCCAGTCGAGGAAAACGGCAAGATTGCCGGCATTATCTCCATCGGCGACGTCGTGAAAAAGCGGATTGAGGATGTCGAGCGAGAGGCGGAGGACATCCGCAGCTACATAGCCACCGCCTGAAAGATGCGAGGCTGCCTTTCGGCAGCCTCTTCTGGTTTAGCGGTTGTCGCCCTGTGAGCGAACCAGTTGCAACCCCCGCCGCGTGATGCGGTAGGGCCCGCCATTGCGCGACTGGATTGCGCGTTTGCGTTTGATTTTTCTGAAGACGATCACGTCGAGGCCGGGGAAATACCAGCCATCGCGCGTGACGCAGTTCAGTTCGATGATCTGGCCGCGGTCATCTTTCTCAATGTCTATGCGACCGCCCTGCGCCAATATGTGCAGGATGCGCTGTTCTGCGCGGGAAATGTCCATGTTTTGAAGTCCTGGAAAAAACCGGTGGCCGAATGGCCACAAAACATCGCCGCGCCATCTTGCGATGGCACGGGGTTTCAAGGTTTTCTCGCCCCGATCCTGTGCTAATTCAGGTTCGGGGCCTCACCGGGCCTCAAGGCTGATGGACATAAAAACTCCGTTGGTTCGCGGTTTTCATAATGCAAACTTTGGCCGGAATAAAGCGCTCGGCTTGCCACGCGGGAGTGTTTGGTCTAGCGAATGCGCATCCATCATAGAACCATCCGACTGCACGGCACCGTGAACCCATGACAATCATCGATACGCGCACGCCCGATCCCAAGCGTTTCATCTCCGGGGCGACCGGCGACTGGGAAATCATCGTCGGCATGGAGATCCATGCTCAGGTTACCTCTGAAGCAAAGCTCTTCTCCGGCGCTTCGACGGCCTTCGGTGCCGAGCCCAATGCCAATGTCTCGCTCGTGGACGCTGCCATGCCCGGCATGCTTCCGGTGATCAACGAAGTGTGCGTAAAGCAGGCAATCCGCACAGGTCTGGGTCTCAAGGCGCAGATCAACCTGCGCTCGGTTTTTGACCGCAAGAACTACTTTTACCCGGATCTGCCGCAGGGCTATCAGATTTCACAATTCAAGCAGCCGATCGTGGGCGAGGGTAAGGTGACAGTGTCCGTCGGCCCCGCCAAGGACGGTTCCTTCGAGGAGATCGAAGTCGGCATCGAGCGTCTCCATCTGGAGCAGGATGCCGGCAAGTCGATGCATGACCAGCATCCCACCATGTCCTACGTGGACCTCAACCGCTCCGGTGTCGCGCTCATGGAGATTGTCTCCAAACCTGATATCCGTTCGGCTGATGAGGCCAAGGCGTTTCTGACCAAGCTGCGCACGATCCTGCGCTATCTGGGCACCTGTGACGGCAATATGGACGAAGGCTCCATGCGCGCCGACGTGAATGTTTCCGTACGTCGGCCCGGTGGCGAATTCGGCACGCGCTGCGAGATCAAGAATGTGAACTCGGTGCGTTTCGTCGGTCAGGCCATCGAATCGGAAGCGCGTCGTCAGATCGCCATTCTGGAGGATGGCGGGTCGATCGATCAGGAAACCCGTCTGTTCGATCCCGCGAAGGGCGAAACGCGTTCCATGCGTTCCAAGGAAGAGGCGCATGACTACCGCTATTTCCCCGATCCGGATCTGGTGCCGCTGGAGTTCGATCAGGCTTATGTGGATGCGCTCGCTGCCGATCTGACGGAACTTCCCGATGAGAAGAAGGCGCGCTTCATCGAAACGTTTGGCCTCTCGGAATACGACGCATCCGTGCTGATTGCGGAAAAGGCCACGGCTGACTTTTTCGAAAAGGTTGCCGAAGGCCGCGACGGCAAGGCTGCCGCCAACTGGGTGATCAATGATCTTCTCGGCGCCTTGAACAGGGCCGGGCAGGGGATCGAAGACACCACAGTAACGCCTGATCAGCTTGGTGCGATCATCGACCTGATCAAGGACGGAACGATATCCGGCAAGATTGCCAAGGATCTGTTCGAGATCGTGTTTGCAGAAGGTGGTGATCCGCGTGTCATCGTCGAAGAACGCGGCATGAAACAGGTCACCGATACCGGTGCCATCGAAAAGGCCGTGGATGAGGTCATCGCCGCCAATCCGGACAAGGTCGAACAGGCCAGGGCCAAGCCGACGCTTGCCGGCTGGTTCGTCGGGCAGGTGATGAAGGCCACCGGTGGCAAGGCCAATCCGCAGGCCGTCAATGCGCTTGTGAAGGAAAAGCTCGGGATCGATGCCTGACGGTGAGGAATTTTTCGTCCGTACGGTCGGCGAGCGCGACCTGCCCGCCGTGCGTGCGCTCCTCGTGGAGACGTGGCACGACACCTATGACCCGATCTATGGCCGCGAGCGCGTGGTGGAAATTACCGACACCTGGCATTCTCTGGATGCGCTAAGGGCGCGTCTGAAACGTCCGCATTCAGAATTCGTACTGGCAGACAATGGGCGGTTGATTGGCGGTATGGCGTTTGCAGTGGCCGGGAAAGACGGCAAGGAAATCCATCTTCATCAACTCTATGTGCATCCTGAATGCCAGGGAAAAGGCATCGGAATGGCGCTTTTCGCCGAGATCGCTCAGTGTTTTCCTGAAGCGCGTGAAATCACGCTCGAGGTTGAAGAGGCGAACAGCAGGGCGAGAGCCTTTTACGCCCATCTGGGATTTGAGCTGGTTGGGCGAAGCGGCGATTGCGGTGGTGCGGGTTTCGAGCTGCCGGCGCTCATCTATCGCCGGGGGCTTTGATGGAAACGGGCGCCGAAGGGCCGATGATTCGAATCGCCGAACGACGCGATGTTGAGGCGATTGTCTCGCTCTTCGCTGCGGACGGGGAGGGTGGCCACGGGGACACGACCGATCCGAACGCCGCAGGTGCCTATCTTGCGGCATTCGAGCGCATCAGCCGGAGCCCGAACGACACGCTTTACGTTGCCGAACTCGACGGCGAGGTTGTGGGCACCTTTCAGACGACGCTTATTCCGGGAATGCCGGGGCGTGGCGGGACGAGCTTCCAGATCGAGGCCGTGCAGACCCGCAAAGACATGCGCAGCCGGGGGATTGGCGCGCTGATGATCTCGCACGCCGTCGATGAGGCGAAGGCGGCGGACGCGCGTCTGGTTCAGCTCATGTCAAACGCTGTGCGCGAGCGCGCGCACGGGTTTTATGAGCGGCTTGGCTTCGCAAAAAGCCATGTCGGTTTCAAGATGAAGCTGAAATGACTATGGAGCATTGTCCGGAGGCCTTGCCTTCCGGCGCGGTGGACGCCATAACGCCAATCACGAGCCATCTGTGACGATGACAGCGAGCGACTTGAGGACGCCATGAAGAAGTTTTTGCTTCAGTTTTTCACCTGGTGGAACGGCCAGACGCTGGGCACGCGCTTCCACACATGGCGCAAGGGCACACGCGTCGGTGAAGATGAATTCGGCAATACCTATTATGAAGGCGGCAAGGATTCCGAGGGGCGCACGCGCCGCTGGGTGATCTATAACGGTATTTCCGACGCCTCTCTGGTGCCGCCCGGCTGGCATGGCTGGTTGCACCACCGCGTTGACGTTGCGCCCGTCAACGAGAATTACACGCCGCGCGAATGGCAGAAGCCCCATCAGCCGAACCTGACAGGCTCGCCGGCTGCCTACCGTCCGCAGGGCTCGATTGCGAACGCTGCCGATCGCCCGCGTGTCACGGGCGATTACGATGCGTGGACGCCTGGCGGCTGAACCTGTTTGCTGATCTCGCCACAATTGCGCATTAGTCGTAAGCTTTACCGTGGGTCGGGCGATTCCGTTGGACTCTCTCAGCGTGACAAGCAAACAGAACGGGTGTCGAGCCATATGAAGTCAGGCCAGAAGAAAAACGCCGGTTTCGGGCTGATCGTGGCATTGGGGCTGGCCGTGCTGGCGACTGCGCCGGTCCAGGCCGCCCGGATCAAGCACCCGGTGGCCGAATTTACCGGCATCGACAAGATCACCGGTCGCATCATCTCTTTTGACGTTTATATGGACGAGACGGTTCAGTTCGGTGCGCTGCAGGTCACGCCGCGGGTCTGCTACACCTCGGAAGAGACCGAAGAGCCACGCACGGATGCTTTCGTGGAAGTGGACGAGATTACCCTGGAGCGGGAAATCCGCCGTATTTTTACCGGCTGGATGCTGGCCGAGAGCCCCGGTCTGAATGCCGTCGAACACGCGGTCTACGATGTGTGGCTGAAAGGCTGCAAGGAAGACACCGACGTCCCGCCACCGGAGACCAATTGATCTCGTTCTCCGTTCTTACGGATTGAAGCGTGCCTCGCCGCTTTGCAGTGCTTCCTGCAGGAGCTGCTCATAGCGGTTCCGTGGCACGTCGATTGCGCCGAATTGCTTGAGATGCGGTGTCGTAAACTGCGTGTCGAGAAGCGTGAAGCCACGCTCACGCAGACGTTTCACGAGATGAACGAGGCAGATTTTCGAGGCATCGGTGCGGCGTGAGAACATGCTCTCGCCGAAGAAGGCGCGGCCCAGCGTCACGCCGTACAGCCCGCCGACCAATCCCTCATCCGTCCAGGCTTCCACCGTGTGGCAATGGCCGTTCTCGAACAGAAACCCGTAGGCTTCGCGGATTGGTGCATTGATCCAGGTTTCGGTGCTGTCGCGCCGTGCCTCTGCACAGCCTTCGATGACGCCGTCAAAGTCCGTGTCGAAAGCGATCCGGAAAGGATTGCGGCGCAGCGTCTTGGCCAGGCTTTTGGGGACATGAAACGTGTCGAGCGGGATGACGCCGCGCATCTCCGGCCGCACCCAGAACACCTCCGGATCGTCGGCGCTTTCGGCCATCGGGAAGACCCCGGTGGCGTAAGCGCGCAAGAGAAGATCCGGAGGAATCCGAAATCCTGGTGCGAAAGGTCGTGCCATCGTGCCCAACCGGCGAGATCGCCGGAAAATCACATGGAGCAGCGAGCCTTAGCTCGTCTTCGCCAGGTAATTCTCCAGCCAGTGAATGTCGTAATCGCCGTTGGCGATGTCGGGATTGCCGACCAGGTCCTGGAACAGCGGCAGCGTGGTCTTGATGCCGTCGACCACAAATTCATCCAGGGCACGGCGCAGGCGCATCATGCATTCCACCCGGTTGCGGCCATGCACGATCAGCTTGCCGATCAGGCTGTCGTAATAGGGCGGTATGCGATAGCCGGAATAGACGCCCGAATCGACGCGGATCCCGAGGCCGCCGGGCGTGTGGAAATGCGTGATCGTGCCCGGCGAGGGGGTGAAGGTGCGCGGGTCTTCCGCGTTGATGCGGCATTCGATGGCGTGGCCTTCGAAGCGCACTTCATCCTGTGTGCAGGAAAGACCGCCGCCCGAGGCAACGCGGATCTGCTCATGCACCAGATCGATACCGGTAATCGCTTCCGTCACCGGATGCTCCACCTGAAGGCGGGTGTTCATCTCGATGAAGTAGAACTCGCCGTTCTCATAGAGGAACTCGATCGTCCCAGCGCCGGAATAGCCAAGATCGGCAATCGCCTTCGACACGATCTCGCCGATGCGGTTGCGCTGTTCGACGTTGAGGGCGGGGGAGTTCGCCTCTTCCCAGACCTTCTGGTGACGGCGCTGGAGCGAGCAGTCGCGTTCACCCAGATGAATGGCCTTGCCGGCGCCATCGCCCATGACCTGCACTTCGATGTGACGCGGCTTTTCGAGATATTTCTCGATATAGACCGCATCGTCGCCAAAGGCGGCGCCCGCTTCGGCGCGGGCGGTGGAGAGCGCTTCGGCAAGGTCGGCTTCCGTCTTCGCGACCTTCATGCCACGCCCGCCGCCGCCGGCCGATGCCTTGATGAGAACGGGGTAACCGATATCCGCGGCGATCCGCTTGGCTTCCACATCGTCGGTGACGGCGCCATCGGAGCCGGGAACCACCGGAATGCCCAGTTCCTTCACCGTCTTCTTGGCGGTGATCTTGTCGCCCATGATGCGGATGTGGTCGGCTGAAGGACCGATGAAGGTCAGGTTGTGCGCTGCCAGAATCTCCGAGAACTTCGCGTTCTCGGAAAGGAAGCCATAGCCTGGATGAACCGCGTCGGCGCCGGTGATCTCGCAGGCGGCCAGAATCTGATGAATGTTCAGATAGCTGTCGCGCGAGGGCGGCGGCCCGATGCACACGCTTTCGTCGGCAAGGCGCACATGCATCGCGTCCGCGTCGGCTGTTGAATGCACGGCCACGGTCTGGATGCCGAGCTCCTTGGCGGCGCGCAGCACGCGCAGGGCGATTTCGCCGCGATTGGCGATGAGGATTTTGTGAAACATGCGCGCCTGCCCCGGACTACTCGATCACAACCAGCGGCTCGCCGAACTCAACCGGCTGCGCATCCTCGAAGAGGATCGCCGTCACGGTGCCGGAACGGGGCGCGGGGATCTGGTTCATGGTCTTCATTGCTTCGATGATCAGAAGCGTTTGGCCTTCCTTCACGGACTGACCGACCTGGATGAAGGGGCTGGCCCCGGGGGCGGGGGATGCGTAGGCGGTTCCCACCATGGGGGAGGGAACGGCGTTCTTGGAATCGGCAGGGCTCGTTGCCGGCGCTTCCTCTTTGGCTGAGGCTGCAGGAGCAGCCGGCGCAGGCGCCGGGGCAGGTGCGGGCGCGGCGTAAGTCTGCACCGCCGCTGCCGCCTGCTTGGCCACGCGAATTCGCAGGTCGTCCTGCTCGACCTCGATCTCCGTCAGATTGGTGTCGTTCAAGATCGTCGCAAGCTCGCGAATGAGTTGCTGATCGACCCCCGTCTTCTTTGTCGACATATTCTTTGTCCTGCCTTGTTCTCAATCGGGCCGGCTTGCGGCCAGCGCGTCCAGCGCGAGTACATAACCGATTGTGCCCAATCCGCAAATCATGCCTTTTGCAGCCGGGGCAATCATCGAAACGTGGCGAAAGGCCTCGCGTGCGTGAATGTTGGAGATATGCACCTCAATCACGGGCAGCGGGCTGACGGCGCGGATTGCATCATGCAGCGCGATCGACGTGTGCCCGTAGGCGCCTGGATTGATGACGATCCCTGCGGCACCTTCACCGGCCTCATGAATCCAGTCAACGAGGTCACCTTCGTGATTGGATTGCCGAAACTCGATGTCCATGCCAAGCGATGCAGCCCTTTCCCGGCAGGATGCTTCGATCCCTTCCAGGGTATCGCCGCCATAGATGCCGGGCTCACGCCTGCCGAGCGCATTCAGGTTGGGCCCGTTCAATATGAAGACTGTTTTCGCCATGAAATTGTCCCCTGACCCCTCGCGGCACGCTCAATACGCTCCTCTATAGAGGGCTTAGACCGTGCCGCAAAGATGGCAAGGGGCTTCTTTGTCTGTCCACAGCGCGCTCAAGGCGCCGATCAGTTGCTTTGCGTGCGTGCCTGGTCGATCTTCTCGGCAAGAACGTCCTTGCCCAGCGCGCCGAACACCACTTCATCGCCGATCACATAAGCGGGTGTTCCCGTGACGGCAAGCTGATTCGCCAGATCGTAGGTCTCGGCAAAGACCTTCTGGATCTCCGGATTCTCCATCTCCTTGCGCAGTGCGGCTTCGTCGATGCCTGTTTCGGTTGCGATCTTCATGGCCAGTTCGCCGTCGGCGCGCGTTTCCGCGCCCAGAAGATTCTGGTGGAAATCGGCGTATTTTTCCGGGGCAATCGCATGAACCGCCATTGAAACCACATGCGCTTCACGCGACTGGGCGGAGAGGATGGGAAACTCCTTGAGCACGAAGCGGACATCGTCGTTTTCCTCGACCAGCGCCTGCATGTCCGCCATGGCGCGTTTACAGTATCCGCAATTGTAATCGAAGAACTCCACGACCGTGATGGCTGCGTCGGGATTGCCCACCACGCCGTCGTAAGGACTGTTGAAAAGCTGCTCTTGTCTGTCCTTCATGACCGCCTGCTGGGCCAGTTTCTGCTCTTCACGCTGCTTCTTCTCCAGCGCGTCCTGGACCTCGAGCAGGATTTCGGGATTGTTGAGCAGGTACTCGCGGACAATCTGTTCCACCTGGGGCTTGCCAAGCGGTGCTGTAGTCTCGGCCTGCGCCGCGGTGCCGAACAATGTGACTGGCGTGAGCAGGGCGGTCGTCGCCGCAAGCAGTCGGATATTTCTGGTGAAGGTCATGTCATGTTCCGATTCATCTGATTGGTGGACGGGTGCGCTCATGGGTGTCGATGATGCGCCAATGGTTCACGCTAACCCGGTTTCCTGTACTGAATGATGTCCTGGGCACGCAGCCAGCCAGGCGTTCCGCGCTTCAAGCGCTTTTGTGCTCTGGTGGCGAAGATTTTTGCATCCTGATAGCGACCGAGATGAAAATGGCCTTCCGCCGTTGCCAGCTCGGCCGCAGCGATGTCTCCGAGCTGGCCATAGGCCTGCGCGAGATAGCGATAGCCATTGGCAAATTCCGGCTCGCGCGAAAGACCTGTCTGCAATTCGGAGGCGGCTTTTTTCACCAGATCCGGCTTGCCGGTCGCAAGAAGGGCCTGCCCATAGCCCACCTGCAGGAGGCCAGGCGTTCCCGGTGCAAGAGAGAGTGCTCTCGCATAGGCATTGGCAGCTTCTTCGGCACGGCTGGCCTTGATCAGAATGTCACCGCGCAGCTCCTGCAAATAGGCATTGCGCGGCATTTCCGCGATCAGGGCATCGACCTTTTGAAGTGCGGTGCGCGGGTTGCCATTGAGATAGGTGGCGATGGCATCGCCGTAGCGCGCCGGAATGCCGCGCGGGTTGCTGCGGAAGAGGCGCTGAACCGCCTGCCCACCTTCCATATAGGCGGCGATCTTGGCCCGCATCATGTCGTGACGAAGCTGTAGCTGCGGGGGATCCTTACGATCGAAGTAGCGGCTCTTGCGGGCGAGCTCTTCCAGATTGGCGATGCGCTCGCGCGGCATCGGATGGCTGATCTGGTAGGGATCCACATTGACGCCGGCCAGCGCCATGCCGCCGGCAAGGCGCTCGAAGGTCTTGAGCATGCCGTTGGCCGACTGGCCCGTTCGATTGAGATAGTCGATCGCCGTGCGGTCTGCTGTTGCTTCTTCGGAGCGCTGGTAGCCGAGCAGGCTGCGCCGGGCCATTTCAGCGCCACCGGCTGCCATGCCCATGCCAGCCGTTGCCAGGCCGCGCGAGTCCGAAGCGGCGCCGGCCACACCTGCACCGATGCCGATCAGTGCGGAGACAATTGCCATTGTCTGTGCGCGCTGCAACTGCTGGCGCAGACGTTCCTGATGACCGCCGGCGATATGACCGGCCTCGTGAGCGAGGACGCCAATGACCTCGTTGGGCGTCTCCGCATCCGTCAGTGCGCCGGTGTGAATGAAAATCCGGCGTCCGTCGACAAAGGCGTTGAAGCTGCGATTGTTGACGAGGACGATGTCTATGCCAGACCGGGAGAGGCCCGCCGCTTTCAGGATCGGTTGGGCATATTCCGAGATCAGGGCTTCGATCTCCGCATCGCGCACGACGGTCACTCTGGACTGGGCAAAGGCAGAGGACGCCGAGGCGACAGTGAGATAGGCCGCAACGAGGAAAAGCGAAATGGTTCGCGTGACAGTCGTGTAAACCATGGTGTTTCTCTCAAGCATCGCGAAAGTGGTAGACGAGCATGAGGGCGATGGAAAGGCAGAACCGCGTGCGATCATGGAGTTTTGATCTCCAGCGTCGCCATGCTGCAAAGAAGAAGCCGGCGCAGAACGCCGGCTTCTCGAGATCAAGTCGTCAGGAGCGCTGCTAGAAGAAGCTCTTGCGCTGCCACCAGCCGGTTTTGCGCGGCCGGTCGCTTTCTGCAGGCTCTGACGAGGAAACAACCGGTTCGGCTTCCGCAACAGCGCTCTCTTCGACCGGAGCGTCCTTTTCCTCAGCCTTGGCTTTCGCCGTGCTGCGACGTGTGGCGGTCCGGCGCTTTTTCGGCGCAGGAGCGGCGGCCTCTTCCGATGCGACTGCCTCAGTGGCATCTTGTCCGGCAGGCGCTTCGTCTGCGGGTGGCGTCGCGCCATTGGTCGCTTCGGTCTTCTGGCTGTCGTCGGCTGCGGCAGCGGCAGTTTTGCGCGTGCGGCGGCGCGGCTTCTTTGCCGGCTTCTCGTCTGCCGGCGTTTCCTGTGCAGCATCGCTTGAAGCGTCCTGTTGCGGAGCGTCTTCTGCCGCAGCTTCGACCTCGTCCGAAGTGTCGGCATTCACTGCCTGAGATTCTTCACTCCCGCTTTCGGTCTCTGGAGCCTGTGCGTCCTGCGCCTGGTTCTCCCGGCGGTTCTTGCGACCACCCCGTTTGCCGCGGTGACGCTTCCTGCGCTCGCCTTCACCACCCTCCGCAGCCGCTGCCTCTGCAGGCTCTTCGGAAGAAACAGTTTCTTCACCGGCGCTCGCAGCAATGGCATCTGCGTCGATGGAGCCCTGTTCGGTGCTCTCATTCTGATTCTGGTCCGTTGCTGCCTCGCCGCCACCGTTGCGGTTGCGGCCGCCGCGCCGCTTGCGCTTGCGCCGCCGCTTGCGCGTCTCGCCATCCTCACCGTTGGTGGCTTCGTGTGACGGGGCGGCGGTTTCTTCCGGTTCTGCAACGTCGACTGGAGCCGTGGGGGCGGGCTGTTCCATGCCCGACTTGTCGGCAGGCTGCTGCCTGGTGATCGCAAAGTGCTGCGCACCGACCTCGTCGTCTGCTTCCACGGTGATGTTCACACCAAAGCGGTTCTCCATCTCGACGAGATTGGCGCGCTTGTGGTTGAGGAGATAGAGAGCCGTGGGTGTTGGGGTCCGCACGGCGATGTTGTTGCGGGAATCCTTGAGGAGGTATTCCTCGATGGATCGAACCACGAAGAGAGCCACGGAGGAATCCGAGCGGATATGCCCGGTGCCGCCGCAATGGGGGCAGGGCTGCATCGTGCTTTCAAGAACGCTTGCGCGAATGCGCTGGCGGGACATTTCCAGAAGGCCGAAATGCGAAATGCGGCCCACCTGGATGCGCGCACGGTCGTTCTTCAGGCATTCCTTGAGGCGCTTTTCCACCGCACGGTTGTTGCGGTTTTCCTCCATGTCGATGAAATCGATGACGATCAGACCTGCAAGGTCGCGCAGGCGCAACTGGCGCGCAACCTCTTCTGCCGCTTCCAGATTGGTCTGGAGCGCGGTGTCTTCGATGGAATGTTCTTTCGTGGAGCGGCCGGAGTTGACGTCGATTGCAACCAGCGCCTCGGTCTGGTTGATAATGATGTAGCCGCCGGATTTCAGCGTTACCTGTGGCTGCAGCATCCGGTCGAGCTGCGCTTCGATACCGTTGCCGGCAAAGATTGGAGTCACCTCGCGATAGGGCTGCACGACCTTTGCGTGGCTCGGCATGAGCATGCGCATGAAGTCCTTGGCTTCGCGATAGCCTTCCTCGCCTGCCACAAGGACTTCGCCGATATCCTTGTTGTAGAGGTCGCGCACGGATCGCTTGATCAGGCTGCCTTCCTCGTAAACGAGGGCAGGCGCGGTCGATTCAAGCGTGAGGGAGCGCACTTTCTCCCACAGACGCATCAGATAATCGTAATCGCGCTTGACCTCCGCCTTGGTGCGATTTGCACCCGCGGTGCGCAGGATGACCCCCATGCCCTGTGGCACATCAAGCTGCTTCACGACGTCCTTGAGGCGCTTGCGGTCCTGGACGTTCGTGATCTTGCGCGAAATGCCGCCGCCGCGTGCCGTGTTCGGCATCAGGACCGAATAGCGTCCGGCGAGCGACAGATAGGTGGTAAGTGCTGCGCCCTTGTTGCCGCGCTCTTCCTTTACGACCTGAACCAGAAGTATCTGGCGGCGCTTGATGACTTCCTGGATCTTGTAGTTCTTGCGGGCGGCACGGCGCGGGGGCTGAGCCTCCTCAAGCGCGTCGTCGGCTCCAACGGTATCGACATTGTCGTCCTCGTCGTCGCCATTGCCGTCATCTCCATTGCTGTCGTCTCTGGAGCGGTTGCGGCGGGAGCGCCTTCCGCGGGGCTCTTCTGAAACCACATCGCCGGCTGCATCCGCAGCCATCGCAGCGGACTTTTCCCCGCCCTCGGTTTCGGAAGCGTCTTCGTCATCGGAGGGCTCTTCGGAGAGGGCTTCGCCATTCTCCTCGTCGGCAGCGACATCGTCCTGTTTCGCCGACTTCTTCCGGGTGCTGGCACGGCGGCGCTTGCGCCCACCCTTCTGCGCCTGGCGCTGCTCGCTTTCTTCCTCGTCTTCGTCCGCTTTGGCTTCCGCCGCCTCGGCCTCGATGAGTGCCTGACGGTCGGCTACCGGAATCTGGTAGTAGTCGGGATGAATCTCGCTGAATGCGAGAAAGCCATGCCTGTTTCCACCATATTCGACGAAAGCGGCCTGAAGTGAAGGTTCAACGCGTGTTACGCGCGCCAGATAGATGTTTCCGCGAAGCTGTTTCTTATCCTGAGATTCGAAATCGAATTCTTCGATGCGATTACCGCGAAGGACGACGACCCTTGTTTCCTCCGGATGGGAGGCGTCTATTAGCATTTTGTTCGGCATAAATTCTTGTCTCCCCGGCAGGGAACGATTGTCGGGCTGGACTCCACGCGTGTCGCCGCAAGCCAGTGTGACAATCTGTGCCGGATAATCTGAGGTTCGCCGGCGTTGAAGGCCGCGCGAAATTGGGCCGGAACACCGATTTCGCGGTGCATTTTAATCCGGATCTATTTCCAATCGCGCCTGAAGCCATTCCATCGCCCGGCAGAACCGTTTCAACCAAGGCCCGGTTTTACGGGCCAGCTTTTGCTCATAGCGAGCCGGCGCGGACGTTTCTTAAGGTCCGGCCGTTTCCAACGTCAGAGCCCTCATGTCTGGAGAACGCCCTGAAAAATTCCTTCTGAATCACCGCCCGTTCCAGTTTGCGGCAGCGGAAAAGATTCGCCCCGTTGCTCATCGCCGTTTGTCAGCAGGACTCAAACCAGGCACGCGTATCGCGATGATTCATAGATGCTTTTATGATTTGACAGTTGTATTGGCAACCCTGATTTCCATTGACGGGTTGCGTGGCAGGTTGATGCAGAACCTGGTGCGTATTTGCTCAATCGATCTGGAAAGCGCATAAAAAATACCGGTTTCCCGGCGATTCGAGAGCAAAATTGCCATCTTTGTTCGTAGGGAATCGATGTCGATTCGATAAAAATTCGCACAATGCATCGCAGAGAGGCGGTTTTGCACAGACCAGCACTTTTGTTTTCGGTTGTTCTCGCGGCGATCCTTCTTGTCTTCAACAACGCTCTCGGTGCTGATTCTGCGCTAAAAGCACATGATTACAAGATGGCGGGTGATGCGCAGTACACGCGCATCGTCGTCCGTTTCGACCGCAAACCCGACTTTCGATGGTTTCTTCTGCGCGACCCCAGCCGGCTGGTGATCGATCTCCCGTCGACGGACTTTTCTTTCGATCCGCTTGAGCTGCGCCCGCGCGGGCTCGTCGCTTCGGTTCAGTACGGTGCTGTCGATGCGCAGCGGGCGCGGCTCGTCTTCAGGGCGGTCGGGCCGTTCTCCGTCGAAAAGGCCGAAGTGAAGGAGAACGAGACTTCGGACGGGTTTCGCCTGATCATCGAACTGCGGGCAAGCTCGACCGAGGCGTTCGATGCGGCATTGCGTGCGAGCATGCTGAAGCCGGGGACGGAAGCCCGACTGGACGCCGCGTCTCATACGCAGGATCGTTTCACCGTCGCGCTTGATCCAGGTCATGGTGGCGCTGATGGTGGCGCGCGTGGCGTCAACGGCACGGTTGAAAAGCAGATCACGCTTCTGTTTTCACTGGAACTCGCCAGGAAACTCGAGGAAACCGGGCTCTACCGGGTCGTTCTGACGCGGGAAGACGACCGGTTTCTGCGGCTCGATGAACGGGTGCGGATCGCCCGGGAGAAGGGCGCGGACCTGTTCGTCTCCGTACACGCTGACGCGATCGCAATTCGCAGCGTGCGCGGGGCGACCGTTTACACGGTGTCCGACAAGGCTTCGGACGCCGAGGCTGCCGCCACGGCTGCACGCGAAAACCTCTCCGACGAGATCGCAGGCAAGGTGCCTGAAGAAGAGCAGGATGAAGTCGAAGATATTCTGGTCGACCTCATCCGGCGCGAAACGCATGCGTTTTCCATACGCTTTGCGCGCACGCTGATCGGCAAACTGTCAGATACGGTACAACTGGTGAAGAATCCGCACCGATATGCGGGATTCCGCGTCCTGCGGGCGCCCGACATCCCGTCGGTTCTTCTGGAACTTGGCTATCTGTCGAACCCGAAGGACGAGGCCCAGCTTCGGGATCCGGCATGGCGCGCAGCCACGATGGATGCGATCATCGAGGCGGTGGGATACTTCGCGAAGGCCAATGGCGGGGCTCGCGGATGATGCAAAGACGTTGCAAGTCTGCAACGCTGGCATGGATTAATGCGGCTGGAGGGGGTGCCATGCATGCCGCCGCATTTTGCCCACAAGACTAAGGCAGTAAGGAAAAACTCAGGATTTTCCAGAAGCCCCGGGTGTTCCGGGCGGAAGATCGTGACAAAAAATGGTACTATAGAATCGCTAACAACGAAGATGGGCGGACTGCGTTGCGGTGACGAGGCACCATTTCGTCATTCCTCTTTGTGATGCGGACAGAACTTGAAAGGCGGCCCCGGCGATCCCTGGCTTTTACAGGGCAAGGCTATGTCGGGGTGTAAATTGGAGCGGGCATGGTACGTCTCATCGGGTATTTCTTTGGCGTGGGCATCGTGCTGGCGCTGCTGGTGGCAGCGGGCATTGCACTTTATGTCGGCGATCTGACAAAAGATCTCCCCGACTATGAGGTTCTGGCGAAGTATGAGCCGCCGGTGACCACCCGTGTTCACGCCGCCGACGGCGCACTGATGGCGGAGTTTGCGCGCGAGCGCCGGCTCTATTTGCCCATTCAGGCGGTGCCTGACCGTGTCAAGGCTGCCTTCCTCTCGGCTGAAGACAAGAACTTCTACAATCATCCGGGCGTTGACGTGACCGGTCTCGCGCGCGCTGTCGTCACGAACATTCAGAATCTCGGTTCCGGCCGCCGCCCGGTGGGTGCATCAACCATCACGCAGCAGGTCGCCAAGAACTTCCTTCTGACGTCGGACCAGACGATGCAGCGCAAGATCAAGGAGATGGTGCTCTCCTTCCGCATCGAGCAGGCCTACTCCAAGGATCGCATTCTCGAACTCTATCTCAATGAGATCTTTTTCGGTCTTGGCTCCTATGGCATCGCGGGTGCTGCGCTGACCTATTTCGACAAGTCGGTCAATGAACTGACGCTTGCCGAAGCCGCCTATCTCGCCGCTTTGCCCAAAGGTCCGTCCAATTATCATCCATTCCGGTACACGGAGCGCGCCATAGAACGCCGCAACTGGGTGATCGACCAGATGGTCGCCAATGGCTACGCCACGGCAGAAGAGGGCGAGAAGGCCAAGGCGACCGGGCTTAACGTATCTCCGCGCCGCCGTGGAACCTATCTCTTTGCAG
The DNA here is from genome assembly GCF_056431025.1 of Nitratireductor lacus. Taxonomy (NCBI): domain Bacteria; kingdom Pseudomonadati; phylum Pseudomonadota; class Alphaproteobacteria; order Hyphomicrobiales; family Phyllobacteriaceae; genus Nitratireductor; species Nitratireductor lacus. The sequence goes on along the minus strand of NZ_JBWKMB010000001.1, from coordinate 166,537 downwards.
GCGAGTATTTCACCGAAGAGGTTCGCCGCGACATCATCTCCCGCTATGGTGAGGATGCGCTTTACGAAGGCGGGCTTTCCGTTCGCACGACACTCGACCCGCAATTGCAGCTTTATGCCCGCAAGGCGCTGCAGAATGGTCTGCTTCGTTACGATACGCTGCGCGGCTATCGCGGACCGGTCACGCAGATCGACATTTCCGGAGACTGGGGTGTTCCGCTCGGCGAAGTCGATGCCCTCAGCGACGTGCCGGAATGGCAACTTGCCGTGGTTCTGGGGACTGAAGACGACAAGATTTCCATCGGCATCAAACCGGAACGTGTTGTCTCCGGTGCGCTTTCGGAAGAACGTGAGACAGGAACCATTGCGCTCGACGACATGAAATGGGCCATGCGCCATGTGGTCGATGGCAAGCGGGTCAAGGCGAACAGACAGTCGGACGTCCTAAAACCCGGTGACGTGATTTTCGTCGAGAAGAAACCGGATACGGAGCGGGCGTGGGAGTTGCGTCAGGTTCCCGAGATCGAGGGCGCCCTGGTGGCCATGGATCCGCATACGGGACGTGTCCTGGCGATGGTCGGCGGTTTCTCCTATGCCGAATCCCAGTTCAACCGCGCAACGCAGGCCTATCGCCAGCCCGGTTCGGCCTTCAAACCCATCGTTTATGCCGCTGCGCTCGACAATGGCTATACGCCGGCGTCGGTTGTGCTTGATGCGCCGATCTCCATTCAGGTCGGCAATGATGTCTGGGAGCCGAAAAATTACGGCGGCAAGTCGGCTGGGCCCTCGACACTGCGTGCGGGCATCGAGCGCTCGCGCAACCTGATGACGGTTCGTCTGGCCAAGGATATGGGCATGCAGCTCGTGGCCGACTATGCGGAGCATTTTGGCCTTTACGACAAGATGCTTCCCGTGTTGGCCATGTCGCTGGGCTCCGGTGAAACGACGGTCATGCGCATGGTTTCAGCCTATGCGGTGATGGCAAATGGCGGAAAACAGATCGTGCCTTCCCTGGTCGACCGCATTCAGGATCGCTACGGCAAGACTGTCTACAAGCATGACCGCCGCGAGTGCGTTGGCTGTGTTGCGAGCGAGTGGACGGGGCAGGATGAACCGGAGATCATCAACGATCGTGATCAGGTTCTCGATCCCATGACCGCTTATCAGATCACCTCGATGATGCAGGGCGTGGTGTCGCGCGGCACCGCCGTCACCGTTTCAGAGCTGGGCCGCCCGATTGCCGGCAAGACCGGCACGACGAACGACGAAAAGGACGCATGGTTCGTCGGTTATACACCCGACCTCGTGGTCGGAGTGTTCATGGGCTACGATACACCGCGTCCGATGGGGCGTGGCTCCACGGGTGGTGGCCTGGCCGCTCCGATCTTTAAGGAATTCATGGCGAACGCCCTGAAGGATATGCGCCCTGTGGATTTTCAGGTGCCTGAAGGCATGAACGTCATTCCCATTGATCGCAAGACGGGGATGCGCGCCCAGGCAGGACAGCCGGGCGTCATCATGGAAGCCTTCAAGCCGGGCACGGGGCCGGCCGACAGCTACTGGGTCATCGGCATGGAGGACCTGGAAGGCGCGGGCGGTCCCCGGGTGATTTCTCCGCAGGCCAACCGTGCGGTCAATTCGGGCGCCGGCGGCCTCTACTGACAATGTCGACAGATTATCGGCGTGTCCGCTTTACACAGGCGGGCACGCTCCATATGGTCCGACGCGATTCAGGATACCGTTCCTGAAAAATCCAACAAAACCGAGGTGTGGATCTGCAATGCGTGCGGAAACCGAAAATCTTGTCGACGAAATCAAGCAGGCCATAAGCCTGCTGAGGAGGCATCTTTGACTGGGATGAAGCGGTAAAGAGGCTTGAATATCTGAATTCCCGCGCCGAGGAGGCTGATCTGTGGAACGATCCGCAGGAGGCCCAGAAGCTGATGCGCGAGCGCCAGATGCTCGAAGAGAACATCACCGGTGTCCGCAACCTGTCACAGGCGCTTGAGGACAATGTCGGGCTCATCGAACTTGGAGAGGAAGAGGGTGACGCCTCGGTTGTCTCGGAGGCCGAAGCCGCGCTGAAGGGGCTCAACGATGAGATCGCGGCCCGTCAGGTCGAAATGCTCCTTTCCGGTGAGGCTGACGGAAACGACACCTATCTCGAAATTCATGCCGGCGCTGGCGGTACCGAGAGCCAGGACTGGGCGCAAATGCTTCTGCGCATGTACACGCGCTGGGCCGAGCGCCGCGGCATGAAGGTTGACGTGATGGAAGTCCATGACGGCGAAGAGGCGGGCATCAAGTCTGCCACGCTGCTGATCAAGGGGCGCAATGCCTATGGCTGGCTTAAAACGGAATCGGGCGTGCATCGCCTCGTGCGCATTTCGCCATATGACAGCAATGCGAGGCGGCACACCTCCTTTGCCAGTGCCTGGATTTACCCGGTCATCGACGACACGATCGATATCGACATTCCCGATTCCGAGGTTCGCATCGATACCTATCGCGCGTCGGGCGCGGGCGGTCAGCACGTCAACACGACCGACTCTGCAGTCCGCATCACGCACATTCCAAGCGGTATCGTCGTTCAGTGTCAGAAAGAACGCTCACAGCACAAGAACCGGGCGACCGCCTGGGACATGCTGCGGGCGCGTCTTTATGAGGAAGAACTGAAGAAGCGCGAAGACGCGGCAAACGCGACCGAAGCATCCAAGACCGACATCGGCTGGGGGCACCAGATCCGTTCCTACGTACTGCAGCCCTATCAGTTGGTGAAGGATCTGCGCACGGGCGTGGAAAGCACCAGCCCTCAGGATGTTCTGGACGGCAAGCTCGACGCGTTTATGGAGGCCGCTCTGTCGCAGCGTGTGCATGGCAGTGATGGTGCGGAGGTCGAGGACCTGGCCTAGATCGCCGTGCGTCCATCCGGACGCAAAAAGAACGATCTAGACTATTGATGGAGCATCGGAATGCCCCGAAAATCGGATCCCACTTCTCGGTCCGATGCTCTGGCCGGTCTTCCGGCTGCACATGACAATACGGGCGGACGCATGACGTCCGCCCGTTTTTATGTTCAGGAATTGCTTTCGAGATATTTGGCGATCTTTCGTCCCGCCGAGATGAAGCGGGACGGGTTGATGGCTGCGCCGGATCTGCGCACTTCATAATGAAGGTGCGGACCTGTGGAGCGGCCGCTGGAGCCCACCTTGCCCACCTTCGTGCCGACATCCACTTTGTCCCCGGTCTTTACGAGAATCTTGCTCATGTGAGCGTAGCGCGTTGTCAGACCGTTTCCATGGTCGATCTCCACCATGCGGCCATAGCCGCCGTTCCAGCCTGCCTTGACGACGGTTCCGGCGCCGGTCGCGTGGATTGGGGCGCCACGGCGGGCTCGGAAGTCGATTCCCGAGTGATGTGCCAGGCGACCGAGAAACGGATCCTTTCGTGCACCAAACCGGCTTGATATCGGTGCGCCAGGTGACGGGCTCGCCAGCGGGAGCCGCTTTGCCTTCGTTTTCACCTCGTTCAAATGGGACAGTGCTTCATCCAGTTCCCGTACCTGATCCTCGAAGACAAGGGCCGAGGTGGCGGCGAGAAGCGGACCACCAACGTTCTGCTCCCTGTCATCTTCAGGAATCGTCAGGCCAACATCTTCCAGGGTACCGGCGATGGCGTCGGCAGTCTGATAGGCGTCTTCGGCGAGCAGCCTCACGCTGTCGATCTGGTCTGTTTCAATGGATTCCAGCGCGCGATTGAGCTTCACAAACAGATAGTCCGCCTTGTCGGCTGCTGACAATTGTCCACTCTGCTGGGATGTCTGGGCGCGCAGCGGCCAGGGAACCGTGTCTCTGGCCGAAGGGGCAAACGAGGCGACAGCGATGCTTCCGGTTTTTGTCGGGTCAAGCAGCTGGTCGGTTTCAGCCTTGATCTGGGGCCTGGGGACGGGCACCGGCGCATTCTCGGGAAGCAGTTCAGCGCCCGCTCGATTGAGCACCGGAGCGAGGCGACTTTGCCGTTTGGTCAACTGGTCCTGCCGGGCAAGCAGTTCGCCTACCTTTTCCTGCATGAACTGCTGATCGAGGAGCTGCCGGCTGGTAACTCGATCGAGCTGTGCACGCAGGGCGGAGATTCGATCCTCGTAAGCCTGCTGAAGGCGCGCCTGGCGGGCGACGGTCGCACCGATCAGATCGTCGCGGAGCACCAGATAGGAAGTGGCGAGAAGATAACCGATGGCAAGCGCTGCAACGGCTGAGCCCACCATTGCAGCAACCCAGGGCCGGACGGTGAAGTGCCGTATCTTGTCGCCCCGTGCGATGATGATCGTATGGGGTTCCTTGCGTTTACCAAAAACCGCGGATTGCTGTGGGCGCATCGAGAATCGAACTTATGTTCAAGGGACTAAATTCGATGTCGATTACACTTGATTAGGGTTAACAAAGCTTTTCGTGTGCGGCTGGATGTGGCGCCAAATGCGGTCCGGCAGGCTCGTTACCAACGGCTTTTGCGGGCTTTTGTCGTAACAGGCGCGGGATAGGGCCTGCGACTATTCACCGTTGTGTTTGAGCGCTTTGGCGGCGTCGAGCACCGCCTGCGCATGGCCTGGCACCTTCACCTTGCGCCACGTCTCGGCGATGCGGCCGTCCGGGCCAATCAGGAAGGTGGAGCGCTCGACACCCATATATTTGCGCCCATACATGCTTTTCTCGACCCACACGCCATAAGCCTGGAGCGTTTCCTTGTCCTGGTCGGACACGAGGCTGATTGTGAGAGCGTGCTTGTCCTTGAACTTGTCATGGCTCTTGGGGCTATCGGGAGACATCCCGAGCAAAACCGTATCCAGCGCATCGAATTCGGGTTTGAAGGCGGTAAAATCGATTGCCTCGGCGGTGCAGCCACTGGTGTCGTCTTTGGGGTAAAAGAAGAGAACCACGGTCTTCCCGCGGAAGTCCGAAAGTCTGATTTCGCTGCCGCCATCACCAGGCAGTGAAAAATCCGGAGCTTCGCTTCCTTTGACGGGTTCTGTCATTTTCTTTCCCCTGTTTGTGGATAGCCGATGAAAGGGAGAGATATAATGATGTCGGTGGATTCGTCCATGGCTGCTGAGTGTCGACGGGAACGGTTTTGGATCAGGAAGGTGCTCCTCACAGGAAGGTCAGGTTCAAGCGCGGCGAGATAGCGGCTCTGGAAACGTATCCGTCTACCCATGACAGGGCTCGGCGGGTTTTGAGACGCTCGGTCATGTGGCTATGGCTAAGGCGGTGCGTTGGCGGTCTTTTCGTCACGATCGCGCTTCTCGTTTCCCTTGGCGTGGCCATTCAATTCCTCGGGACCGGCTCCTTCGGCCAGGATCGATTGCGTTCGGCTGCTCAAAAAGCCCTGACAGCGCTGGCGGGATACGAAGTCGAGGCGACCATGGGGAGCCTTCGGATCGTTCTGAGTGATCGCAGTCTGATCGCGCTCGAAATTCGCGATGTTAATCTCACAAAGGCTGAAACCGGTGAGACGCTGATCGACGCGGACACGCTGCATTTCGGTTTCAGGCTCCTGCCCCTGCTCAGGGGGCAGGTGCAGGTGGGCAGCGCGGAAATTACCGGCGCTCGTGTGCAACTGGCCAGTCTCTCCTCGCGTCCCGAGGAAGTGGCCGCGGTCGCCCGCTGGAAAAAAACTGTCGATCCGCGCGTGATCGAGAAAGACGTTTTCGACGGGCTCCGGCGCGTCTACGCGCTGACCGAGCGTACGGGAACGCGTTATCTTCGCCTGCGTGACGTGGTTGTCGTTGTGGACGAAACCACCCAGCGCAGCCTCGCCATTGACGCCAATGCTTCGATGGCACCTTCCGGCAAACTGGACTTCAAGAGCAGTGTCACTTTCGATGACCGCAACATTGAGCTGTCTGGAACCGCTTTGCGGCCCGCGCGTGAGGGGCCGATCAAATCGCTCGATGTCGAGATCGCGGCGCCAAAGCCATCGCTTCTGGAAGCCGCGCGCACGGTTTCGGGGCAGACGCGCCGCACGGCTGGTCTTCTCGAAGCGGTGCGCATTTCACTCAGCGGCGGGGAGACCGAAAGCGGCAAGGGAAGGCTGCAATTTGAACTGGCTCTGGAGGAGGCGCCCTTCGATCTTGGCGAAGACGGTGTATTGACGGCGACAGGGCGCATTCGCGCCGCGGTTGAAAACGATACGGGGATGGTTGTCATCAACCAGGCAAGCCTGATCGTCGGTCGCTCGGCCTTCGATTTCACCGGCCGGATTGTTCCGGTAGAAAACCCGGATGCCGGGAGCGCGGTCTATCGTTTCGATCTTGCCAGCGGCAGATCGACGATTGCGCCGATCGATTCACCTGAAGCCGCCGTGCCATTCGTTGCCGGGGTTTCGGGCCGCATCGATACGGGAAGCGGTCGGATCATCGGTGACACGATCCGCATAGCCACAACGTCGGGGGTGATCACCGCAAGCGCTGCCGTGACCATTGTGGCGGGCAAGACGCCGGGTCTTTCGCTCGCCGTTTACACCAAGGGCATGCCGACGCATGAGGTGAAGCAGTTCTGGCCATGGTTTGCCGCTTCCGGCGCGCGGGAATGGGTGCTGGAAAACCTGTTCGGCGGGCGGGTTGTTGAAGGCAATCTGCGCCTGCGCGTTCCACCGGGGCGTTTCGGCAATGGCAAGCCGCTGGACAATGAAGAAGTCAGCGGAGCCTTCGAGGTCGCAGATGCACGGTTCGACATCGCCGGCCGGATCCCGCCGGTGCGTGATGCCGTCGGCCGTATCGCCTTTCAGGGCGCAGATATCGACATCGGTATCGAAGCAGGGACGGTGTTCATGCCGAGCGGGCGCAGGGTTGCGGCGAGCAACGGATCGCTCAGGGTTCGCAATGCACATATCAAGCCACGCATCGGCAAGCTGGAGATCGATGTCGCCGGAAAGGCACCGGCGATCATCGAGCTCGCATCTTATGAACCGATCGACGTTTCCGACAGGATCGATCTTGCGCCTCAGGATGTGACAGGAGATGTCACAGGGCATGTGAAGGCGGATATTCCTCTGAGCGACGGTATACCGCGCGAAGATCTCGGCTGGCAGGCGACGCTTGAATACAGGAATCTCTCGATCTCAAAACCTTTTGACGGGCAGACGGTCGCCGATGCCAGCGGTGTCCTGATGGTCGAGCCGGGAAGGGCGGATATATCCGCCTCGGCAACCCTCAACGGCATTCCGGCACGGCTGGAGCTCGTGGAGCCTTTCGGTGAGACCGGAGTGGAGCGGTCGCGCAGGATTCAGCTGACGCTGGACGACAGGCTGCGAAACAAAGTGGTTCCGGGCCTCGACGAGATTCTCTCTGGCCCGATGACGGTCGACTATTCCGAGCTTGGCAACGGCCGCAAGGCTCTGACGGTCAAGCTCGACAAGACGCGTCTGACGCTGCCATGGATCAACTGGAGCAAGGGCGCGGGCATTCCGGCGACGGCATCCTTCGTTCTTGATGAAAAGCCGTCCTCGATGACACTGACGGATTTCAGGCTGTCCGGAGAAACGTTTTCGGCTGAAGGAGGTATCACCATTGCCGGTGGGAATCTCTCCAGCGCACGTTTTGAAAGAGCGCGACTTAACCGCGGTGACGACTTCTCGGTTTCGATCGATCGTTCGGACAGGAATTACAGGGTGACCGTTCGCGGTGCCGCGCTGGATGGCCGGTCTTTGATCAAGCACTATCTCGGGGCGGAACAGAGGGGCGCGGGAGGTGGCGCATCCGAAGCAGAAAGCGCGAGCGTGACCCTGGATGCGAAACTTGCGCGTGTGTCCGGCTTCGGCGGGGCGGTGTTGCGGGACGTTTCCCTGAAGTATGCATCGTCGCAGCGTGGACCGGGCCGTCTCGATCTGACTGCCAAAACGGCATCGGGCGGCGCCGTGACGCTGGCGCGGGACGCCAGCGGCATCGTGGCCAATTCCTCCGATGCCGGCGCGGTCATGCGGTTTGTCGATTTCTACGCGAATATGGAAGGGGGGCAGATGGCCCTCTCGCTGAGCGAGGGAAATGGTGGGGTGCTGAGCGGTCGTGTCTCGGCCGAGAACTTCTTCATCGTCGACGAGCCCCGTCTTCGTTCGCTGGTGTCGGCAACCGAGAACAATGGCGAGGTGGATGCCAACAGGATCAGTTTCGAACGTGGCTATGCGACGGTGCTGAAAGGCCCGGGCCGTCTCGAACTGAAGGATGGCGTGCTGCGTGGGCCGCTGATCGGCACAACATTTCAGGGAACCCTGTTCGACGCAGACAACAACATCGCGATCACAGGCACTTTCATGCCGCTTTACGGCCTGAACCGGATCTTTGGCGAGATTCCCGTGTTCGGCGGTCTCCTTGGGAATGGACGCGATCGCGGTTTGATCGGCATCACCTACCGGCTTTACGGCAAGCTGGCTGAGCCACAGATGGAAGTGAATCCCATCTCGGCCATCGCTCCCGGCATTTTCCGGCAGATTTTCGAGTTTCGATAAAAGAAAGCGTGCGCCATTCGAGCGCACGCCATTTGCGAGAGCGCCGTGCTTCGTGCGCCTCAGACCGGACGCAGAAGCACGTGCTTCTTCTTGCCGAGCGAGAGTTTTACCACGCCTTCCTCGGTGAGGTTGTCGAGGGTCACGGCCTGCCGGTCATCGCTGACAGGCTGGTCGTTGAGGCGCACTGCGCCACCCTTCACATGCCGGCGCGCCTCGCCATTGGAGGCGGCAAGGCCTGCGGTTACGAAAAGCGCCAGAACGCCGACGCCTTCCTCGAGCGCCGAGCGCTCCACTTCGATGGTCGGCAGGGTCTGCGCCAGAGCGCCTTCCTCAAAAGTCTTGCGCGCCGTCTCTGCAGCCTCTTCTGCGGCCTCGCGGCCATGGAGCATCGCCGTCACCTCGGTGGCGAGGACCTTCTTGGCCTCGTTAAGCTCGGCTCCGTGCAACGCCGCAAGGCGGGCGATCTCATCGAGTGGCATCGTCGTGTAGAGCTTGAGGAAACGCTCGACGTCGGCATCTTCGGTGTTGCGCCAGTACTGCCAGAAATCGTAGGCGCCGAGCATATCCGGGTTGAGCCAGACAGCGCCGTCGGCGCTCTTGCCCATCTTCGCGCCCGACGACGTGGTCAGAAGCGGCGAGGTAAGGGCGTAGAGCTGCGGCGTGCCCATGCGGTGGCCGAGATCGATGCCGTTGACGATGTTGCCCCACTGGTCCGAGCCGCCCATCTGCAGGCGGCAGCCGAGCCGCCTGTTCAGCTCGACGTAATCGTAGGCCTGGAGGATCATGTAGTTGAATTCCAGGAACGACAGAGACTGCTCGCGGTCGAGGCGCAGCTTCACCGAATCGAACGACAGCATGCGGTTGACCGAGAAGTGGCGACCCACATCGCGCAGGAATTCCAGATAATTGATGTCCAGAAGCCAGTCGGCATTGTTGACCATCAGCGCGTCCTGCGGGCCGTCACCGAAGGTCAGGTAGTTGGCGAACACCTTCTTGATGCCTGCAATGTTGTCGGCAATCGTTTCCGGCGTCATCAGCTTGCGCGCCTCATCCTTGAACGAGGGGTCGCCGACCATGCCGGTGCCGCCGCCCATCAGGGCGACCGGGCGGTGGCCGGTCTGCTGCATCCAGTGCAGCATCATGATCTGGATCAGACCGCCGGCATGCAGGCTCGGTGCGGTCGGATCAAAGCCGATATAGGCCGTAACCGTCTCGTTCCGGAACAGTTCATCGAGACCCGCGTCGTCGGAAGTCTGGTGGATGAACCCGCGTTCGCTGAGCGTGCGCAGGAAGTCGGATTTGAAGGCGGTCATGGTCTTTCAGGCTCTTTGGATTCTGGCGGAAGCGAGGCAGTATGACGCATCCGCGCGACGGTCTATTTCAGGCGTTTCGGGCGGGGTTCGGAAAGCTCGCCACGCAGACGGCGGTCCAGATAGTCCGAACACTCTCCGATCAGTTCGTCGACGTGATCGGTATAGAAGTGGTTCACGCCGGGCATGGTTTTCTGGGTGATCGTAATGCCCTTCTGTGACTGCAGCTTGTCAACCAGGCCCTGAACGTCGGCGGGCGGTGCAACCTTGTCGGCATCGCCATGAATAATCAGGCCGGATGACGGGCAGGGGGCCAGGAAGGAGAAGTCGTAAAGATTCGGCTGTGGCGAGATGGACATGAACCCCTCGATCTCGGGGCGGCGCATCAGGAGCTGCATGCCGATCCAGGCACCGAAGGAATAGCCGGCGATCCAGCAATTCTTCGAATCGGGATGCAGCGACTGCACCCAGTCGAGCGCTGCAGCCGCATCCGACAGTTCGCCGGTGCCATGATCGAAGGCGCCCTGGCTTCGGCCGATGCCACGGAAGTTGAAGCGCAGCGTGGTGAAGCCCCGGCTCTGGAACATGTAGAAGAGATCGTAGACGATCTTGTTGTTCATCGTGCCGCCGAAATGCGGATGTGGGTGGAGGATGAGCGCGATTGGAGCGTTCTTTTCCTTCGACGGCTGATACCGTCCTTCCAGACGTCCGGCAGGCCCGGCAAAAATGACCTCAGGCATGAGTACTCCACATTGGGCATCGCAGCATATCGGGTTACACAGGGAACGATGTTCCTTAACCCTTGACGCGACGCCGACGCCTCCATAGAAGCTAGTTTAGAATTGTTCAAAAATGATGATGCGCAAGCGATCATCATGTCGGCAAGCCGGGTAAATAGGACGGCTCGCCCTGAAAATTCAAGGAAATTACGTCACTGCGGCCAAGTTTGGCCCGGAAGGCGTGAAGCAGACAGCGGATTCGCGGAGAAAAGCGGAAGGTCTATGTCGGCAACCCGGGCATATCTCGACTTCAATGCCAGTGCGCCGCTTCTCGAGCGGGCACGGGTGGCGATGCTGGACGCGCTGTCGATGCCGGCGAATCCCTCATCGGTTCATACCGAAGGGCGGGGAGCCAGGCGCGTGCTGGAAGACGCACGCACGCACGTTGCCCGACTGGCTGGCGCGCGTCCCGAGCACGTGATCTTTACGTCCGGCGCAACGGAAGCTGCTGCAATGCTGCTCACGCCGCGCTGGAAAATGGGGCGGGCACCGCTCGGATTTTCTGCGCTTTATGTGAGTGCTTCTGATCATCCCTGTATTCTGAAGGGTGGCCGGTTTTCACAAAGTGACATCAAGACGATACCGGTGCGACCTGACGGTTTGATTGATCTTGCGGAACTGGAAACCCTGCTTGCTGCGCATGATCGCAATGCCGGTCTGCCGCTGGTTGCCGTGCACGCGGTGAACAATGAAACCGGCATTGTTCAGCCGGTAGAGGAAATTGGGCGTATGGCCAAGGCCCACGGTGCCACCACCGTGTTTGATGCCGTGCAGGCTGCAGGCCGTATTCCTGTAGATGTTTCATTGGGTTACACTGACTACATCATTCTTTCCTCGCACAAGATCGGCGGGCCCAAGGGGGCTGGCGCCGTGGTTGGAAGTGCCGACCTGATGATGCCGGAGCCGCTGATTCATGGCGGCGGCCAGGAAAAAGGGCATCGCGGGGGCACTGAAAATCTCGCTGCCATCGCCGGTTTTGGCGCTGCCGCTGCCGAGGCGTTTGAAGGGTTGGGCCGCACGGCGGCGCTTTCCACCATGCGGGACCGATTCGAGGCCGCTATTCTGAGGTATGTGCCGGATGCCGTCATCCACGGCCGCGACGTGACACGGGTTGCGAATACGAGCTTCTTTTCCATTCCCGGCATGAAGGCCGAGACTGCCCAGATCGCGTTCGACCTCGGCGGCGTTGCGCTGTCGGCGGGCTCGGCCTGTTCCTCCGGCCGGGTCGGTCCCAGCCATGTGCTGCAGGCCATGGGGCAGGGCGACGAAGCAAGCGCATTGCGGGTTTCCATCGGACACTCGACGAGTGAACAGGATTTGGCGCTGTTCGACGCGGCGCTGGCCGGTATTGCGAAGCGGCGAAAGAATGCCACCGGGACGGGGATGCAGGCCGCCTAGCGTGGTCGAAAGGGAAAAGTCGATGGTGAAGAGAATAAAAATGGAGAAAAAGACACATATTTAATATGTGACCGGATGAAACGTCCGCTCCGAAGCACTACATCAGGTTTGCCACAAGGCAATCAGGGTGTGCACAATTTGAAGACGGCCGGGCCTTGACCCCGGCATGGATGGAGAACGCATATGCCTGCCGTGCAGGAGACGATTGATCAGGTCCGCATGATCGATGTGGACCAGTACAAATATGGTTTCGAAACCCTCATTGAAAGCGATCTGGCTCCCAAGGGCCTGAACGAAGACATCATCCGCTTCATCTCGGCCAAGAAGGAAGAGCCGGAGTGGATGACGGAATGGCGGCTGAACGCCTACAAGCGCTGGCAGGCCATGGAAGAGCCGAGCTGGGCGCGCGTCAGCTATCCCAAGATCGACTTTCAGGATCTGCACTACTACGCAGCGCCGAAGAACCAGACCGGCCCGAAGTCGCTGGACGAAGTCGATCCGGAATTGCTCAAGACTTACGAAAAGCTCGGTATCCCGTTGAGGGAGCAGGAAATTCTCGCCGGCGTGCGCAAGCAGGGCGAGCCGAGTGAGCTGAACGAGGACCCGAGCGACAATGTCTACAGCTCCGGCCGCGTTGCGGTTGATGCGGTGTTCGATTCCATTTCGGTCGTGACCACGTTCAAGAAGGAACTCGCCAAGGCCGGCGTGATCTTCTGCTCGATCTCCGAGGCGATCCGCGAGCACCCCGAGCTGATCCAGAAATATCTGGGTTCCGTCGTGCCGGTGTCGGACAATTTCTATGCTGCGCTGAACTCGGCCGTCTTTACTGATGGCTCCTTCGTCTATGTGCCGAAGGGCGTGCGCTGCCCGATGGAATTATCGACCTATTTCCGCATCAACGAGCGAAACACCGGCCAGTTCGAGCGCACGCTGATCATCGCGGAAGAGGGCGCCTATGTGTCCTATCTGGAAGGCTGCACCGCGCCGCAGCGCGACGAAAACCAGCTGCACGCCGCCGTGGTCGAGCTGATCGCGCTGGACGATGCGGAGATCAAGTACTCCACGGTCCAGAACTGGTACCCGGGTGATTCCGAGGGCAAGGGCGGCATCTACAATTTCGTCACCAAGCGCGGCGATTGCCGGGGCAACAACTCCAAGATTTCCTGGACCCAGGTCGAGACCGGTTCGGCGATCACCTGGAAGTACCCGTCCTGCATCCTGCGTGGCGACAACAGCCGCGGCGAGTTCTACTCGATTGCCGTTTCCAACGGTCATCAGCAGATCGATTCCGGCACCAAGATGTTGCATCTGGGCAAGAACACGTCGAGCCGCATCATCTCCAAGGGCATCTCCGCCGGCAAATCGCAGAACACCTATCGTGGAAAGGTTTCGGCGCACCGCAAGGCAGCCAACGCCCGTAATTTCACCCAGTGCGACAGCCTGCTGATCGGAAATGACTGCGGCGCACACACGGTGCCCTATATCGAAGCGAAGAACGCCACTGCGCAGTTCGAGCACGAGGCGACCACGTCGAAGATTTCCGAGGACCAGCTGTTTTACGTCATGCAGCGCGGCATTCCCGAGGAAGAGGCCATCGCGCTCATCGTCAACGGCTTCGTCAAGGACGTCATCCAGGAACTGCCGATGGAGTTCGCCGTGGAGGCGCAGAAGCTCATCGGTATTTCGCTTGAAGGTTCAGTCGGTTGAGGCCGGCGCATTTGTTTGGAAAAAATCATGCTTGAAATCAAAAATCTGCACGCCCGCATCGCCGAGGATGGCACGGAGATCATTCGTGGCCTCAACCTGACCGTAAAAGCCGGCGAAGTGGCCGCGATCATGGGGCCGAACGGCTCCGGCAAGTCCACGCTGTCCTACATTCTCGCAGGTCGTGACGACTATGAGGTGACCGAGGGCGAGATCCTCTACAATGGCGAGTCCATTCTGGAGATGGATCCGGCCGAGCGCGCCGCCGCCGGCATTTTCCTCGCCTTCCAGTACCCGCTGGAGATTCCGGGCGTTGCCACGATGGAGTTCCTCAAGACCGCCATCAACGCGCAGCGCAAGGCGCGCGGTGAGGAAGAGCTGAAGATCCCCGAGATGCTGAAGCGCGTTCGCGCTGCCGCCGACGAGCTCGACATGAGCATGGACATGCTCAAGCGTCCGCTCAATGTCGGCTTCTCTGGCGGTGAGAAGAAGCGGGCCGAAATCCTGCAGATGAAGCTTCTGGAGCCAAAACTCTGCATTCTGGACGAGACCGATTCCGGCCTCGACATCGATGCGCTGAAGATTGTTGCCGATGGCGTAAATGCCTTGCGTTCGCCCGATCGCGCCGTGCTGGTGATCACCCACTACCAGCGTCTTCTCGACTACATCGTTCCCGACACGGTTCACGTTCTCTACCGCGGCCAGGTCATCAAGTCTGGCGACAAGGATCTGGCGCTTGAGCTGGAGAAGAACGGTTACGCCGGCGTCATCGACGCAGCCGCTTGAGGTAACGAGATGAACCTTCATGCTCAAAACACGCTGACGGAGGCCGAAACGGCGCTGGTCAACGGCTATTCCAGCCGTTTCTCCGACCTGCCGGGCGATGCCGAGGTCACCGTCCGCCGCGATGAGGCGCTCGAGCTCCTCAAGCAGGGCCTGCCCACGCGCCGCGTCGAAGCCTGGCACTACACCGATCTGCGCCGGCTTCTCTCCGTCGTTCCGGATTTCAAGCCGGTCGCCAATGCCGAGGCGGTTTCACCGCTGATCGAAAACGCGCTCGTTCTGCCGGTGCTGAACGGCTCTGCGCATGGCCGCGATGCGGGCCCCGAGGGCCTGACCATTGCCACGCTGGCCGACAAGCTGCAGGACGGCGCGCTGCCTGCCGAATGGCTGACGGCTTCCGACCGGTTCGACGCCGTCGGCGCGATCAACGCAGCCTTCGTTTCGGATGGCTACTGGCTCGACATCGCCGAAGGCGCAGAGCTCAGCCGTCCGGTCGAGCTTCAGAACATTCATGCGGGCGGTCAGGTGCATGGCCGTTTCGTGGTCGATGCGGCAGCCGGCTCAAAGGCGACCATCATCGAGCGCCAGACCGGCGCCGGCGATGCGCTTGCATCTTCCGTCACGCATCTGGACGTTGGCGATGGCGCGAATGTGCTGTGGATCCTGCTTCAGGAGCAGCCGGACGATGCGGCTTATCTTGGCCAGTTTACGGCTTCGCTTGGCAAGGATTCGAGCCTCACGCTCTTCATCATGAACAGCGGCGGCAAGCTGGTTCGCCAGGAAGTGAAGGTTGTCGCGCGGGGCGAGGGCTCCGAGTTCAAGCTTCGCGGCGTGAACCTGCTTGGCGGCGAGACCCATTGCGACGTGACCATGGTGCTCGATCACCTGGCACCCGACACGGTCTCCACTGAGACGTTCCGCAATGTCGTGACGGGCAAGGCCAATGGCGTGTTTCAAGGGCAGATCCGCGTTGCGAAGGACGCTCAGAAAACCGACGCCAAGATGGCCTGCAACACGCTGTTGCTGACCGATGAAGGCGGGTTCTCTTCCAAGCCGGAACTCGAGATCTTCGCCGACGATGTGGCCTGCGGCCACGGCGCGACGGTGACCGATATCGAATACGAGCACCTCTTCTACATGATGGCGCGCGGCATCGACGAGAAGACTGCACGTGGTCTGCTGGTCAAGGCCTTCGTGGCCGAGGTTATCGAGGAGCTCGAGGATGAAACCGTGATCGAGGCGCTGGAGGCCAGACTGGTCGACTGGTTTGCCACGCACGGCTAATCCTAAACCACTCACGCCCGCCTTTCTGAGCGAAGGGCGGGCACGCGGGGTTTCGAAATGGACCATAAGGTCGACACTATGCGCTATGACGTTGAAGCCGTTCGCCGGGATTTCCCCATCCTTGCGCGCGAGGTTTACGGCAAGCCGCTCGTTTATCTCGACAATGGCGCATCGGCGCAGAAACCGCAGGCGGTCATCGATGCGATCACGCACGCCTACAGCAATGAATATGCCAATGTTCATCGCGGCCTGCATTTTCTCTCGAACGCCGCCACGGATGCCTATGAAAAGGCGCGTGAAACGGTCCGGCGCTTCCTGAATGCGGAAAGCACCGACGAGATCATTTTCACCAAGTCGGCCACCGAGGCGATCAACACCGTCGCCTATGGCCATGCGATGCCCAATATCGGCGAGGGCGACGAGATCGTTCTGTCGATCATGGAGCATCACTCCAACATCGTGCCCTGGCATTTCCTGCGCGAGCGCCATGGCGCAAAACTCGCCTGGATCCCGGTCGATGAGGAAGGCGTGCTCACGGTTGAGGCGTTTGAACAGACGCTGACCGACCGCACGCGGCTCGTCGCCATCACGCATATGTCGAATGTGCTTGGCACCATTACGCCGCTGAAGGAAATCATCCGCATCGCCCATGAGCGCGGGATTCCGGTTCTGGTCGATGGCAGCCAGGGCGCTGTCCACCTGCCGGTCGACGTGCAGGCGCTCGATTGCGATTTCTATGTCTGCACCGGGCACAAGCTCTACGGTCCTTCGGGCATTGGCGTGCTCTATGGCAAGAAAGAGCGCCTTGCCGCCATGCGGCCCTTCCAGGGCGGCGGCGAGATGATCGAGGACGTGACGCTCGACAATGTCACCTACAACGATCCGCCGCACCGTTTCGAAGCCGGTACGCCGCCCATCGTGCAGGCGATCGGGCTTGGCGCGGCGCTGGACTATATGGAAGGCGTTGGCCGCGAGGCGATTGCTGCTTACGAGGCCGATCTGGTGCGCTATGCGCATGAGCAGCTTGGCCGCATCAATTCGCTGCGGATTTTTGGCAATGCGCCGGACAAAGGCGCCATCGTGTCCTTCGAGCTTCAGGGCATCCATGCCCATGATGTGTCGATGGTGATCGACCGGGCAGGTGTCGCCGTCAGAGCCGGGACGCATTGCGCCCAGCCGCTCTTGAAACATTTCGGAGTCACCTCCACATGCCGTGCATCGTTCGGCATGTATAATACACGCGAGGAGGTCGACGCCCTCGCTGAAGCGCTTGAGAAAGCGCGGCGTTTTTTCGGGTGAACAAGATGACTGATACACCGCAGGATACGGACCAGACTGTCGAGGCCACAGCCCCTCGGGAGATGGAAGCCAAGACGTCTTCCATTCCGCAGGAAGAGCTTGCACGCCTGACAGACGACATCGTTAGCGCGCTGAAGACGGTCTACGATCCGGAAATCCCGGCTGACATTTATGAACTCGGTCTGATCTACAAGGTCGATATCGAGGATGACCGGTCGGTCAAGATCGACATGACCCTGACGGCGCCCGGTTGCCCTGTGGCGGGCGAGATGCCCGGCTGGGTGCAGAACGCCGTAAGCAGTGTCGAGGGCGTGGGCGATGTCGAGGTGACGATGGTGTTCGATCCGCCGTGGACGCCGGACAGGATGTCGGAAGAGGCGCAGTTCGCTGTCGGGTGGTATTGAATGCTGCTCTTGCAACGCGGCCGAATCCTGCCCATCTTTCGCACATGACCATTCCGCGAGCCTTGTACTCGCTGTGAACGGAGATTTTTATGAGCCGATTTCAAGTGATGACGATGACCGACGCTGCGGCAAACCGCGTGCGTGAAATCGTGTCCGCCCGAGACGGCGCCAGGGGCGTGCGGGTCGGCATCAAGAAGGGCGGCTGCGCCGGCATGGAGTATACGGTCGATCTGGTGACGGAACCTGATCCAAAGGACGACCATGTGGAATATGGGGGGGCGCATGTCTATGTGGCGCCAGAAGCAGCGCTTTTCCTGCTCGGCACCGAACTCGATTTCGAGGTGACGAAGCTGCGCACTGGCTTTACCTTTAAGAATCCCAACCAGACTTCCGCCTGCGGCTGCGGTGAATCCATCGAGCTGAAGCCTGCGGACCTCAAAGCGCTTGCCGAAGCGCGCGGCACTGCCTGACGGGCGGGCGGTGGACGACGACGCCATACGCGATCTTTTCGCAGGACTCGGTCCCGTTACCATTCGGCGCATGTTCGGCGGCAAGGGAATTTACCATCAGGGAGTTGTTTTCGCCCTGCTGGTCGGCGGAGATATATTGCTGAAGGCCGATGCGCAGACCGCGCCGGCTTTCAAAGCGGCCGGTGCACGGCAATGGGTTCCGGCGGGCCACAGGGGGCGGGGGCCGGTTGCCATGCCCTACTGGAGCATACCTGACCACGCGATCGACGACCCTGAAGAAGTGACGCTTTGGGCGCGCCGTGCGTTCGAGGCAGGGCTGCGAAGCAGGAAGAAATAATCATTCGTGAAAAAAAAGCCACTGCGGGAAGGCTCCAGCAGCGGCTTTATTCATTCGCTCATCCCGTGCGGCTTCAGGTCCTGACCGGGATCTTCATGAACGCAGGCACGTCTTCGCCGAAGCCGACAGTGGTGTCTTCCTCGCGCTGATGGCGTCGCTGCTCTTTGCGGGGTTCTGGGCGGAGTTCTGGTTTGTCCTGCTTTGCCTTGCGCTCGGCATTCTCGGACTTGATTTCGTCCTTGCGCGACTTTCTGCCGGAAGGCTTTCTGTCGTCGCCTGCCGCGTCCTTCTTGCTGTCGCGTTTTGCTCCGCGTCCGCGCTTGTGTTCGTCGGTTCCTTCTTCCACTTGGAGCGTCGAGAGATCGCCGTCCAGCCATTCGACATCCTGGCCGATGAGCTTCTCGATCGAGTCCATGTATTTGCGATCCGCCTTGGTAATCAGCGTGAACGCTGCACCCTTGCGGCCCGCGCGGCCGGTACGGCCGATACGATGCACATAATCGTCGGCATGTGTGGGAATGTCGAAATTGAAAACGTGGCTCACATCGGGGATGTCGAGCCCGCGTGCTGCGACGTCGGATGCGACGAGCAGCTTCAGATTCCCTTTGCGGAAATTTTCCAGCATTGCCATCCGCGCGCGCTGATCCATGTCTCCATGGAGCGCGCCGGCGTCATATTCGTGACGGACCAGTGAACGGAACAGCGTCGCCACTTCGCTCTTGCGATTGCAGAAGATGATCGCATTTTTCAGCGTGTCACCCTGAGAATCGATCAGCGACCGCAGGCGCTCGCGCTTTTCCCAGGGCTTGGCACCGCTTTTGACAAAGCGCTGCGTGATGTTGGTTGCGGTGGTTGCCGGTCGCGAGACCTCCACGCGGACCGGCGCCTGTAGAAACTGCTCGGTGAGCTTGGTGATCTCAGGCGGCATGGTGGCCGAGAAGAAGAGGGTCTGCCGCGTGAAGGGAATGAGCTTGCAGATGCGCTCGATGTCAGGGATGAAACCCATGTCGAGCATGCGGTCGGCCTCGTCGATCACGAGGATTTCCACACCGGTCAGAAGAAGTTTTCCCCGCTCAAAATGATCGAGCAGACGCCCTGGCGTCGCGATCAGCACATCGGCGCCGCGCTCCAGCTTCTTTTCCTGCTCGTCGAACGAAACGCCGCCGATCAGAAGCGCGATGTTGAGCCGATGGTTCTTGCCATATTTGACAAAATTCTCCTCGACCTGCGCAGCGAGCTCCCGTGTCGGCTCCAGGATGAGCGTCCGGGGCATGCGCGCCCTGGCGCGTCCGCGCTCCAGTCGCGTGAGCATGGGTAGGACGAAGGACGCTGTCTTTCCAGTCCCCGTCTGGGCAATGCCCAGCACATCCTTGCCGGCCAGGGCGTGCGGGATGGCGCCTGCCTGGATCGGTGTGGGTTGCGTGTAGCCCGCATCGGCCACGGCGGAGAGGACCTTCTGGGACAGGCCCAGATCGGAAAATGTCAACGCTTCCTGAGCGGTGTCTTGTTCTTCTGCTGGCACGTTTCGGCTGTCTTTGTGTTTGCGGCGTGGTGCCGCCCTGTGAGGCCTTGGAACCCCGAATCCCTCGAGGGCGTACGGCCTGTCGCGTGTGATGTCAACAGATCACTTGCCGTAAAGTCAGCTATTGTTCAGTAACGGAACTGCTCGGAGAGGATGCGTTCGTTCCAGGAATGGCTCTCGTCGAACAGAACGGTCACGGTTTCCTGGTGCGATTCGCGGACCGTCACCGACACGACTGACTTGATCTCGGTGTGGTCGGCAACCGCGTTAACCGGTCGTTTTTCAGGTTCGAGGATATCGAAACGCACCGTCGCCTGGTTGGAGAGCAGGGCGCCGCGCCATCGGCGCGGACGAAACGGGCTGACGGGGGTAAGCGCAAGCAGGGGCGCATCCAGCGGGAGAATGGGGCCGTGAGCGGACAGGTTATAGGCCGTGGAGCCGGCAGGCGTTGCCACCATGACGCCGTCACAGATCAGTTCTTCCAGGCGTACCTTGTCGTCGATGGCAATGCGGATCTTCGCTGCCTGGTATGACTGACGCAGAAGCGAGACCTCGTTGACGGCGAGTGCCCGGACCCTGTTGCCATCGGCATCGATGGCCTCCATCTGCAGCGGGCGCACGGTTTCGGGAATTGCAGCGGCGACGCGCTCGCGCAGGCCGCGCTCCCGGTATTCATTCATCAGAAAACCGATTGAGCCGCGATTCATGCCGTAGATGCGCTTTCCCGCGCTCATCGTTTCGCGGAGCGTGTGCAGCATGAAACCGTCACCGCCAAGCGCCACGATGACGTCAGCATCCTCGGGCCGTTCCTGGCCATAGAGCGCCGACAACCGCTTTGCCGCTTCCTGGGCATCCTCGGTGTCGGCGGAAACGAAGGCGAGGGCCATTGTTTGTTGGGTCATGGCGGTCGGACAGGCCTTGAATTCGCGGCGGGCAGCTATCGGTTAGCATGTGGGCGTTTGCCTGCAAAGGCAAACGAAGTCGCATTCATATGGGGATCGGACATGATCGATGCCAGTTTTGATTTCACTCTTGCGCGGTTTGTGCTAACGGAGCGCCGGATGCCCTTGTAGCTCAGTTGGTAGAGCACCTGATTTGTAATCAGGGGGTCGGCGGTTCGAGTCCGTCCGGGGGCACCATTTTTCACAGACAGTTATCAAACTCTCAGGCCCGATTCCCATCGCGTGGCCGGTGCTTCAAAGGCCGTCGCAGCTTTCCGCGATCTGGGTCTGATTGCTTTCCCGGATGCTCTCTCCCTCGATCAGAAAGCGTTCGCTCGTGAGAACGGAATTGCCCGGGAAGTCGTAGCACACGGTCACAACCGTTTCGGCACCCAGCTCTTCTTCCACGCGATAGCGGATGTCGGTGCCACTGCCTGTCGCCTCCTCCCAGGCGTCGAGCGAACCGAGAAATTCTTCTTTCGTCTGCTCAATGCCTATGTCGTTCAGGACGATCCGCGCATCGTCGGCAAGGAGATCCGCAAGTGCCTCGCGGTCGGTGGTGCGCAGGGCGTCGAACCATTGGGCCAGAACAGGATCGTCATCGGCGAGCGATGGTGAAACGGTCAGGGCCCATGGCGGCCAGAAGCAGTCGCATCCGGTGCAGCGTCATCGGAAAACCCGGTCCAGTGCTGTTGCGTTCGGTTCGGCTGCGGCCAGCCTAGAGCATCGGACCGAAAAGTGGAATCCGGTTTTCGGATTATTCCGATGCTCCATTTATAGTTTAGATCGTCCTTTGTGCGTCCATACGGACGCACGGCGATCTGGCCGTTTTGGCGCGGTTCTGGAAACCCGTGAACGGGTCGGAGCTATTCCGTGTCCGAAATGGTCTTCAGGTGCCGGCAGGCCGCATAGAGGGAGACCGCTGCGGCATTCGAGACGTTGAGCGAACGGATTGCGCCGGGCACATCGAGCCGCGCCAGTGCGGATACGGTTTCGCGGGTTTTCTGCCGCAGACCTTTGCCCTCGGCCCCCAGGACCAGAGCGATCCGGTCAGCCTCGAATGTACTTTCAAGGCGCTTCGGTCCATCTGAATCGAGGCCGATCGTCTGGAAGCCTGCCTGCGCAAGTTCCTCGAGCGCCTCGGCGAGGTTACGCACGGTCAGATGATCGATGTGCTCGAGCGCGCCGGAAGCTGCCTTGGCGAGAACACCGGATTCGGCCGGGCTGTGGCGCGCGGTCGTGACCAGCGCGTTGACTCCGAAAGCAACGGCGGAGCGCATGATGGCGCCGACATTGTGCGGATCGGTAACCTGGTCGAGAACGAGGACGAGGGCGGCCCCGTCGAGATCACGCAGTGGCGCGGGCTTGAGCGGCTCCGCCTCAAGCAGCGCGCCCTGATGTACCGCATCGGGGCCAAGGAGACGGTCGATCTCGCGTGGTTCGACGGTTTCCACCGGGAAGGGCAGGGCCGCAACGTCCGTTAGTTCAAGGCGCGCGGCCGCGTTTCGGGTAATGCAAAGACGCTTGATTCGCCGTTTCGGATTGTCGAGCGCAGCCCGCACCGTGTGCAGCCCGTAAAGGCGCACGATGCCATCCCCCGCGTCGGGCCCGGCAGGGAGGGCATGCTTGCCCGGTTTCTGCTGGGCGCGGTCCCTGTGAGCGCGTCTGAGGCGCGCGTAGTGGCTGTCTTTCGGGGTTCGGGAGGTGTGATCGTCGCTCATGGCGCCTCTATAGTCCTGTGGCGGCATTCTGGAAACCGGATTCGCAGGACGCAAGTTTTTCGGCGAAGATTTGCGACAGGCGGTTGACACCGGAGAGCCGCCTCGTCATAAGGCGCATCGCGGAATGGAGCAGGGCAATCTGCCTTTCGAAATTCCGCCACGTCGCTGAAGCTCCGACGGAAACGGAGGGGTGTCCGAGTGGTTAAAGGAGACGGACTGTAAATCCGTTCGCTATGCGTACGCTGGTTCGAATCCAGCCCCCTCCACCACCGTCGATCCGAGCCAGCGAGACGAACCCGGCGGGTATAGCTCAATGGTAGAGCAGCAGCCTTCCAAGCTGAATATGCGGGTTCGATTCCCGCTACCCGCTCCAGGTTTTAATCTTCGGCGTTTCCTCCCCCCGGCGTCCTATCTCTGTGTTTGTTTGTCGCATTCGATCGCTTTCGGCTGGCTGGTGCGTTGCGCGTGCTGCATGATGCTCTTCCCGGTTTGTCCATACGGACGAACAAGCGATGGAGCTATTGTCATGCTGATGTCCGAGGTGGGGCTTGCTGAGGCACCGGCCGTTTTGCCGGGTGCGCGTTTCTCCGACACTTTTGACGCAGTTTCGCGTGAGCGGATCGATGCCGGCGTCGCAATGGAGCGCGGGTTCAAGACGGTCCCGGGATGGGTCGACAGCCTGATGCGCCTGCGCGATCGGCTGGTCGCGCCATTCGGATTGAAAACGAGGGACGAGACGGCGCGCGCGGACAAGGCGGTGCCGTTTCCCATACTCGAGCACACGCCGGAGCGGATCGTCATGGGGACCGATGACAGGCACCTGGATTTCCGCGTGATTCTTGGTGCGAACCCGGTGGAGCGCGGCGGTACGCGTGTCTCCTGCACCACGCTGGTCCGACCGCGCAATCTGCTCGGGTGGCTCTATCTCTTGGCGGTTCTACCGTTTCACAAGCTGATCGTGGCTGCCACCATGCGCCGCATCGTGGCCTGAACCCGGTTTCTGGAACCGGGCGGGGGTGGTCTGCTTCATCACGGGCCCCATAAAGGCGGCTGAAACACCCGATTGCAGAGGCGAATCGGCCTGTCGGGCCGGCCAGGCGGTAAAGGGGCTTGTAATTTATCGACTTTGTCGGTAATCGCCCCGCATCTAAAACCCAAACGCATCCACGGCGCCAAAGGAAGTTGCAATGGCCAAAGGTAAATTTGAGCGTACGAAGCCGCATGTGAACATCGGCACGATTGGTCACGTTGACCACGGCAAGACGTCTTTGACGGCTGCGATCACGAAGTATTTCGGTGAATTCCGCGCTTATGACCAGATCGATGGCGCGCCGGAAGAGAAGGCCCGCGGCATCACCATTTCGACGGCGCATGTGGAGTATGAGACGGACGCACGTCACTACGCCCACGTCGACTGCCCCGGCCACGCCGACTATGTGAAGAACATGATCACCGGCGCGGCGCAGATGGATGGCGCGATCCTGGTTGTTTCGGCAGCCGACGGCCCGATGCCGCAGACGCGCGAGCACATTCTGCTTGCCCGCCAGGTTGGCGTTCCGGCAATCGTGGTGTTTTTGAACAAGGTCGACCAGGTCGACGACGAAGAGCTTCTCGAGCTGGTCGAGCTCGAGGTTCGCGAGCTTCTGTCGTCCTACGACTTCCCGGGCGACGACATTCCGATCGTCAAGGGTTCGGCACTTGCCGCTCTCGAAGATTCCAACAAGGAGATCGGCGAGGACGCGATCCGCAAGCTGATGGCCGAGGTCGATGCCTACATCCCGACGCCGGAGCGTCCGGTTGACCAGCCGTTCCTGATGCCGATCGAGGACGTGTTCTCGATTTCGGGCCGCGGCACGGTTGTGACGGGTCGCGTCGAGCGCGGCATCATCAAGGTCGGCGAGGAAGTCGAGATTGTCGGCATCAAGGACACGACGAAGACGACGGTTACCGGCGTTGAGATGTTCCGCAAGCTGCTCGACCAGGGCCAGGCCGGCGACAATATCGGCGCGCTGATCCGCGGTGTCGACCGTGAAGGTGTCGAGCGCGGCCAGGTTCTTTGCAAGCCGGGCTCGGTTACGCCGCACACGAAGTTCAAGGCAGAAGCCTACATCCTGACGAAGGAAGAGGGCGGCCGTCATACGCCGTTCTTCACGAACTACCGTCCGCAGTTCTACTTCCGCACGACGGACGTGACGGGCGTGGTTTCGCTGCCGGAAGGCACGGAGATGGTGATGCCTGGCGACAATGTGACGGTCGACGTCGAGCTGATCGTGCCGATCGCCATGGAAGAGAAGCTGCGCTTCGCTATCCGTGAAGGCGGCCGCACCGTCGGTGCCGGCATCGTCGCATCGATCACTGAGTGATCGAAGCAGCGTTGCTGAAAGCTACCGACGAAGGAAGTACCAAAACGGCCGCAGGCGCGTTTTGGTTCGGTGCCGGCATCGCCGCATGGATCACGGAGTGATCAGGCAGGAGCCGTTGTCTCATATGACGACGGCGACACCTATGATTTTCAGGCGGGGCGCTGGATACAGCGCCCCGTTTTTTATGCCTGAAGGGTGAGGGAAAATGGCGAGAGTGCTTCTTGGCCTGTTGATCGTTTTCGTGTTTGCGGGCCTGCCGCAGGTATCGGCGGCGCGAAACTGTCCCGAACGCCCGCCGTGCAAAGGGTGCGGCTGTAAGGGCGGTCCCGGATATCGCGCGCCGGATGGGAAGTGCGTCAGTTTCAAAAACCTCCATCGCAAGTGCGGCTTGCCGCCTGAAAAACGCTGTATCTTCGAAAACGCCCCAGGCACGGGAGCGAACAAAAGCTGCGCGTTGAAAAGTCCGCGAAAAAAGTGAGGTTTTCGGCGAATGAAGGCAAACTACTTCTTGAACTGAAAATGCGTTTGGGCAATAAGGGCGCCGATAGGGGTATAGCTCAGTTGGTAGAGCGGCGGTCTCCAAAACCGCAGGTCGGGGGTTCGAGCCCCTCTGCCCCTGCCAGGACATCGCATTGAAGAACCGGACCGGATTGCCTTTTGGGCGGCTTGCAGCCACAATCTCCAGTGGGGGCTTGCAAGAATCGGACTTCGGTTCTATGTAGGTCAAACAGACACGCGGTGCGTGGAGCCGGGAAAGCGGCTTTACGCGCCTTTGTCGTATGGGTGAAATGTGGAAAACGATTCGGTTTTTCAGGTTTCTTCCGGGCTTGGGGCTGGCCTCGCCGGTCTCGTGCATCTCTCCCGATCTGATCGGGGACAATAAATAACCTGGCTTACCAGGCTTTAGAACCAAGAGCGGCATATGGCGTCGAAAACCACGAATCCCTTCACGTTTCTTCAGCAGGTTCGGTCCGAAACCGCGAAAGTAACGTGGCCCTCGCGGCGTGAGACACTGATCTCTACGGTGATGGTCATCGCATTCGCCACGCTGGCGGCGATCTTCTTTTTCGCTGCCGATCAGCTCATGGCCTACGGCATCGAGCTTATCCTTGGCATTGGCGCCTGATCCTGGACGATTGACGGAGTGCGATTGAAATGACTGCGCGTTGGTACATCGTCCACGCCTATTCGAATTTTGAGAAGAAGGTTGCCGAATCCATTGAGGAGCAGGCGCGCCAGAAGGGGCTGACCGACAAGGTCGAGCAGGTTGTTGTTCCGACCGAGAAGGTCGTGGAAGTGCGTCGCGGCCGCAAGGTCGATGCCGAGCGCAAGTTCTTCCCCGGTTACGTTCTCGTCAAGGCGCAGCTCACCGATGCCGTCTTCTCGATGATCAAGAATACGCCGAAAGTGACCGGTTTTCTTGGCGATTCCAAGCCGGTGCCGATCACCGAGGCGGAAGCCGAGCGTATCCTGACCCAGGTTCAGGAGGGCGTGGAACGTCCCAAGCCTTCGGTCACATTCGAGATCGGTGAGCAGGTGCGCGTCGCTGACGGTCCCTTCGCCTCGTTTAACGGCTCCGTTCAGGAAGTGGACGAGGAGCGCTCGCGGCTCAAGGTCGAGGTTTCGATTTTCGGACGGGCCGTGCCCGTCGATCTGGAATTCGGTCAGGTCGAAAAGGGCTGACCGTGTTGCCCCTTGAGGGGCTTCGTCGGTGGAAGGGAAGGGCGGCTTAGCCGGCTGCTGATTTCCGGACCACCAAACTGCAGTGCCGGCCCATCCTTCCCGAGGGGGCCGGCGTGAACGACAAGGCAGATGAGATATGGCTAAGAAAGTTGCAGGCCTGCTCAAGCTTCAGGTTCCCGCGGGTTCGGCGACGCCGTCGCCCCCGATCGGTCCTGCGCTTGGTCAGCGTGGCATCAATATCATGGAGTTCTGCAAGGCATTCAATGCGCAGACCCAGGAGATGGAGAAGGGCTCGCCGATTCCGGTCGTTGTGACCTACTACCAGGACAAGTCCTTCACCTTCACGATGAAGACGCCGCCGGTGAGCTACTTCCTAAAGAAGGCGATCAACCTGAAGTCCGGTTCCAAGGAGCCCGGCAAGTCGGTTGCAGGCAAGATTTCGCGCGACAAGGTGCGTGAGATCGCCGAAGCCAAGATGAAGGACCTGAACGCGAACGACGTCGACGCAGCCATGCGCATGGTCGAGGGTTCCGCGCGGTCCATGGGCCTGGAAGTGGAGGGCTGAGGATATGGCGACGAAACTTTCCAAGCGCATCGCGAAGGCCCGTGAAGGCATTGACCGCGACAAGGAATACGCGCTCGACGAGGCCGTTGCGCTCCTGAAGGACCGTGCGACCGCAAAATTTGACGAGACCATCGAAGTGGCGATGAACCTCGGCGTTGATCCGCGCCATGCGGACCAGATGGTTCGCGGCGTTGTCAACCTGCCGAACGGCACGGGTCGTACGGTTCGTGTTGCTGTCTTCGCCAAGGGCGACAAGGCGGACGAAGCCAAGGCAGCCGGTGCCGACATCGTCGGTGCCGAGGATCTGGTTGAGATCGTCCAGAAGGGCGAGATCGAGTTCGATCGCTGCATTGCGACGCCGGACATGATGCCGCTGGTCGGCCGTCTGGGCAAGGTGCTCGGCCCGCGTGGCCTGATGCCAAACCCGAAGGTCGGAACGGTTACCGCTGACGTGACCGCTGCGGTCAAGGCTTCCAAGGGTGGCGCCGTCGAGTTCCGCGTCGAGAAGGCCGGTATCGTGCATGCGGGCGTCGGCAAGGCTTCTTTTGATGCCAAGGCCATTGCCGAGAATGTACGCGCATTTGCAGATGCCGTGATCAAGGCGAAGCCGGCAGGTGCCAAGGGCAACTATGTGAAGAAGGTGGCGATCACCTCGACCATGGGGCCGGGCCTGCGCATCGACGTGGCGAGCCTGACGGCTGCGTCCTGATGAGATTTCGGGGAGGGCGCTTTGGCGCCTTCCCCAGGACTTTCCAGATCGCAAGATCTGGAAACCGGAAGGAAACTTCCGGAACATCCTGTCCGAGATTGCAGGCGGTTCGCCTTAATCCCTTTTCGGGGTCTGCATGAGACGGGTGGGACCGGAGACCGGGGCTTGCCCCGTTTGAAGGTTCGAACCGTGTTGGCCTTTTGTCCGATGCCGGAATTCCGGCTGGCGAAAGGGGACAGGATCCTCGAGCGTCGCTTGGGTGATCCGAGTTTGCGGATGCCCTGCGGCAAAAGGCAAACCGGCGGATATGTCTTTCGGGACTTTCCGTCAAATGGAGAAGGCAGTGGACAGAGCGGAAAAACGCGAATTCGTCGCGGATCTGAATCAGGTGTTCAGCAACACCGGTTCGGTCGTCGTGGCCCACTATGCCGGTCTGACCGTCGCACAGATGAACGAGCTTCGTTCGAAGATGCGCGGCGCAGGTGGCACAGTCAAGGTTGCGAAAAACCGTCTCGCCAAGATCGCCCTTCAGGGAACCCCGTCCGAAGGCATTCAGGCCCTTTTCGAAGGCCAGACCCTGATTGCTTACTCGGACGATCCGGTTGTCGCTCCTAGGGTCGCCAATGACTTCGCCAAGGGCAATGACAGGCTTGTCATTCTCGGCGGTGCCATGGGTGAGACCGCGCTCGATGCCGACGGCGTGAAGGCACTTGCCTCGCTGCCGTCGCTGGACGAGCTCAGGGCGAAGCTGGTCGGCATGATTTCGACGCCGGCTACCCGGATCGCACAGGTTGTCAATGCGCCCGCGGGTCAGCTCGCGCGCGTCTTCGGCGCCTATTCCAAGAAGGACGAGGCGGCGTGATGCCGGTCCTCAAGACCAACAACACAGTTCGAACACAAAAGGAAATATACAATGGCTGATCTTGCTAAGATCGTTGAAGACCTGTCGAGCCTGACCGTCCTCGAGGCGGCCGAGCTTTCGAAGATGCTTGAAGAGAAGTGGGGCGTCTCCGCTGCTGCTCCGGTGGCTGTTGCCGCTGCTGCAGGCGGTGCTGCCGGTGGCGAAGCTGCTGAAGAGAAGACCGAATTCGACGTCGTTCTCACCGATGCAGGCGCACAGAAGATCAACGTGATCAAGGAAGTCCGCGGCATCACGGGTCTCGGCCTCAAGGAAGCCAAGGACCTCGTTGAGTCCGCTCCGAAGCCGATCAAGGAAGGCGTGTCCAAGGACGAAGCCGAGAAGATCAAGGGTCAGCTCGAAGGCGCTGGCGCTAAAGTTGAGCTGAAGTAATTCAGCGTCCGGTCCGCGTGGATTTCCGATCTGCGCGGACCGGAACACTGAACAAGGAACCGAAACCTCTTTCCTGTGGGCCGCAAGCGGCTTTCAGGAAACGGGTTTTTATCCGTTTGGATTGACCGCCGGGATGGCGGTTCACGTGGTGAATGCAAGCCAGGCAGGGCAAGGAGCGACGATGGCCGAGACCCAAACGTTTAATGGTCGCAGGCGGGTACGCAAGTTCTTCGGAAAGATTCCGGAAGTTGCGGAGATGCCGAACCTTATCGAGGTTCAGAAGGCATCCTATGACCAGTTCCTGATGGTCGAGGAGCCCCAGGGCGGGCGTCCTGACGAGGGGCTGCAGGCGGTGTTCAAATCGGTTTTCCCGATTTCGGACTTCGCCGGAACTGCAATGCTCGAATTCGTGAAGTACGAGTTCGAGGATCCGAAATTCGATGTGGACGAGTGCCGGCAGCGCGATCTTACCTTCGCTGCGCCGCTGAAGGTGACGCTGCGCCTGATCGTCTTTGATGTCGATGAGGATACCGGCGCCAAGTCGATCAAGGACATCAAGGAGCAGGACGTCTATATGGGCGACATGCCGCTCATGACGTCCAACGGCACCTTCATCGTGAACGGCACCGAGCGCGTCATCGTTTCGCAGATGCACCGCTCTCCTGGCGTGTTCTTCGATCACGACAAGGGCAAGTCGCATTCTTCGGGCAAGCTTCTGTTTGCCGCCCGCGTTATTCCCTATCGCGGTTCCTGGCTCGACATCGAGTTCGACGCCAAGGACATCGTACATGCGCGCATCGACCGCCGCCGCAAGCTGCCGGCGACATCGCTTCTGATGGCGCTCGGCATGGATGCCGAAGAGATACTGTCCACCTTCTACGATCAGCTCACCTATGTGCGCGACGGTGAAAACTGGCGCGTGCCTTACACGGTCGAACGCTTCAAGGGCCTGAAGGCAACTGCGGACCTGATCGATGCCGACAGCGGCGAAGTTGTCGTCGAGACGGGCAAGAAGATCACCGCGCGTCAGGCAAAGCAGCTTGCTGAAAAGGGCCTGAAAGCGATCCGCGCCACGGAAGACGATCTGCTGGGCAATTACCTCGCAGAGGACATCGTTAATCCGGAAACGGGCGAGATCTTCCTCGAGGCCGGTGACGAGATCGACGAGAAGACGCTGAAAGTCCTGCTCGAGACGGGCGCGACCGAGGTGCATTTCCTCGACATCGACCACGTCAATGTGGGCGGCTACATCCGCAACACGCTGGCTGCCGACAAGAACGAGTCGCGTCAGGATGCGCTGTTCGACATCTATCGCGTCATGCGCCCGGGCGAGCCGCCCACGCTTGAGACCGCGGAGGCGATGTTCCATTCGCTGTTCTTCGATGCCGAGCGCTACGACCTTTCGGCCGTCGGTCGTGTGAAGATGAATATGCGTCTCGAGCTCGATGCGGAAGACACCGTGCGCGTTCTGCGCAAGGAAGACATCGTTGCCGTGGTCAAGACACTGGTCGAGCTGCGCGACGGCAAGGGCGAGATCGACGACATCGACAATCTCGGCAACCGCCGTGTGCGTTCCGTCGGCGAACTGATGGAAAACCAGTACCGCGTCGGTCTTCTGCGCATGGAGCGCGCGATCAAGGAGCGTATGTCCTCGATCGAGATCGACACGGTCATGCCGCAGGACCTGATCAACGCGAAGCCGGCGGCTGCCGCCGTGCGCGAGTTCTTCGGTTCCTCGCAGCTCTCGCAGTTCATGGATCAGACCAACCCGCTTTCCGAGATCACCCACAAGCGTCGCCTTTCGGCGCTTGGACCGGGCGGTCTGACGCGTGAGCGTGCGGGCTTCGAGGTGCGCGACGTGCACCCGACCCACTATGGCCGCATCTGCCCGATTGAGACGCCGGAAGGCCCGAATATCGGTCTGATCAACTCGCTGGCCACCTTTGCCCGCGTGAACAAGTACGGCTTCATCGAAAGCCCGTATCGCAAGATCGTTGATGGCAAGGTCACGCAGGACGTCGTCTATCTGTCGGCCATGGAAGAAGCCAAGCACTATGTTGCCCAGGCCAATGCCTCCATCGGCGAAGACGGCAGCTTCACGGACGAGTTCGTCATCTGCCGCCACGCCGGCGAAGTGATGATGGCGCCGCGCGAGAATGTCGACCTGATGGACGTGTCGCCGAAGCAGCTCGTTTCGGTCGCGGCCGCGCTCATCCCGTTCCTGGAGAACGATGACGCCAACCGCGCACTGATGGGCTCGAACATGCAGCGTCAGGCCGTGCCGCTGGTGCGGGCTGAAGCGCCGTTCGTCGGCACCGGCATGGAGCCGATCGTGGCACGCGATTCCGGCGCTGCGATCGCCGCACGCCGGACCGGTGTGGTCGACCAGGTGGACGCAACGCGTATCGTTATCCGTGCAACGGAAGACGTCGACGCGTCGCGTTCTGGCGTCGATATCTACCGTCTGATGAAGTTCCAGCGTTCGAACCAGAACACCTGCGTCAACCAGCGTCCGCTGGTGCGCGTGGGCGATCTGATCAACAAGGGCGACATCATCGCCGATGGTCCGTCCACGGATCTTGGTGATCTGGCGCTTGGCCGCAACGTGCTCGTCGCGTTCATGCCGTGGAACGGCTACAACTACGAGGACTCCATCCTTCTGTCCGAGCGCATCGTTCGCGATGACGTCTTCACCTCCATTCACATCGAGGAATTCGAGGTGATGGCGCGTGACACGAAGCTTGGACCGGAAGAAATCACGCGCGACATTCCGAACGTTTCGGAAGAAGCGCTGAAGAACCTCGATGAAGCCGGCATCACCTATATCGGCGCTGAAGTTCAGCCGGGCGACATCCTCGTCGGCAAGATCACGCCGAAGGGCGAAAGCCCGATGACGCCGGAAGAAAAGCTCCTGCGCGCCATTTTTGGTGAAAAGGCTTCGGACGTTCGTGACACATCCATGCGCATGCCGCCCGGCACGTATGGCACGGTCGTGGAAGTGCGCGTCTTCAACCGCCACGGCGTGGAGAAGGATGAGCGCGCCATGGCGATCGAGCGTGAGGAAATCGAGCGTCTCGCAAAGGACCGTGACGACGAGCAGTCGATCCTCGACCGCAACGTCTATGCGCGTCTGGCCGACATGCTGGACGGCAAGCAGGCCATCGCGGGCCCGAAGGGCTTCAAGAAGGGCGGCGCGCTTTCCGCAGAGGTTCTCGACGAGTATCCCCGCTCGCAGTGGTGGCAGTTTGCCGTCGAGGACGAGAAGCAGCAGGAAGCGCTCGAAGCGCTGCGTGCCCAGTATGACGAGTCCAAGAAGGCGCTCGAGCAGCGTTTCATGGACAAGGTCGAGAAGGTGCAGCGCGGCGACGAGATGCCGCCCGGCGTCATGAAGATGGTCAAGGTCTTCGTCGCCGTGAAGCGCAAGATGCAGCCCGGCGACAAAATGGCCGGCCGTCACGGCAACAAGGGTGTCGTGTCACGCATCGTACCGGTCGAAGACATGCCGTTCCTGGAGGATGGCCAGCATGTGGACATCGTGCTCAACCCGCTGGGCGTGCCGAGCCGCATGAATGTCGGTCAGATTCTCGAAACGCATCTGGGCTGGGCCTGTGCGGGCATGGGCCAGCAGATCGGCGAGCTGATCGACAGCTACAGGGAAAATGGCGACATCAAGCCGCTGCGCAAGACGATCGAGGCGGTCATTCCCGAGAACGACCGCAACGAGCCGGTTCGCCAGTATGACGATGAAAGCGTAGTGCGGCTGGGTGAGCAGATGCGTCGTGGCGTGTCCATCGCCACGCCGGTCTTCGACGGTGCGCATGAGGCGGACGTCAATGACATGCTGGCGCAGGCAGGCATGCAGACCAGCGGACAGGTCACGCTCTACGATGGGCGTACGGGTGAGCCGTTCGACCGTCAGGTGACCGTCGGCTACATCTACATGCTGAAGCTGCACCACCTTGTGGACGACAAGATCCACGCCCGTTCGATCGGGCCGTACTCGCTCGTTACCCAGCAGCCGCTGGGCGGCAAGGCGCAGTTCGGTGGCCAGCGCTTTGGTGAGATGGAGGTCTGGGCGCTGGAAGCTTACGGTGCGGCCTACACGCTGCAGGAAATGCTGACCGTGAAGTCGGACGACGTGGCAGGCCGTACCAAGGTCTACGAAGCCATCGTGCGCGGCGACGACACGTTCGAGGCGGGCATTCCGGAGAGCTTCAACGTTCTCGTCAAGGAAATGCGCTCGCTCGGCCTCAATGTGGAGCTGGAAAACTCCCGCATTGACGCGGCCGAGGCCGAGCAGCTGCCCGACGCTGCGGAATAAGCGTTATCGCGTGTCGCAGGAAAACCTGCGGCACGCATCGTCGTTCGCAAGGCAGCATAGCAGCGGCCAAGCATTTGAACCGGTGGGACACGCGGCGGCAGTCTTCACCGAAGTTTAAAAGGGACAAGGCGTCCCGAAAAGGAGATCGGCATGAACCAAGAGGTCATGAATCTTTTCAACCCTCAGGCGCCGGCACAGACTTTCGACTCGATCAGGATTTCTCTGGCCAGCCCCGAGAAGATCCTGTCCTGGTCGTATGGCGAGATCAAAAAGCCCGAGACCATCAACTATCGTACGTTCAAGCCCGAGCGTGACGGTCTCTTCTGCGCACGCATCTTCGGTCCGATCAAGGACTATGAGTGCCTGTGCGGCAAGTACAAGCGCATGAAGTACAAGGGCGTCATCTGCGAGAAGTGCGGCGTTGAAGTCACGCTGTCGCGGGTGCGTCGTGAGCGCATGGGCCACATCGAACTGGCCGCACCCGTCGCGCATATCTGGTTCCTGAAGTCGCTGCCGTCGCGCATCGGCACGCTGCTCGACATGACCCTGAAGGACATCGAGCGGGTTCTCTATTTCGAGAACTATATCGTGACCGAGCCCGGCCTGACGGCACTCAAGGAGAACCAGCTTCTTTCCGAAGAAGAGTATCTGATCGCGGTCGACGAGTATGGCGAGGACCAGTTCACCGCCATGATCGGCGCCGAGGCGATCCATCACCTGCTGGAATCGATGGACCTCGACACGATTGCGGGTGATCTGCGTTCGGAGCTGGCATCCACCACGTCGGAGCTGAAGCAGAAGAAGCTTCTGAAGCGCCTCAAGGTGGTCGAGAACTTCCTTGAGTCGGGCAACCGTCCCGAGTGGATGATCATGAAGATCGTGCCGGTCATCCCGCCGGACCTGCGCCCGCTGGTTCCGCTGGATGGCGGTCGCTTTGCGACGTCCGATCTCAACGACCTTTACCGCCGTGTGATCAACCGCAACAACCGTCTGAAGCGCCTCATCGAGCTGCGCGCACCGGGCATCATCATCCGTAACGAGAAGCGCATGCTTCAGGAGGCTGTTGACGCACTGTTCGATAATGGCCGCCGCGGCCGTGTCATTACCGGTGCCAACAAGCGTCCGCTGAAGTCGCTCTCCGACATGCTGAAGGGCAAGCAGGGCCGCTTCCGCCAGAACCTGCTCGGCAAGCGCGTTGACTATTCGGGCCGTTCGGTGATCGTGACCGGTCCCGAGCTCAAGCTGCACCAGTGCGGTCTGCCGAAGAAGATGGCGCTTGAGCTGTTCAAGCCGTTCATTTACGCGCGTCTCGACGCGAAGGGCTATTCGTCCACCGTCAAGCAGGCAAAGAAGCTGGTCGAGAAGGAAAAGCCGGAAGTCTGGGATATCCTGGACGAGGTTATCCGCGAGCATCCGGTTTTGCTGAACCGCGCGCCGACGCTGCACCGTCTGGGCATCCAGGCGTTCGAGCCGGTGCTGATCGAAGGCAAGGCGATCCAGCTTCACCCGCTGGTCTGTACCGCGTTCAACGCCGACTTCGACGGCGACCAGATGGCCGTTCACGTGCCGCTTTCGCTGGAAGCCCAGCTCGAAGCGCGCGTCCTGATGATGTCGACCAACAACATCCTGCACCCGGCCTCCGGCGCACCGATCATCGTGCCATCGCAGGACATGGTTCTCGGACTCTACTATCTGTCCATCATGAACCAGAATGAGCCGGGCGAGGGCATGGTCTTTGCCGATATGGGCGAGCTGCACCACGCGCTGGAGAACAAGGTCGTCACGCTGCACACCAAGATCAAGGGCCGTTTCAAGACGGTCGACGCGGAAGGCAATCTCGTTTCGCAGATCCACGAGACGACGCCTGGCCGCATGATCGTTGGCGAGCTCCTGCCGAAGAACCACAATGTGCCCTTCGACATCTGCAACCAGGAACTGACCAAGAAGAACATCTCCAAGATGATCGACACGGTCTACCGTCACTGCGGCCAGAAAGAGACGGTTATCTTCTGTGACCGCGTCATGCAGCTCGGCTTCGGCCATGCCTGCCGCGCCGGCATTTCCTTCGGCAAGGACGACATGGTCATTCCGGACACCAAGGAAAACCTGGTGGCCGAGACCGAAGCGCTCGCCAAGGAATACGAGCAGCAGTACAATGACGGCCTGATCACGCAGGGCGAGAAGTACAACAAGGTCGTCGATGCCTGGGCCAAGTGCTCGGAAAAGGTCGCCGACGAGATGATGAAGCGCATTAAGGCGGTCGAGTTTAACGAAGACGGTCGCCAGAAGCCGATGAACTCGGTCTACATGATGTCGCATTCCGGTGCCCGTGGCTCGCCGGCGCAGATGCGTCAGCTTGCCGGCATGCGCGGCCTGATGGCCCGTCCGGATGGCTCCATCATCGAGACGCCGATCATCTCGAACTTCAAGGAAGGCCTGACCGTGATGGAGTACTTCAACTCCACCCACGGTGCCCGTAAGGGTCTGGCCGACACGGCTCTGAAGACGGCAAACTCGGGTTACCTGACCCGCCGTCTGGTTGACGTGGCCCAGGACTGCATTGTCACCGTGCCCGATTGCGGCACCGACAAGGGCCTGACCATGCAGCCGATCGTCGACGCCGGTCAGGTGGTTGCTTCCATCGGTCAGCGTGTGCTGGGCCGTACCGCGCTTGACGACATCATCAACCCCGCAACCGACGAGGTCATCGTTTCGGCCGGGCGTCTGATTGACGAGCGCGATGTCGAGGCCATTGAAAAGGCCGGTATCCAGTCTGTCCGCATCCGTTCGGCGCTGACCTGTGAAGTCCGCAGCGGTGTCTGCGCGATCTGTTACGGTCGTGACCTCGCGCGTGGTACGCCGGTCAATATCGGCGAGGCCGTTGGTGTCATCGCCGCCCAGTCGATCGGTGAACCGGGTACCCAGCTCACCATGCGTACCTTCCACATGGGCGGCACGGCGCAGGTGGTCGACCAGTCGTTCCTCGAGGCTTCCTTCGAAGGCACGGTCAAGGTCCGCAACCGCAATGTGGTGCGCAACTCCGAAGGCGATCTCGTGGTGATGGGCCGCAACATGGCGGTTCTGATCCTGGACGAGAACGGCGAGGAGCGGGCAAGCCACCGTCTCACCTATGGCTCGCGTCTGTTCATCGACGAGGGCGACAAGGTGAAGCGCGGGCAGCGCATCTCCGAGTGGGATCCCTATACGCGTCCGATGCTGACCGAGGTGGAAGGTACCGTTGCCTTCGAGGACCTGGTCGACGGTGTGTCGGTCCAGGAAACGGCCGACGAATCCACCGGCATCACCAAGCGTGAGGTCATCGACTGGCGTTCGACGCCGCGCGGAACCGACCTGAAGCCGGCGCTGACGGTGCTCGATGCCAAGGGCAAGGTGGCAAAGCTCGCCCGTGGTGGCGATGCGCGCTTCCTGCTGTCGGTGGAGACGGTTCTGTCCGTGGAGCCGGGCTCCAAGGTCAAGCCGGGCGACGTGATTGCCCGTATCCCGACCGAGAGTGCCCGCACCAAGGACATCACCGGTGGTCTGCCGCGCGTTGCGGAACTGTTCGAGGCCCGTCGTCCGAAAGATCACGCCATCATCGCCGAGATCGATGGTACGATCCGCTTCGGCCGCGACTATAAGAACAAGCGCCGCATCGTCATCGAGCCGCATGACTCGACGCTGGAGCCCGCGGAATATCTCATTCCCAAGGGCAAGCCGTTCCATCTTCAGGACGGCGACCAGATCGAGAAGGGCGACTTCATTCTCGACGGCAACCCGGCGCCGCACGACATCCTGGCGATCAAGGGCGTGGAGGCTCTGGCTTCCTACCTGGTCAACGAAATCCAGGAAGTCTATCGCTTGCAGGGCGTGTTGATCAACGACAAGCACATCGAGGTGATCGTTCGCCAGATGCTGCAGAAGGTCGAGATCACCGCACAGGGCGACTCGACCTACATTCCGGGCGATCATGTCGACTCCGTCGAGTTCGACGAGATCAACGAGCGTCTGGTGGAAGAGGGCAAGAAGCCGGCCGAAGGCCAGCCGGTCCTCCTCGGCATCACCAAGGCTTCGCTGCAGACACCGTCCTTCATCTCCGCGGCCTCCTTCCAGGAGACCACACGCGTGCTGACCGAGGCGGCTGTCGCCGGCAAGATCGATACGCTGCAGGGCCTCAAGGAGAACGTCATTGTCGGCCGTCTCATCCCGGCCGGTACGGGTGGCGCCATGAGCCAGGTTCGCCGGATCGCGCGCTCGCGCGACGATCTGATCCTGGACGAGCGGCGCAAGAGCTCGGGCGCCGAGATGGCCGATCCGATGATCGCCGACATGACGACAAGCGCTGCCGAATAATCGGCAGATCGCTTCTCAGAAAAATGCAAGAGCCGGGCCCTGCGCCCGGCTTTTCTTTTGTCGATCCACCGTCATGGTCGCGTGCCTGTCATCCGACTGGATCATGAGGCTCTCCGGGGCGTGCATTCCCGCCCGGTTTACGGAGAAACTCTCATGTTCACTAAGTTGGTCTTCGCTGCGGCATTGTCCGTTTCGGTGCAGTCTCTCGCCCACGCAGACGCCATGATGAAGCCCGCCTATCTCGGCGAAATCGTTCTTCCCAGCGGCCTCATGATCTCCGGCGTCGAGTTCGGCGGCATATCGGGCCTGGACTATGATGCAGAGGCGGGGGTGTTTTATGCGATTTCGGACGACCGGTCGGAGAAAGCGCCGGCGCGGTTCTATCGGCTGAAGCTTGCGATTGAGGAAGACGGCGTTAAGGGCGTCGATATCATCTCCAGCCATGTGCTGCAGGGGGAGAATGGCGAGCCGTTCGCGCCCAAAACGATCGATCCCGAAGCCATCCGCTTCGACGCTTCGCGCCAGAGCGTGTTCTGGTCGAGTGAACGCGACGTCGCGGGCAATCCAACGCTCTACGAGGCTGGACCGGACGGCGCATTCAAGCGCAGCTTCGCGATCCCTGAAGCCTATCTGCCGGATACTGCCGGCGAACGGGGCATCCGCAACAATCTGGCGTTTGAAGGGCTGACACTTTCAGTCGATGGAGAGACCGTCTGGGTCGCGACCGAGAATGCGCTCGTTCAGGATGGCCCGAAGGCGACGCTCGAAGCAGGCAGCCCGTCGCGCATTCTTGGCTTCAATGTGGAAAGCGGGGTGCCGGTTGCCGAATATGTCTACGAAACCGGCCCGATCCACCGGAAATCCGAAACCGAGCCCTATTACAACGATAACGGTCTGACGGAGATACTGGAGATCGAGGCCGGCAGGTTTCTTGCGGTCGAGCGTTCCTTTGCACTGGGGACTGGAAACGAGATCAATCTCTATCTCGTCGAAAC
The DNA here is from genome assembly GCF_056431025.1 of Nitratireductor lacus. Classification (NCBI taxonomy): domain Bacteria; kingdom Pseudomonadati; phylum Pseudomonadota; class Alphaproteobacteria; order Hyphomicrobiales; family Phyllobacteriaceae; genus Nitratireductor; species Nitratireductor lacus. The sequence continues at coordinate 127,813 of NZ_JBWKMB010000001.1, read as the reverse complement.
GGCAGGTGCGAGCGACATTCTCGGCGCGGAAAGCATTGCCGACCGTGATGTCACGCCGGTCAGGAAGGCGCGGGTTCTGAAGATCGGGGAAGGGGATTTCGGGCTCGACGTGGATAACATCGAAGCGGTCTCCTGGGGACCGGATGTCGGCGGCAAACGAACCCTCGTCATGGCCTCCGACAACAACTTCAATCCCAATGGCCAGTTCTCGCAGTTTGTCGTGTTCACGCTGGAACCGGCGTTGAACTAGATCGCCGTGCGTCGCCTGCGGAAGCAGCCCGGCTGGCAGCCGGGCTTCTTCAGAGACTGCACCATTCGACCATTTCAAGGAAACGCCGCCCGGGGCACTCTGCCGTTTTCCTAATGCGTGTGGATGTCCGGGCGGTCCCTTCTGACTGTGAACGCCGTGGGGGCAGGACCTAGATTGGTTCGTCAAACGTGACGATCGCGATTTCGCCTTCAAGCGCGCCCTGCCAGGCGGAGAGATGAGGCTCCTCGTCCGGCTCACCCTCCATGTCCCCGATTCGATCAAGCTCAGCCTCGGCATAGCCTTCGCGGGCAAGGGCCTCCAGAGCGAGCCGCACGGCGGTGTCGTCGTCGGGTGCGAGCAGCATGATGTGCACACCTTCGCTCTCCTCGCCCTTTTCGCGCCAGACGCGGCCGGTGATGATGGTGACCGCGCGTTCTTCAGATTCGTTCATCGTTTTCCCTGATTCTTGCCAGACGGCGGATGCCTGTATTGCGAGGCCTGTTTTTCGCATGTAGCTTTGGAGAATGACAGAGGAGCGACGCGGTTTCGCTTCGAAAACCCGCCTGATTGCGCAATATTGTGTCGTTGCGCCTCGCCACTGCCGTGTCACTGGTGTTTGCGCCAGATAATTGCGCGGGTGGGGTTGACGGTTAACCGACATGCGAGTAATACCCGCTTCGTCCGAGCCGATGTGAGGCTTTTTCTTTCGGGGCGACGCGCCCTGGATCAGGTCTCAAACAGGGTTCGTTTTTGCGAGCGACAGAATTTGCGGCGCATGAAGCGGAAACGCTTCCTCTGCTGTATGTCCGGGCAAGACCGTTAAAGCGGTTTGGCAGCCCGGATTTATGCATGAACGCAGACTGTTCTTGAAGCGGCCCTCGGGCTTGAGACACGGAATTGTAACAAGGGAAGGTTTGATGCCTACCGTTAACCAGTTGATCCGCAAGCCGCGCATTGCGCCGGTTAAGCGCAATAAGGTTCCGGCCATGCAGGCCAACCCGCAGAAGCGGGGCGTTTGTACGCGCGTTTACACAACGACGCCGAAGAAGCCGAACTCGGCTATGCGTAAGGTGGCAAAGATCCGCCTCGCCAACGGGTTTGAGGTCATCGGTTATATCCCGGGTGAGGGGCATAATCTTCAGGAGCACTCCGTGGTCATGATCCGCGGCGGCCGTGTGAAGGACCTTCCGGGTGTGCGCTACCACATTATTCGTGGTGTGCTCGACACGCAGGGTGTCAAGAACCGCAAACAGCGTCGTTCCAAATACGGCGCCAAGCGTCCGAAGTAGGTTTCCCGGCTTCGGCGCTTTGTTTTTGAGCCGGGCCTTCGAAGGTAAGAGACGAAAAACATGTCCCGACGCCATCGCGCAGAAAAGCGAGAGATCAACCCCGATCCGAAATTCGGTGACACGGTTGTAACGAAGTTCATGAACGCCATCATGCTTGATGGCAAAAAGTCCGCTGCGGAGCGTATCGTTTACGGTGCGTTCGAGCAGGTTGAGGACAAGCTGAAGCAGGAGCCTGTTGGTGTGTTCCATCAGGCGCTCGAGAACGTTGCTCCGCACGTTGAGGTTCGTTCCCGCCGTGTTGGTGGCGCGACCTACCAGGTGCCGGTTGATGTTCGTCCCGAGCGTCGTCAGGCGCTGGCCATCCGCTGGCTGATTTCTGCTGCGCGCAAGCGCAACGAGACGACCATGGTCGATCGCCTTTCCGGCGAGTTGCTCGATGCAGCCAACAATCGCGGCACGGCCGTCAAAAAGCGCGAAGACACGCACAAGATGGCTGAGGCCAACCGCGCGTTCTCGCACTACCGCTGGTAGCCTTACGGATCGAAGAGGTACACGACGATGTCCCGCGAATATAAGCTCGAAGACTACCGCAACTTCGGTATCATGGCGCATATCGACGCCGGCAAGACGACGACGACCGAGCGCATTCTTTTCTACACCGGAAAGTCCCACAAGATCGGCGAAGTGCATGATGGCGCTGCGACGATGGACTGGATGGAGCAGGAGCAGGAGCGCGGGATCACGATCACGTCTGCTGCCACGACCACCTTCTGGGAAGGCCGTGATGGCAAGAAGCGCCGCTTCAATATCATCGACACGCCCGGACACGTCGACTTCACGATTGAAGTGGAGCGTTCGCTGCGCGTTCTCGACGGTGCGGTTGCGCTGCTCGACGCCAATGCCGGTGTTGAGCCGCAGACGGAAACCGTCTGGCGCCAGGCGGACAAGTACAAAGTCCCGCGCATGATCTTCTGTAACAAGATGGACAAGATCGGCGCCGACTTCTACCGCTCGGCGGAGATGGTCAAGACCCGTCTTGGTGCGCAGGCTGTCGTCATGCAGCTCCCCATTGGTGCCGAGAACGATTTTGCCGGTGTTGTCGATCTGATCGAGATGAAGGCGCTGGTGTGGCAGTCCGAGAACCTGGGCGCTGCCTGGGACATCGTCGAGATCCCAGCCGATCTTCAGGCCAAAGCCGAGGAGTATCGCGAGGCGCTCATCGAGGCTGCCGTCGAGATGGACGAAGGCGCGATGGAGCGTTACCTCGAAGGCGAAATGCCCTCGAATGACGAGATCCGCAAGCTCATCCGCAAGGGCACGATCGAGGTCAAGTTCTTCCCGATGTTCTGCGGTTCCGCCTTCAAGAACAAGGGTGTTCAGCCGCTGCTCGACGCCGTTGTGGACTTTCTGCCGTCTCCGATGGACGTTCCGTCGATCAAGGGCATCGATCCCAAGACCGAAGCAGAGATTGCGCGCAAATCGTCTGACGAAGAGCCTGTCTCCATGCTCGCCTTCAAGATCATGAACGATCCTTTCGTTGGCTCGCTCACCTTCTGCCGCATCTATTCGGGTGTGCTGAACAAGGGGGCTTCGCTTGCCAACACGGTGAAGGACAAGCGCGAGCGCATCGGCCGTATGCTGCAGATGCACTCCAATTCGCGTTCTGATCTGGAAGTGGCTTACGCTGGCGACATCGTCGCCTTGGCTGGCCTCAAGGAGACCACCACGGGCGACACGCTTTGCGATCCGACGAAGCCGGTCATTCTCGAGCGCATGGAGTTCCCGGATCCGGTGATCCAGATCGCCATCGAACCGAAGACCAAGGGCGACCAGGAGAAGATGGGCCTCGCGCTCAATCGTCTGGCAGCCGAGGATCCTTCCTTCCGCGTCAAGTCGGACGAAGAGTCCGGTCAGACCATCATTGCCGGCATGGGCGAGCTTCACCTCGACATCATCGTTGATCGTCTGAAGCGTGAGTTCAAGGTCGAGGCCAATGTGGGCGCGCCGCAGGTTGCTTACCGTGAGACGATCACCCGCGAAGCCGAGATCGACTACACCCACAAGAAGCAGTCCGGTGGTTCGGGCCAGTTCGCCCGCGTCAAGATCGTGTTCGCGCCGAACACCGAGAGCGAGGAGTTCGAGTTCGAATCCAAGATCGTCGGCGGTTCGGTCCCGAAGGAATACATTCCCGGCGTCCAGAAGGGCATCGAGAGTGTTCTTTCTTCCGGTCCGGTTGCAGGCTTCCCCATGCTCGGCGTGAAGGCCACGCTCATCGACGGTGCCTATCACGACGTTGACTCTTCGGTTCTCGCCTTCGAAATCGCCGCTCGCGCGGCATTCCGTGAAGGCGCCCAGAAGGCCGGTGCCCAGCTCCTTGAGCCGATCATGAAGGTCGAGGTTGTGACGCCGGAAGAGTATGTGGGCAGCATCATCGGTGACCTGAACGGGCGTCGTGGCCAGATTCAGGGCCAGGAAGCACGCGGTATTGCCACGGTGATCAACGCCATGGTGCCGCTGGCCAACATGTTCAAATACGTCGATACGCTGCGTTCGATGTCGCAGGGCCGCGCCCAGTACACGATGCAGTTCGATCACTATGAGCCGGTCCCCAGCGCTGTGGCGCAGGAGATCCAGAAGAAATACGCGTAATCCGCTCAGATACGTTTGCTACGGATTATCGAAAGTTGAAAGAGCCCGAACGGGCACAAGGAATGGAGAGCTCACATGGCCAAAGGTAAATTTGAGCGTACGAAGCCGCATGTGAACATCGGCACGATTGGTCACGTTGACCACGGCAAGACGTCTTTGACGGCTGCGATCACGAAGTATTTCGGTGAATTCCGCGCTTATGACCAGATCGATGGCGCGCCGGAAGAGAAGGCCCGCGGCATCACCATTTCGACGGCGCATGTGGAGTATGAGACGGACGCACGTCACTACGCCCACGTCGACTGCCCCGGCCACGCCGACTATGTGAAGAACATGATCACCGGCGCGGCGCAGATGGATGGCGCGATCCTGGTTGTTTCGGCAGCCGACGGCCCGATGCCGCAGACGCGCGAGCACATTCTGCTTGCCCGCCAGGTTGGCGTTCCGGCAATCGTGGTGTTTTTGAACAAGGTCGACCAGGTCGACGACGAAGAGCTTCTCGAGCTGGTCGAGCTCGAGGTTCGCGAGCTTCTGTCGTCCTACGACTTCCCGGGCGACGACATTCCGATCGTCAAGGGTTCGGCACTTGCCGCTCTCGAAGATTCCAACAAGGAGATCGGCGAGGACGCGATCCGCAAGCTGATGGCCGAGGTCGATGCCTACATCCCGACGCCGGAGCGTCCGGTTGACCAGCCGTTCCTGATGCCGATCGAGGACGTGTTCTCGATTTCGGGCCGCGGCACGGTTGTGACGGGTCGCGTCGAGCGCGGCATCATCAAGGTCGGCGAGGAAGTCGAGATTGTCGGCATCAAGGACACGACGAAGACGACGGTTACCGGCGTTGAGATGTTCCGCAAGCTGCTCGACCAGGGCCAGGCCGGCGACAATATCGGCGCGCTGATCCGCGGTGTCGACCGTGAAGGTGTCGAGCGCGGCCAGGTTCTTTGCAAGCCGGGCTCGGTTACGCCGCACACGAAGTTCAAGGCAGAAGCCTACATCCTGACGAAGGAAGAGGGCGGCCGTCATACGCCGTTCTTCACGAACTACCGTCCGCAGTTCTACTTCCGCACGACGGACGTGACGGGCGTGGTTTCGCTGCCGGAAGGCACGGAGATGGTGATGCCTGGCGACAATGTGACGGTCGACGTCGAGCTGATCGTGCCGATCGCCATGGAAGAGAAGCTGCGCTTCGCTATCCGTGAAGGCGGCCGCACCGTCGGTGCCGGCATCGTCGCATCGATCACTGAGTAAGAACGGCAACCTTCCGGCGCGGCGCGGTTCCCCGCGTCGCAGCGGAACAAGGAAGTGACACATGAACGGACAGAATATCCGTATCCGCCTCAAGGCGTTTGATCATCGCGTTCTTGATGCCTCGACGCGGGAAATCGTGTCTACGGCAAAACGCACGGGCGCGAACGTGCGCGGCCCGGTGCCGCTGCCCACGCGCATTGAGAAGTTTACTGTTAACCGGTCTCCTCACATCGACAAGAAGAGCCGCGAGCAGTTCGAGATGCGCACCCACAAGCGGCTCCTCGATATTGTCGATCCGACGCCGCAGACGGTCGACGCGCTGATGAAGCTCGACCTCGCTGCTGGTGTGGATGTCGAGATCAAGCTCTAGGGCGCAAGACAAAAAGTCAGGAACCCAAGCCTCTGACCGTGAAAACGGGCGAGGGGCTGGGAACCCCGAAAGGAAATCGAACCGATGCGTTCAGGTGTTATCGCACAAAAGATCGGTATGACACGCGTCTACAACGAAGCGGGCGAGCATGTGCCCGTGACGGTTCTGCGCATGGAGAACTGTCAGGTCGTTGCGCAGCGTACCGAGGAGAAGAACGGCTACACGGCTGTTCAGCTTGGCGTTGGACTGGCCAAGGTGAAGAACACGTCGAAAGCGTTGCGCGGCCATTTCGCGACCGCTTCCGTCGAGCCGAAGGCCAAGGTGGCCGAATTCCGTGTGTCGCCCGACAACCTTCTGGATGTCGGCGCAGAGATCACGGTCGAGCATTTCGTCCCCGGCCAGAAGGTCGACGTGACGGGCACCTCGATCGGTAAGGGCTTCCAGGGTGTCATGAAGCGCCACAATTTCGGTGGCGGTCGTGCAACCCATGGTAACTCAGTCTCGCACCGCTCGCATGGTTCGACCGGTCAGCGCCAGGACCCCGGCAAGGTGTTCAAGGGCAAGAAGATGGCCGGCCACATGGGCGCGCACCGCGTGACCACGCAGAACCTGGAGATCGTGTCCACGGATACCGAGCGCGGCCTGATCCTGGTTCGCGGTGCGGTTCCCGGTTCCAAGGGCGCCTGGATCACGGTTCGTGATGCCGTCAAGGCTCCGCTGCCAGACAACGTGCCGATGCCGGCCGCTATCCGTAGCAATGGCGCTGCAAAGGCTGAAGAAGCTGCCGCCACCGAGGGGGCTGAATAATGGACATTAAAGTTACGACCCTCGCAGGCAAGGATGCCGGGAAGCTGAAGATCTCGGATGAGATTTTTGGTCTCGATCCCCGCGAAGACATCCTGCACCGCGTCGTGCGCTGGCAGCTCGCCAAGAAGCAGCAGGGCACGCACAAGACCAAGGGACGCTCGGAGATCGCGCGTACCGGTGCGAAAATGTATCGCCAGAAGGGTACGGGCCGCGCCCGTCACTCGTCGGCTCGTGTACCGCAGTTCCGCGGCGGTGGTCGCGCTCATGGCCCGGTCGTTCGCGACCATAGCCACGATCTTCCCAAGAAGGTCCGTGCGCTCGGTCTAAAGCACGCTCTGTCGGCCAAGGCGAAGGACTCCAGCCTTATCATTATCGATGATCTGGCCCTCGCTGACGGCAAGACGAAGTCCCTGGTGGAGAGCTTCGCCAAGCTCGGCCTGAGCAACGCTCTGCTGATCGGCGGCGCGGAAGTCGATGCCGGCTTCAAGCGTGCTGCTCAAAACATCGCCAACATCGACGTTCTGCCGGTGCAGGGCATCAATGTTTACGACATTCTGCGCCGCGGCACGCTGGTCCTTTCCAAGGCCGCCGTCGAGGCCCTTGAGGAGCGTTTCAAATGACGGAGCTTCGCCACTATGACGTGATCGTCAGCCCGGCGATCACCGAGAAATCGACAATGGCGTCGGAAAACAACCAGGTGGTCTTCAATGTGGACCGCAAGGCGACGAAGCCGGAAATCAAGGCTGCTGTCGAGGCGCTCTTCGGCGTCAAGGTGACCGGTGTCAACACGCTTGTTCGCAAGGGCAAGGTGAAGCGTTTTCGCGGAACGATTGGCCGCCAGAGCGACGTGAAAAAAGCGATCGTCACGCTGGCCGAAGGTCATTCCATCGACATCGCGACTGGCCTCTAATCGGGCGGCGAGGAAGAGACAATGGCACTGAAGAAGTTTAAACCGGTAACCCCAGGCCAGCGCCAGCTGGTCATCGTTGACCGCTCCGGCCTTCACAAGGGCAAGCCCGTGAAGGGCCTGACCCAGGGTCTGACGGGCAAGGGCGGCCGCAACAACACGGGTCGCATCACCGCTCGTTTCCAGGGCGGCGGTCACAAGCGTACCTATCGTCTGATCGACTTCAAGCGTCGCAAGCTTGATATCTCGGCGACGGTGGAGCGTATCGAGTACGATCCGAACCGTACCGCGTTCATCGCGCTGGTGCGTTACGAAGATGGCGAGCTGTCTTATATTCTGGCTCCGCAGCGCCTGGCTGCCGGCGATAAGATCATCGCCAGCGACAAGGCGGTCGACGTAAAGCCGGGCAATGCGATGCCGCTTTCGGCAATGCCGATCGGCACGATCGTGCACAATGTCGAGATGAAGCCCGAAAAGGGCGGACAGATCGCACGCTCTGCCGGCGCTTACGTTCAGCTCGTCGGTCGTGACCAGGGCATGGCGATCCTTCGCCTCAATTCGGGCGAACAGCGCCTGGTGTCCGGTCGCTGTTTTGCAACCGTCGGTGCCGTGTCCAACCCGGACCATGGCAATGTCAGCCTGGGTAAGGCCGGTCGCAAGCGCTGGATGGGCAAGCGCCCGCACAACCGCGGTGTCGTCATGAACCCGGTCGATCACCCCCATGGTGGTGGTGAGGGCCGTACCTCCGGTGGCCGTCACCCTGTGTCGCCCTGGGGCAAACCCACAAAGGGCATGAAGACCCGGTCGAACAAGTCGACCGACAAGTTCATCATGCGCTCGCGCCACAAGCGCAAGAGCTAAGGAAAGGTAGCGGCAAGTGTCCCGTTCAGTCTGGAAAGGCCCCTTCGTCGACGGCTATCTTCTGAAGAAGGCCGAGAAGGTGCGCGATAGCGGCCGTAACGAGGTCATCAAGATGTGGAGCCGTCGCTCCACCATTCTGCCCCAGTTCGTGGGTTTGACCTTCGGTGTTTACAACGGCCAGAAACACATTCCCGTTTCCGTCTCCGAGGAGATGGTCGGTCACAAGTTTGGTGAATTTGCTCCGACCCGCACCTATTACGGCCATGGGGCGGACAAGAAGGCAAAGAGGAAATAACAATGGGCAAGGCCAAAGCGCCGCGCAGGCTTGCTGACAATGAGGCCCGTGCCGTATTGCGCACGATCCGCGTCAGCCCGCAGAAGCTGAACCTCGTTGCTGCGATGATCCGCGGCAAGAAGGTGGCGACCGCGCTCGCCGACCTGGAGTTTTCGCGCAAGCGGATCGCCGAGACCGTCAAGAAGACGCTGGAATCGGCAATCGCGAATGCGGAAAACAATCACGACCTGGACGTGGATGCGCTGGTCGTGGCCGAAGCCCATGTCGGCAAGTCGATCGTGATGAAGCGGTTCCATGCGCGTGGCCGTGGCCGCGCCAGCCGCATCGAGAAGCCATTTTCGCATCTGACGATTGTCGTGCGTGAAGTGGAAGAGAAAGTGGAGGCCGCCTGATGGGTCAGAAAATCAATCCGATCGGGTTCCGTCTCGGTATCAACCGCACGTGGGACTCTCGCTGGTACGCCAATGACGGCGAATATGGCGATCTTCTGCACGAGGATTTCAAGATCCGTAACTATATCGAGAAGGAGCTCAAGCAGGCTGCCATCTCGAAGGTTGTGATCGAGCGTCCGCACAAGAAGTGCCGTGTGACCATTCACTCTGCGCGTCCGGGCCTGATCATCGGCAAAAAGGGTGCAGACATCGAGAAGCTGCGCCGCAAGGTCTCGCAGATGACGAATGCGGAAACGCATTTGAACATCGTCGAGGTTCGCAAGCCGGAGATCGATGCCACGCTGATCGCTCAGTCGATCGCTCAGCAGCTCGAGCGCCGCGTCGCGTTCCGCCGCGCCATGAAGCGTGCCGTTCAGTCGGCCATGCGTCTCGGTGCCGAGGGTATCCGCATCAATTGTGCGGGTCGTCTCGGCGGTGCGGAGATCGCCCGGATGGAATGGTACCGCGAGGGCCGTGTTCCGCTGCACACGCTGCGCGCCGATGTCGATTACGGCACGGCCGAAGCAAAGACCGCTTATGGCATTTGCGGTGTGAAAGTCTGGGTGTTCAAGGGCGAGATCCTCGAACATGACCCGATGGCTTCCGAACGCCGTGCCACCGAGGGTGACCAGGGCGGTAGCAGCAACCGGCGTCGCGAGAACGCTTAGGAATTTTGGAGTAGAGAACGATGCTGCAACCAAAGCGCACAAAGTTCCGCAAGCAGTTCAAGGGCCGTATCCACGGCGCTGCCAAGGGCGGCACGGAACTCAACTTCGGGTCCTTCGGTCTGAAGGCTCTCGAGCCGGAGCGCGTTACCGCGCGCCAGATTGAAGCGGCCCGCCGCGCGATCACCCGCTACATGAAGCGTCAGGGTCGTGTGTGGATCCGCATTTTCCCGGACCTCCCGGTCACTTCGAAACCGACCGAAGTTCGTATGGGTAAGGGCAAAGGCTCCGTTGACTATTGGGCCTGCCGTGTTAAGCCCGGCCGCGTCATGTTTGAGATCGATGGCGTTGGTGCAGACATTGCGCGTGAAGCGCTGCGTCTGGGCGCTGCAAAGCTGCCGGTCAAGACGCGCTTCGTGCAGCGTATTGCAGAGTAGGAAAGGCGAACGCTATGAAGTCTGTTGATGTCAGGGCGATGACGCCGGACCAGCTCACCGACGAGCTGACAAAACTCAAGAAAGAGCAGTTCAACCTCCGCTTCCAGAAAGCGACCGGACAGCTCGAAAAAACCGCGCGCGTGAAAGAAATCCGTAGGGATATTGCGCGCATCAAGACAATCGCGGCCGAGAAGTCGGCCGGCAGCAAGGCCTGAGGACAGCGAACATGCCAAAGCGCGTTTTGCAGGGCACCGTGGTGAGCGACAAGAACGACAAGACCGTTGTCGTCCGCGTCGAGCGTCGCTTTACCCATCCGATGATGAAAAAGACGGTGCGTATGTCCAAGAAGTACAAGGCGCATGACGAAGAGAATGCGTGCAAGGTCGGTGATCTGGTGACCATCCAGGAGACCGCGCCGATTTCTAAGGACAAGAATTGGGTCGTCCTTAAAGACGCCCAGGCACAATAAACATTGAAATTGCCGGAAAGCGGAGTATCTGAACCGCTTTCCATTGAACGAGAAGGCGGCCAGTCATGATTCAGATGCAAACAAACCTCGATGTGGCGGACAATTCCGGCGCCCGTCGTGTCATGTGCATCAAGGTGCTTGGCGGTTCGAAGCGGAAGTATGCCTCCGTGGGCGACATCATTGTCGTCTCCGTGAAAGAGGCGATCCCGCGCGGCCGCGTGAAGAAGGGCGACGTGATGAAGGCGGTTGTTGTGCGTACGGCGAAGGATATTCGCCGCGCTGACGGCAGCGTCATCCGTTTCGACAAGAACGCAGCCGTTCTCGTCGACAACAAGAAAGAGCCCGTTGGCACGCGTATTTTCGGACCGGTTCCGCGCGAGCTTCGCGCCAAAAACCACATGAAAATCATTTCACTCGCGCCGGAAGTGCTCTAGGAGGCCGGGGATATGCAGAAGATTAAAAAAGGCGACAACGTCGTCGTTCTCGCCGGCAAGGACAAGGGCCGTACCGGCGAAGTGGTGAAGGTGATGCCAAAGGAAGACAAGGCGCTCGTGCGCGGTGTCAACCTGGTTCGCCGCCATCAGAAGCAGTCCGCCCAGGCAGAGGGCGGTATCATTACGAAGGAAGCGCCAATCCACCTGTCGAACCTGGCGCTGGCCGACCCGAAGGATGGCAAGCCGACCCGCGTTGGCTTCAAGGTCCAGGAAGACGGCAAGAAGGTGCGCGTGGCGAAGCGCTCTGGAGAATTGATCGATGGCTAATGCTCAGTACCAGCCGCGCTGGAAGAAGAAGTATGACGAGGTGATCCGCAAGGAGCTCCTCGATACTTTCAAGTACGACAATGAGATGCAGGTGCCGCGCATCGACAAGATCGTCATCAACATGGGTGTTGGTGAGGCGACGGGCGATTCCAAAAAGCCGACCTCGGCTGCTGAGGATCTCGCCAAGATCGCCGGTCAGAAGCCGGTCATCACGCGTGCTTCGAAGTCGATTGCCGGTTTCAAGGTGCGTGAGGGCATGCCGCTCGGCGCCAAGGTGACGCTCCGCAAGGACCGTATGTATGAATTTCTGGACCGCCTCGTGACGATCGCGCTTCCGCGCGTCCGCGACTTCCGCGGTCTGAACCCGAAGAGCTTTGACGGACGTGGCAACTTCGCCATGGGCCTGAAGGAGCATATCGTGTTCCCCGAGATCAATTACGATCAGGTCGATCAGATCTGGGGAATGGACATCATCGTTTGTACGACTGCAAAAACCGACGACGAAGCGCGGGCCTTGCTCAAGGCCTTTAACTTCCCGTTCCGGCAGTAACGGCAGGCGAGAAGAAGGACACTTTAAATGGCAAAAGTCAGCGCAGTCGAAAAGAACAAGCGTCGACGCAAGATGGTCGATCGCTACGCTGCCAAGCGCGCAGAGCTGAAGGCGATCGTCAAGGATCAGTCCAAGCCCATCGAGGAGCGCTTCCAGGCGCAGCTCAAGCTTGCTGCTCTCCCGCGCAACTCGTCCAAGACTCGCATTCGCAACCGCTGCGATGTGACCGGACGTCCGCGTGCGTATTATCGCAAGCTGAAGATGTCGCGTGTTGCATTGCGTGAACTGGGCAATAACGGGCTCATCCCGGGCCTGGTCAAGTCGAGCTGGTAAGGGGTAAGAACGATGTCCGTGAATGATCCGCTCGGCGATATGCTGACCCGTATCCGCAACGCCATCGGCCGTAACAAGCCGAAGGTCTCTACCCCGGCTTCGCGTCTGCGCGCCCGTGTGCTCGATGTTCTGAAGTCCGAAGGCTATATCCGCGATTATAGCCAGATCGACTATGACAACGGCAAGTCCGAGATCGAAATCGAGCTCAAATACGCCGAAGGTGGCTCCGTGATCCGCGAGATTGCGCGTGTTTCGAAGCCGGGCCGTCGCGTTTATGTGTCGGTGAAATCCATTCCGCAGGTCGCCAACGGTCTTGGTATCGCCATCCTTTCGACGCCGAAGGGCGTGATGGCCGATCATGAGGCGCGCGAACAGAATGTGGGTGGCGAGGTGCTCTGCCAGATCTTCTGATCCGGCAGATAACGCACACAAAGAACGAGGGCAGACAAATGTCTCGCATTGGCAAAAAGCCGGTCCCGGTTCCGCAGGGCGTCACCGCTCAGGTCGAGGGCCAGACCGTGACGGCGAAGGGTCCGAAGGGTGAGCTGAGGTTCGTCGTCAACGACGAGGTTCTGGTGAAGCTCGAGGATGACGCTATCGCTGTCGACCCGCGCGACCAGTCCAAGGACGCACGCTCCAAATGGGGCATGTCGCGCACGCAGATCGCAAACATCCTTCAGGGTGTGAAGGATGGTTTCGAGAAGCGTCTTGAGATCAATGGCGTTGGTTATCGTGCCGCGATGCAGGGTAAAAACCTGCAGCTTTCGCTTGGCTACAGCCACGAAGTGATTTACGAGGCTCCGGAAGGAATCAGCATCAGCTGCCCGAAGCCGACTGAAATCGTGATCGCCGGCATCGACAAGCAGGTGGTAGGCCAGGTTGCGGCCGAGATTCGCAAGAAGCGTGGCCCCGAGCCGTATAAGGGCAAGGGCGTCAAATATGCGGACGAGACGATCGTTCGCAAAGAAGGCAAGAAGAAGTAGGAACTCGAACCATGGTCTCGAAAGTCTCCGTCAAACGGCGTGCGGGACGTGTTCGCCGGAAGATCAAGGCGGTCTCCAATGGCCAGCCCCGTCTTTCGGTCTACCGTTCCTCCAAGAACATCTACGTCCAGGTTATCGACGACGCCAAGGGCCACACGCTCGCGGCTGCGTCGACCCTCGACAAGGATCTCAAGGGCCAGATCAAGACCGGCGCCGATTCCGCTGCTGCTGCAGCCGTTGGCAAGCTGGTTGCCGAGCGGGCCAAGAAGGCAGGCGTAGAGGAAGTGGTGTTTGACCGCGGTCCTTACCTCTTCCACGGTCGCGTCAAGGCTCTTGCCGATGCCGCCCGCGAAGGTGGCCTGAAGTTCTAAACCGTTCGGGCGCTTCTAAACGGAGCGCCCGGATTATCATTTTCAACCCCGTGCTTCCGGAAAAGAACAAGGAAAAGGGCAATGGCACAAGGACGTAGGGACGATCGTCGCGAGCGCGAAGAGCGCGATAGCGAATTCGTCGACAAGCTTGTACATATCAATCGCGTCGCCAAGGTGGTGAAGGGCGGCCGTCGTTTCGGCTTTGCTGCACTCGTCGTGGTCGGCGACCAGAAGGGCCGCGTCGGCTTCGGTCATGGCAAGGCTCGCGAAGTGCCGGAGGCCATCCGCAAGGCGACCGAGAGCGCCAAGCGCGACATGGTTTTCGTTCCGCTGCGTGGCGGTCGTACACTGCACCACGATGTTGCGGGCCGTCATGGCGCCGGTCGTGTTCTCCTGCGTGCCGCCAAACCCGGTACCGGCATCATCGCCGGTGGTCCGATGCGTGCTGTGTTCGAGACGCTCGGCGTTCAGGACGTGGTGGCCAAATCGCTCGGTTCCTCGAACCCCTACAACATGGTTCGTGCCACTTTCGATGCCCTGAAGCATCAGTTGCATCCCAAGGACGTTGCTGCCCAGCGCGGCATTAAATATTCCACGCTCCAGGCGCGCCGCGGCGCTGCTGCAGGCAGCGAGGAATAAGGATCACGGCAGGTCGGCCCGTTTACTGACGGGCTTTGATCGCCAGGTTTGCAAGGATTGATGAAAATGGCAGAGAAGAAGAAGGGCAAGACGGTCACCGTCGAACAGATCGGCAGCCCGATTCGCCGCCCGGCCAGCCAGCGTCAGACGCTGATCGGCCTTGGTTTGAACAAGATGCACCGCCGTTCCACGCTCGAGGACACACCGTCCGTGCGCGGCATGATCGCGTCGGTGCAGCATCTCGTCCGCGTCGTGGACGAGGCCTGAGGATCCCAGGAGCGATATTATGAAACTGAATGAACTCAGGGATAATGAAGGCGCCACCAAGTCGCGCAAGCGCGTCGGTCGTGGCATCGGTTCGGGTACCGGCAAGACCGGTGGCCGCGGCGTGAAGGGTCAGAAGTCACGCTCAGGCGTGTCTATCAACGGCTTCGAGGGTGGCCAGATGCCGCTCTATCGCCGTCTGCCCAAGCGCGGCTTCAAGAACATCTTCGGCAACGACTTCAATGAAGTGTCGCTGGGCCGCATCCAGGCCGCAATTGACGCCAAGAAGCTGGACGGAAAGGCGGTCATCGACGTGGCTGCGTTGGTTTCGGCCGGTGTACTGCGCCGCGCGAAGGATGGTGTTCGCGTCCTCAGCGACGGTGACCTGAAAACGAAGGTCACTCTCGAAGTTGCCGGTGCCTCCAAGGCCGCTGTCGAGAAGATCGAGAAGGCCGGCGGAACGGTTAAGCTGCTCGAAGCAGCGGCCAAGGCCGAGTAATCCGATCCACAAGCGGCGGGCGATTGTCCGCCGCTTGCATCTATGCCTGTCAGACCCTATTTCGGGTTTTCGACAACGTGCGCCCGTATCGATTCGGATATCTGCGGGAGGGCACGACGAAGCGGAGAATTCTTCATGGCATCGGCAGCGGAACAGCTTGCGTCCAATCTCAATTTCGCGGCCTTCGCGAAGGCTGAGGATCTCAAGAAACGCATCTGGTTCACGCTCGGGGCGTTGCTGGTTTATCGGCTTGGCACTTACATCCCGATGCCGGGCATCAACCCTGACGCCTTTGCGCAGGCCTTCCAGCAGCAGTCTGGTGGTGTTCTGGGCATGTTCAACATGTTTGCCGGCGGCGCGGTCGAGCGCATGGCGATCTTCGCGCTCGGCATCATGCCGTATATTTCCGCCTCCATCATCATGCAGCTCATGACGTCGGTCGTGCCGTCGCTCGAGCAGCTGAAGAAGGAAGGCGAGCAGGGCCGAAAGGTCATCAACCAGTACACCCGTTACGGCACGGTCATTCTTGCGACGGTTCAGGCCTATGGCATTGCCGTAGGCTTGGAGGGCGGCGCGAATATCGTGGCTGATCCGGGCTGGTTCTTCCGCATTTCCGCCGTCATCACGCTTGTGGGCGGCACCATGTTCCTGATGTGGCTTGGTGAGCAGATCACCGCTCGTGGCATCGGCAACGGTATCTCGCTCATCATTTTCTCCGGCATTGTCGCTGGTCTGCCTTCGGCCATCGGCGGCACGCTGGAGCTTGGCCGCACCGGCGCGCTGTCCACCGGACTGATCCTTGCGATCATCGTGCTGGTGGTTGCGGTCATTGGTGTGATCGTATTTTTCGAACGCGCCCAGCGCCGTCTTCTGATCCAGTATCCGAAGCGCCAGGTGGGCAACCGCATGTTCCAGGGCGATACCTCGCACCTGCCGCTCAAGCTCAACACCGCTGGTGTGATCCCGCCGATCTTCGCGTCTTCATTGCTCCTGCTTCCGGCGACTGTTGCGGGCTTCTCCGATACGACGCAGCTGCCCGGCTGGGCGGCGACCATGCTTGCTTCCCTTGGTCACGGCCAGCCGCTGTTCATGTTCCTCTACGCGGCGCTCATTGCATTCTTCGCGTTTTTCTACACGGCGATCGTGTTCAATCCGAAGGATACCGCCGACCAGCTGAAGAAGCATTCTGGCTTCATTCCGGGATATCGCCCGGGTGAGCGTACTGCAGAGTACATTGATTATGTGCTGACGCGCATCACGGTGATCGGTGCAATCTATCTTGTCCTGATCTGTCTGCTGCCGGAGTTCCTGATTTCGGCGACTGGCGTTCCCTTCTATCTCGGCGGCACGTCGCTGCTGATCGTGGTGAGCGTCACGCTCGACACGGTTGCGCAGATGCAGGGTCACCTCATTGCCCATCAGTATGAGGGGCTGATCAAGAAATCCAAATTGCGTGGGGGTAAGAGGGGACGATGAGGCTTATACTTCTTGGACCGCCGGGAGCGGGTAAGGGCACGCAGGCCCAGCGGCTGGTCGAGAAGCACGGCGTTCCGCAGCTATCCACGGGTGACATGTTGCGGGCCGCGGTTGCGGCTGGGACGGAAGTAGGAAAGCGCGCGAAGGCTGTCATGGACGCCGGCGAGCTGGTGTCGGACGAGATCGTCAACGCGATTGTTGCCGAACGTATCGATCAACCCGACTGTGCGAACGGTTTTATTCTCGACGGATATCCGCGCACTCTAGCGCAGGCTGATGCCGTTGAGGCGATGCTGGCCGAACGCGAGGTCAAGCTTGACGCGACCATCGAGCTTGTGGTCGATGACGCGGCTCTGGTAGGGCGCATCGAAAAGCGTGCACAGGATGCCATCGCCGCCGGTCAGACACCGCGCAAGGATGACAATGCCGCGGTCTTCGACGAGCGGCTGCGCGAATATTACAAGAAGACCGCAGCGCTGATCGGCTACTACCATGCCAAGGGATTTCTGCGGCGCGTCGACGGAATGAAGTCCATCGACGAGGTGACGGCGGATATCGAGCAGGTCCTCGCGTCACTTTGAGCCGGTGCATTCTCCGGCGGTGCTTGACTGTGTGGCGTTTATCGATTAATGCCACTCGGTCTCCTGATCGAACGAGTCGTTGGTCGGGCCGTCAGGCTCGGCCTTCTTGTTTGTAGGAACAATCATCTCCCGCAAGGGCCGGCCTCCACCGGACGCGGGCAAACGAAGCGCCGGGGAACCGGCTCACATGGAGAAGAAGATGGCCCGTATTGCAGGCGTCAATATTCCGACCAATAAGCGCGTCGTGATCGCGCTTCAGTATATCCACGGCATCGGTCCGAAGACTGCCGGGGATATCGTCAAGCAGGTCAACATCCCGCTTGAGCGCCGCGTCAGCGAGCTTACCGATGCCGAGATCCTCGCCATCCGCGAAACGATCGACCGCGATCTGCGCGTTGAGGGCGATCTGCGCCGCGAAGTTTCGATGAACATCAAGCGTCTGATGGACCTGGGCTGCTACCGCGGTCTGCGTCACCGTCGTTCGCTTCCGGTCCGCGGCCAGCGCACGCACACCAATGCGCGCACCCGCAAGGGCCCTGCCAAGGCAATCGCCGGCAAGAAGAAGTAATTGAGTGAGTAGCGAATAGCGAATAGCGAATAGCGAATAGAAGCCGATCTTGTTTCTACTCGCTACTCGCTACTCGCTAACCACTATTCGCTTCTCCAGGTGGAGCCGCTGGTGTTACGGCGGTGTAGAGATCGACTGAAAGGAAGAGTATGGCCAAGGAAGCCGCACGCGTTCGGCGTCGCGAACGTAAGAATATCTCGTCGGGTGTTGCTCACGTCAATTCGAGCTTCAACAACACGATGATCACCATCACTGACGCACAGGGCAATGCGATTGCCTGGTCGTCTGCAGGCGCACAGGGCTTCAAGGGCTCGCGTAAGTCGACGCCGTTTGCCGCCCAGGTTGCTGCCGAGGATTGCGCTCGCAAGGCTGCCGAGCACGGCATGCGCACGCTCGAGGTTGAGGTTTCCGGTCCTGGTTCGGGTCGTGAGTCCGCACTGCGTGCGCTGCAGGCTGCCGGCTTTACCATCACCTCGATCCGCGATGTGACGCCGATCCCGCACAATGGCTGCCGCCCGCGCAAGAAGCGCCGCGTCTAACCAGAGTTTTGTCGCCGCAAGAGCGCCTTGTGCGCTCCTCTGCGGTTTCCAGGACGCCCGTCACGAATGGATGGTGGCGGGGTAACGGAAGGAACCCGGAATGATCCAGAAGAACTGGCAAGAGCTTATCAAGCCGAACAAGGTCGAGTTTTCGTCCAAGGGTCGTACGGTCACCACGCTGGTGGCCGAGCCTCTTGAGCGTGGCTTCGGTCTGACGCTCGGCAATGCACTGCGTCGTGTGCTGCTGTCGTCGCTGCGCGGTGCGGCTGTGACCGCGGTGCAGATCGACGGCGTTCTGCACGAATTCTCGTCGATCCCCGGCGTGCGTGAGGATGTGACGGACATCGTCCTGAACATCAAGGAAATCGCGCTCTCCATGGAAGGCGAAGGCCCCAAGCGCATGGTTGTGCGCAAGCAGGGACCGGGCGCCGTGACTGCTGGCGACATCCAGACCGTGGGCGATGTGGAAGTCCTCAACCCCGATCACGTGCTGTGCACGCTGGACGAGGGCGCGGAAATTCGCATGGAGTTCACCGTCGACAACGGCAAGGGCTATGTCCCGGCTGACCGCAACCGTGCAGAAGATGCGCCGATCGGGCTTATTCCGGTCGACAGCCTCTACTCGCCGGTCAAGAAGGTCTCTTACAAGGTTGAGAACACCCGCGAGGGCCAGGTTCTCGACTATGACAAGCTGACCATGACCATCGAGACCAACGGTTCGGTGACGGGCGAGGACGCAGTGGCTTTTGCCGCGCGCATCCTGCAGGACCAGCTGGCGCTGTTTGTCAACTTCGAAGAGCCGCAGAAGGAGCAGCCCGCCGAACAGGTGGCTGAGCTTGCTTTCAACCCGGCGCTTCTCAAGAAGGTGGACGAGCTGGAGCTTTCGGTTCGCTCTGCAAACTGCCTGAAGAACGACAACATCGTGTATATCGGCGACCTGATCCAGAAGACGGAAGCCGAGATGCTGCGCACGCCGAATTTCGGCCGCAAGTCGCTCAACGAAATCAAGGAAGTGCTGGCCTCGATGGGGCTCCACCTCGGCATGGAAGTCGAGGATTGGCCGCCGGAAAACATCGAAGAACTCGCCAAGCGTTACGAAGACCAATACTAGGCCCGTAAAGCCCGCCAAGTTCGGGCGACGGGGATTGAAGGAGAAAGGCCATGCGTCACGGAAAATCCGGCCGCAAGCTGAACAGGACGGCAAGCCACCGCAAGGCGCTCTTTGCCAACATGGCGGCTTCGCTGATCGAACACGAACAGATCGTCACCACTCTGCCGAAGGCGAAGGAACTTCGCCCGATCGTGGAAAAGCTGGTGACGCTCGGCAAGCGCGGCGACCTGCATGCCCGTCGTCAGGCCATCTCGGCCATCCGCGACGAAAGCCTGGTCAAGCGTCTGTTCGACACGCTCGCTCCGCGCTACGCAGAGCGCAATGGCGGCTACACGCGCATTATGAAGGCCGGTTTCCGCCATGGCGACAATGCGCCAATGGCCGTCATCGAGTTCGTTGACCGCGATGTCGAGGCGAAGGGCGCTGCCGACCGTGCGCGTCTTGAAGCCGAGGGCGGCAACGAAGAGGCCGAAGCCGCATAATTTTGCGCGCCTTGAGCACACTAAAAAAAGGGGCTTCGCGGCCCCTTTTTTGTTGCGCAAACTCACGGCTTTGATGGGCTCGCGCCTTTCAATATGCACAATGCTCTGAGAAAACCGGCGTGGGTGTTCACACGATCACCTGCATTCTCCCAAAACGGATAGAGGCCAGGCATATGCGGATGCGTTCTGTTTTCTCAAGGGTTGCTCTTCTTGTGTTTGCGGCCGTGGTTGTCGCCACTGGTTCGGTTCTTGCGCAGGAAAGCGGAAGCGGAACCCTGCGGGGATATCTTTCTGATCTCCTGAAGGGAGACGGGGAGAAGCGGCTTGTCGCGCCGCAGCGCGATACGCCAGAACGTCGTGTTCCGTTCGGGCGGGACGAGATCCAGCTTTCCTTCGCGCCGCTCGTCAAGGAAACATCGCCGGCCGTGGTGAACGTCTACGCCTCGTCGACTGTTCAGGTGCGCTCGCCCTTCATGGGCGACCCCTTCTTCGAGCAGTTTTTCGGGCGTCCGCAAATGCCGCCCCGTGTCCGCTCTTCGCTGGGTTCCGGCGTGCTTGTCGACCCTAGCGGCGTGATCGTAACGAACAACCACGTCATCAGCGACGCCGATGAGGTGAAGGTTGCACTGGCGGATGGGCGCGAGTTCGAGAGCGAGATACTGCTGAAGGACAAGGCGCTTGATCTCGCAGTGCTGAAGATCTCGGGCGATGCGGCGTTTTCCGCCGTGCGTCTGGGCGATTCCGATTCTCTCGAAGTGGGCGATCTGGTGCTTGCAATCGGCAATCCGTTCGGCGTGGGCCAGACCACAACGAGCGGGATTGTTTCCGCGCTCGCGCGCAGCCATGTCGGCGTGTCGGATTTCGGTTTCTTCATCCAGACGGATGCGGCGATCAATCCAGGCAATTCCGGCGGTGCGCTGATCGACATGCGTGGACAGGTGATCGGGATCAACACGGCCATTGTCAGCCGCAGCGGTGGCTCCATCGGCATTGGATTTGCCATTCCCGCCAACATGGTGCGGGCGGTGGTCAATGCTGCGCTTTCCGGCGCCAATACGTTCGAAAGGCCGTTTTTCGGCGCTTCGTTTGATCCTGTAACACCTCAGATCGCAGAAGCCCTTGGCATGGAGCGTCCCGTTGGCGCACTCGTACGCGAGATTGCGCCTGATAGTCCTGCCGAGCGTGCCGGCCTGCGCCCGGGCGATGCGGTGGTGGCCATGGATGGCGCGGACATTCAGCATCCCGATGCGCTCGAATATCGCCTTGTTACGCACCCGCTCGAAGAGAAGGGTGTGATCAGGGTGCTGCGCGACGGAACGACGCTCGAGCTGAGCTTCGAACTCGAAAGGCTCTCCGATGGTGAGGATACGAAGCCTGTCACGCTGGACGGGCGCGGCCCATTTGCCGGTGCTGTGGTCGCCACGCTCGCTCCGCGCCTGGCCCAGCGCCTGAAACTGCCTTTGAACAGGAAAGGCGTCGTTGTGCTGGAGGTCGACCGGCGCTCGCCCGCAGCCAGTGTGGGTCTGCGGCCGGGTGACATCATCCGTGAGGTTAATGGCATAGAGATCGAGGACACCGAAACCATGCAGGTCGTGGCCCGGGACACCGGGCGCCGCTGGGACTTTGCCGTTGAGCGGGATGGCCGCACGTTGCGTCAACGCCTGCGCTTTTGAATTTGGGTTCGATGAATGACCGATGAGTGATCTGTTCGCCACTGCCGAAGATAGCGGCTCGAATGTGAGCCGCCCGCTTGCCGACCGGCTGCGCCCGAAAAAGCTCGACGAAGTGGTAGGGCAGGAGCACCTGACCGGCGATGACGGTGTGCTTACCCGCATGATCGCGAGCCGCTCGCTCGGCTCGCTGATCTTCTGGGGGCCGCCCGGCACCGGCAAGACCACGGTTGCCCGTCTCCTTGCCGGTGAGACAGAGCTGGCCTTTGAGCAGATATCGGCGATCTTCTCAGGCGTTGCCGATCTCAAAAAGGTGTTCGAGGCTGCGCGGCTCCGGCGCAGCCAGGGCAGACAGACGCTTCTTTTCGTGGACGAAATCCATCGTTTCAACCGCTCACAGCAGGATTCCTTCCTGCCGGTGATGGAAGATGGCACCGTGGTCCTCGTCGGGGCGACGACTGAAAACCCGTCCTTTGAGCTCAACGCTGCTCTTCTGTCGCGTGCGCGTGTGCTCAACTTCAACACGCTTGGACCAGAAAGCCTCATGCGGCTTCTTGAGCGTGCGGAGGCACTGGAAGAAAAACCCCTGCCGCTGGACGAGGAAGCGCGGGCCGTGCTTGTGCGCATGGCCGATGGCGACGGGCGCGCCTCTCTGACCCTCGCCGAAGAGGTCTGGCGCGCCGCCCGCGAAGGCGAGGTATTCGATGCCGAGGGGCTGCAGCGTGTCGCTCAACGCCGCGCGCCCGTCTATGACAAGGGCCAGGACGGGCATTACAATCTCATCTCGGCGCTGCACAAGTCCGTACGCGGTTCCGATCCCGATGCCGCGCTCTATTATCTGTGCCGCATGTTCGATGCGGGCGAACACCCGCTCTACATCGGTCGCCGGCTTGTGCGCATGGCTGTGGAAGACATCGGCCTTGCCGACCCGCAGGCCCTTGGCATTGCCAATGCAGCCAAGGATGCCTACGAATATCTCGGTTCACCGGAAGGGGAACTGGCCCTTGCGCAGGCCTGCGTCTATCTGGCGACCGCGCCCAAGTCGAACGGCGTTTACACGGCCTTCAAGCAGGCCTTTGCCGATGCAAAGGCAAATGGATCCCTGCTGCCGCCCAAGCACATCCTCAACGCACCGACCAAGCTCATGAAGGAGACCGGCTACGGTGCCGGTTATGCCTATGATCACGACCAGCCGGATGCGTTCTCCGGGCAAAACTACTTTCCCGAAGAGATGGGGCGCCGGCGCTACTACGATCCGCCCGAACGGGGTTTTGAACGCGAGATTCGCAAGCGGCTCGACTATTGGGCGCGGCTGCGCAAGGAGCGGGGAGAGCCGTGATGTCGAGGGTTGTTGATTTTTGCGCAGCTTCTGCGAAAAGGGCGCCATGAACCATCTGCTGATCGTTGCCGCCGGAGGGGCAGTCGGCGCGAGCCTGAGACACCTGACCGGCCTTGCTGCCATGCGCCTTCTGGGGATCGGCTTTCCGTGGGGAACGCTGACGGTCAATCTCGTCGGGTCTTTCATCATGGGCGTGTTTGTCGAGTGGCTGGCCCGGCGCGCGGGCGCGTCGCCGGAATTGAGGCTTTTCGTGGCAACGGGATTGCTCGGCGGGTTCACGACCTTCTCCGCCTTTTCGCTCGATGTTGCCGTTTTGTGGGAACGGGGCGAGGGGCTGTTGGCCGCGTCCTATGTGCTTGTCAGCGTTTGCGGTGCGATTGCAGCGCTGTTCGCCGGCCTTTATCTGGTTCGGCATTTCGCCTGAGGCGATGTTTTTTAATGGATGGGTGAAATGGCCGGCGTACAGCAGATCGAGGTGGACAAGGACGAGAACGGAATGCGGCTGGACCGATGGTTCAAGGCCCATTTTCCCGGTCTCGGCTTCGGGCATTTGCAGAAACTCCTGCGCTCCGGACAGATCCGTGTGAGCGGAAGCCGTGCCAAGGCCGATACCCGGCTTGAGCCGGGGCAGATGGTGCGCGTGCCGCCGCTCGATGTGGATCGCAAGGGGGACGGGCAGGCGACAGCGCACAGTCTGCGCAACACCGGCGACGCTGAAGCGCTGATGCAGATGCTGCTCTACGAAGACCCGAAGGTTTTCGTGTTCAACAAGCCGGCCGGTCTCGCCGTACAGGGCGGCTCCGGTGTGAACCGGCACGTCGACGGTATGCTGGAAGCCCTGCGCAACAAGAAGGGTGAAAAGCCGCGCCTGGTGCATCGCCTCGACCGCGACACGTCGGGTGTGCTCGTGGTGGCACGCACCCGTCAGGCGGCCATGCGGCTTGCCGAAGCGTTTCGCGCGCGCGAGACGAAAAAGACCTACTGGGCACTGGTGAAGGGTGTTCCAAACAGGGACGAGGCGCGCATATCCACCTGGCTTGCCAAGGAGCAGACGCCAGACGGTGACCGGATGCGCGTGGTCAAGCATGGCGAGCCCGATTCTGATCATGCGGTTTCAAATTACCGGGTGGTGGAGCGGGCCGGTTCCGCTCTCTCCTGGCTCGAGATGGAACCCTACACAGGGCGCACCCACCAGCTTCGCGTTCATGCTGCCTATATCGGATGCCCGATCATCGGTGACCCGAAATATTTCGAGGCGGACCAGAACTGGGAATTTCCCGGGGGCATCCAGAAGCGACTTCATCTGCATGCACGCCGCATCGTTATCCCGCATCCGGGTGGGGGCAAGATCGACGTGACCGCGCCGCTGCCGCCGCATATGCGCCAGAGCTGGAATCTTCTTGGCTTTGACGAAGCCTCCGCCGAGGATGGTGCATGACCACGCTTTCCGCCGCCGACGCCTCAACCAGGCGTGATGCGATCGACGCCTTCGCTACCATTGTCATGCTTGGGCTGACCCTGACGTGGGGCGTCAACCAGGTGGCGATCAAGCTGGCCAATATCGGCTTCAACCCGATGCTGTCCATGTTTCTCCGCTCGGCGGTGGCCGCTCTGCTCGTCTTCCTTTGGTGCCGATACAGGGGCATTCGCCTGTTCGAGCGCGATGGCACGCTCTGGCCCGGGATTCTGGCCGGTCTCCTGTTCGGTCTGGAGTTCATTCTGGTCTTCTTCGGCCTCGATTACACATCGGCGGCACGCGGTGCCCTGATGCTCAACACAATGCCATTCTGGGTGCTCGTCGGCGGCCACTTCTTCCTTGGGGAGAAGATGTCAGCGCTCAGGTTCGGCGGGCTTCTTCTTGCCTTTGCCGGAGTGGTTCTTGTCTTCTCTGATAATCTCAGCCTGCCAGGACCAGATGCACTTTTCGGCGATGTCTTATGTCTTGTCGCAGGCATTGCCTGGGCGGCAACCATCGTCGTCATCAAGCAGTCCAGCCTGTCGAACGCCGGTGCGGAAAAGACGCTGCTTTATCAGCTCTCCGTTTCTGCGCTGCTGGCGATCCCCTTCATTCCCTTTGGAGGGCCGCTCTTGCGCGAAGTCAGTACTCTGGCGACGGGAGCGCTGGTGTTCCAGGCGGTGTTTGTCGTCTCGTTCACGTATCTTGTCTGGTTCTGGCTGATGCGGCGATACCCGGCGTCGGGGCTGTCGAGTTTCACCTTTCTCACACCCGTTTTCGGCGTTCTGTCGGGTGGTCTTCTCCTGGGTGAACCACTGACGCTCAAAATCCTTCTGGCGCTTTGCCTGATCGTACTGGGGCTGACCGTGGTCAATCGGCCACGTCGCCGGGTGATTCCGGGTTAACCAAATTGCAAACACACACTATATGAAGACCCATGCGTGACCTTCTGAACGATCTCGAAAGCGGAAAGACCCCGGCGGAGCTCGATCCCGTCCGGCGGGCGCAGAGCGCCATCCGGAAGCCGCTGCCAAAGCGTTTTTACAAAGACGTTTCAGTGGCGCCCGAGGAGGATGGTGGTTTTGCCGTCCACCTTGACGGAAAGGCCGTGCGGACGCCAGGTGCAAGTGCTGTGCGCTTGCCAAATGAAGCGACAGCGCTTCTGGTGGCCGGCGAGTATCAGGCACAGGATGAACATATCGATCCTGCATCCATGCCCGTGACGCGGCTCGTCAACACGGCGATAGACGGGGTTGCCGTTCACGCGCAGGCTGTCCTGGAAGATGTCCTGCGTTACGCCACGGGCGATCTCGTCTGCTACCGTGCGCCATCGCCGGCGCGTCTGGTGGCACTGCAGGCAGAGGCTTGGGATCCGGTTCTGGACTGGGCGCAGCAGCATATGGGCGCGCATTTCGTGCTCGCCGAAGGGGTCATCCATGTGGAGCAGCCCCGCGAGGCGATCGCCGCGGTCAGCGCATATCTGCGCCAGAAGAACGAGCCATACCGTCTGGCCTGCCTGCATGTGATGACGACGCTGATGGGGTCTGCGCTGCTTGCACTGGCCGTAGAGGCAAAAGCGCTGGAGCCCCAGGCCGCGTGGAAAGCCGCTCATGTGGATGAGGACTGGAACATTTCCCTTTGGGGTGAAGACAGTGAAGCCGCGCAGCGGCGCTCCGCCCGCGAGCGCGACATGATGTCAGCGGCAACGCTGCTTTCTGCACTCGATTGAGCTGGGGCAGGGCCGTTACCGGCCCCTGTCTCAGTTGCCGCCGAACATCTGATAGAGAACGCCTGCGATCTCGCTTTCGAGCGGGAACGAAAGCATGCCCATGACCGAGTAGCCGAGCAGCCAGGGCATCAGATAGAACCGGATCATAAAGAAGAACCACGCCACATAGACCGGCACCAGCGGCTCCAGCAGGAAGCCCGGCGTCACGGGACGGAAGAGTTTCAGGATCGGGTTCGTCACGCGCACGAAGAAACGCATGAAGAAGAAGCTTGAATCTTCCGGCAGGAAAATGTTCATGGCCGCGCGCCCGATCAGCGTCCACATGACGACGCCAAGGATGTAGTCGAGCGCCAGCACCCAGAATGGAAATGCAGCCATTGTTTCGGGCATGGAATGCCTCCCCGGACATGATTAGGGGGCGGGTTTTTCCCGCCCCCGTTTTCGGAGCCTAGAGCATCGGACCGAAAAGCGGAATCCGGTTTTCGGGTTATCCCGATGCTCCGTCACTCGTTTGGATCGCCGTGCGTCCAGATGGATGCACGGCGATCTGGCACGGATCAGTGCTTGGCAGACAGAATGGCCGGGCCTGTCGGCACGCGGGTTTCTTCCACCATGCGCTGGATTTCTTCGTCGGGGGCGGGCGTCAGCAGGGTAACGACCACCATCGAGACCAGGCTAACGGCCATGCCCACTATGCCAAAGCGGAGATGGTCGATGCCGAACCATGGCGTTCCTCCGGTGTAGACATAGTAGAGATAGAGGCTGCCTGCGGTGAAACCCGCTGCCATACCGGCAACCGCGCCGGCCCGGTTGGCCCGTTTCCACCAAACACCGAGGGCGAGCGGGAAAAACAGACCTGAGCAGGCGAAGCAGAATGCCCAGGCCACCGCACCCAGAATGCCCGTAAGCTGGAGAGACGCGATCAACGCGCCCAGCGCACCGATGCCGACGAGCAGAATGCGCGCGACAATCAACCGAATGGCCGTGTCAGCCTTTGGATCGATGATCTTGTAATAGAGATCGTGGCTGAGGGCGTTTGCGATGGCCAGGAGAAGGCCGTCCGCAGTGGACATGGCTGCTGCCATGCCGCCGGCTGCAACGAGACCGGAAATCACGTAGGGCAGGCCCGCGATTTCAGGGGTGGCCAGAACGACGATGTCCGGCCGCATGAAGAACTCGTTGAGCTGCAGGATGCCGTCACCATTCTGGTCCGCGATGGCGAGGAAGCCAACGCTTGCCCAGTTCTGGATCCATGCCAGTGAAGCCACTTCCTCGAACGGTTTACCGATGATTGCTGTCGGCAGATTCGGATCGAGAAGCTGCAGCTTGGTGAGCGTGGCGAGGGCCGGGGCTGTGAAGTAAAGCAGGAAGATGAACAGCAGCGACCATGCGACCGACTTGCGCGCCGAACGAACGGTCGGCGTCGTGAAGTAGCGCATCAGGATGTGGGGCAGGGAAGCCGTGCCGCACATCATGCACAGAGCAAGCGTGATGAACTTCCACTCTGCATAGTCACCCACCGGGCCGGTATGCGGCGTGGTGAGCACCGAAAGGCCGGCAATGGCTTCCGCTGGCGGATTCAGGCCGTATTGTGCCTCGAAATTCGCCATGTTTGCGGCCGCTTCGCCATAGGTGAAATGCGGGATGATGCCGAAGCCCTGCGCATTCGACATCCAGATGACCGGCACGAGATAGGCGATGATCAGCACGATGTACTGAGCCACCTGGGTCCAGGTGACGGCGCGCATGCCGCCCAGCATGGAGCAGAGCAGAATGCCCAGCAGCCCGAACCAGACGCCGTAGGAGAATGGAATGTGCAGGGCGCGCGCGGCGATGGTGCCGGTTGCGTTGATCTGCGCCGTCACATAGGTGAACGAAGCAACGACCAGAACGATCACGGCGCACAGGCGCGCAAGATTGCCGCCGTAGCGCGTGCCGATGAAGTCGGGCACCGTATAGCAGCCGAATTTGCGCAGATAGGGCGCCATCAGCGAATTGACGAGCACATAGCCACCCGTCCAGCCGACGATGAAGGCCATGTAGCCGTAGCCGCCGAAATAGACGCCGCCTGCAAGGGCAACGAAGGATGCGCCCGACATCCAGTCGGCCGCGGTTGCCATGCCGTTGTAGACGGCCGGCACCTGCCGTCCCGCCACATAATAGGCATCGACCTCCATGGTCCGCGACAGCCAGCCGATGATGGCATAGATCGCGATGGTGAAGGCGACGAACAGAATGCCGATCGTGTCGGCGCCGACGCCAAGCTGTTCCAGAACCGCCATCAAGAGGATGAAGGCAAGGAAGCCGCCGGTATAGATTGCATACACCCGGCCGATATTGTCGATGAACCGTCCCTGTATCAAAGCCATGCCGGTTCCTCCCTATTCTTCTTCGCCGAAGCCGAATTCGTCGTCGATGGCATCTTGGCGCCAGTTCTGCACCCAGATGATGACGACAAAGGCGATGAGCGAACCCTGGGCGATCATGTAGTAGCCGAAGGGAAAGCCAAGAAACGTGAATTGATTGAGTGTCGAAACCATTGCTGGAACGACAAGTGCGAAGAACGCCCACAGGGCCAGAACCACGATTGTCAGGTTCCTGGTCTTGGCCCAGTAACGATCCCTCACATCATCTGCGTTATTAGCGGACATGGTGTCCTCCTCCCTAAGAACGTCAGCGACGAAAGTCGTTAACTGCCGCCATTGCGGTTCTACTGAATAGGAATCACAATGGCATGTCTCAAGCATTGGGCATCTTCTGATCAATGGAAATCGAGACATTGGTCGTATGACGGGAGGACGTGTCTTATGGGTGTTGCCTGGTCCAGGGGAATGGCATTCCTGCGCGAAGCGGCTGGGCGTCTCAGTTTGCGGCGAGACAATAGCGTAATCGACGATATCCCGTCCCTGTGCAGTTTCGTTGCGACACGCTCTTCATTCGTGGCTCAGAAGAAGCTTTACGGATATCTGAAAGCCCGCATGGGCACACGCTATCCGTCCATGTTCGAAGACGACGTGTTCATCGGTTCCATCAACATTGCCAAGCTCCACGTTTTCGCGGCCTGCCTGTCTGACCTTACCGTTCACACCGTTGCAAAAGTTGGGGCCGAAGGTGCACTGAGCCAGAGCGAGGCCAGCGCACTCGCCCTTCATTGCCATGCAGAGGGGCTGGCCCAAAACGCCGAGGCGCTGCCTGATGCGCAAATCGTGGAAGACTGGCGGGAACGTTTTCACGATCGCATTGCCGATCTGCACTGGCAGAATGCGGCAACCAGTGGCGACTGTTTTTCGGAAAGTCCAAAGGCGCTGTTCAAATGGGCGCCGATTGCCGATGAACTGAAACGCTTCGACCGGGAGATTGTCGAAAACTCGATCCGTTTCGCCTTTGGCGAGGTGACGCGCGCATTTCGGGAGCGTGCGGACCTTTCCGCTCTGGCGCGGGACTGGCAAAGCCGCAGCACCAGAGGCTGAAACAAAAAAGGGCCCCGTCCGAAGACGGAGCCCTGATCACCCCAACAGATGCGATCAAACGGAGTAGTACATCTCGAACTCGACCGGGTGCGGCGTCATTTCGTAGCGCAGCACTTCCGCCATTTTCAGCTCGATATAGGCATCGATCTGATCGTCGTCGAACACGCCGCCTGCCTTCAGGAAGCCGCGATCCTTGTCGAGGCTCATGAGCGCTTCGCGCAGCGAGCCACAGACGGTCGGCACCTTTTTCAGCTCCTTCGGCGGCAGGTCATAGAGATCCTTGTCCATGGCCTGGCCGGGATGGATCTTGTTCTTGATGCCGTCAAGGCCTGCCATCAGCATGGCGGCAAAGGCGAGGTAGGGGTTCGCGCCCGGATCGGGGAAGCGAACCTCGACACGCTTGGCTTTCGGCGAGGAGCCGAACGGGATGCGGCATGAAGCGGAGCGGTTGCGGGCCGAATATGCAAGCAGAACCGGTGCTTCGAAGCCCGGAACCAGGCGCTTGTAGGAGTTGGTGATCGGGTTGGTGAAGGCGTTGATCGCCTTGGCGTGCTTGATGATGCCGCCGATATAGTAGAGGCAGTTCTCCGACAGGCCGGCATATTCATTGCCGGCGAAGGTCGGCTTGCCTTCCTTCCAGATCGACTGGTGCACATGCATGCCCGAACCGTTGTCACCATAGACGGGCTTTGGCATGAAGGTTGCGGTCTTGCCGTAGGCGTTGGCCACCTGGTGGACACCGTATTTGAACTTCTGGACACTGTCGGCGCTCTTCAGAAGCGTCTCGAACTTGATGCCCAGCTCATGCTGTGCCGCACCGACCTCGTGGTGGTGCTTTTCAACGATCACACCCATTTCGGTCAGGACCGTCAGCATTTCGGAACGCATGTCCTGTGCCGAATCGATCGGCGGAACCGGGAAGTAGCCGCCCTTGACACGCGGACGGTGGCCCAGATTGCCCGTTTCATAGTCCGCATCGTCATTGGTGGGAAGCTCGCTGGAATCAAGCTTGAAGCCGGTGTTGTACGGATCGGCCTTGTACTTCACGTCATCGAAGATGAAGAACTCCGGCTCGGGGCCGACATAAACCGTGTCGCCAATGCCCTCGGACTTGAGGAAGGCTTCCGCCTTCTTTGCCGTGCCGCGCGGGTCGCGGTTATAGGCCTCACCGGAGATCGGATCGAGAATGTCGCAGAAAATCGCCATCGTCGACTGGGCGAAGAACGGGTCCATGTGAGCCGTGTCGGGCTCGGGCATGAGCACCATGTCGGACTCGTTGATGGCTTTCCAGCCGGCAATGGACGAGCCGTCGAACATGACGCCGTCGGCGAACATGTCCTCATCCACGGCGGAGACATCCATGGTGACGTGCTGCAGCTTGCCTTTGGGATCGGTGAAGCGCAGATCGACAAACTTCACGTCGTTTTCCTTGATCTGCTTCATGATGTCTTGTGCAGTGGTCATATTCGCCTTCCTATTTGCGATGGTCTTGCCTGATGATCCCGGAGGTCTTCCGGGAAAGAGAATGGTTTGGGGATCAAACAGCGTCGGCGCCGGTCTCGCCGGTGCGGATGCGGATGACTTCTTCCACATTTGTCACGAAAATCTTGCCGTCGCCGATACGCCCGGTCTGGGCGGCCTTGCGGATCGCCTCGATCGCGGCGTCCACGGTCTCGTCCGGGAGCACGACTTCGATTTTCACCTTCGGGAGAAAATCGACGACATATTCGGCCCCGCGATAAAGCTCGGTATGCCCCTTCTGGCGACCGAAACCCTTGGCCTCGATCACGGTTATGCCCTGAAGGCCGATCTCTTGAAGGGCTTCCTTCACTTCGTCGAGCTTGAACGGTTTGATGATCGCTTCGACCTTTTTCATGCCTCAGTGGCCTCCAAATGAGTTCAGGAACGGTGATCCCGCGCCCCTTGTTGCTCCGGTTCGGTTGAAGCACGAAACATGCCAACTCGTGCTGGAGCCTTGCATGAAGCGTGCCAGTCGCTGCATTCTGTATCCACACGGGCGAAATCGCGTGGATCGGTCGGGCAGTGACATGTCAGGCGAGGCCTCCGGATCGTACCAAGGGAACCGTGCGGTGTGTTGCGCAGTTTGCGACTTGCCTAAAAAATATGCAATGCGCCGAAGAAAGCGGCAAGGTCGATGGGTTTGGAAATTCTGACACCTGAAGAAATGGGCAGCGTGGACCGCAATGCGATCGCTGCCGGGCCTCTCGACGGCTATGGCCTGATGCAGAACGCGGGTGCGGTGGTGGCGGCTGCGATCCTGGAACGTTTCGCCGTGGCGGAGGGGTTTCTGGTTCTCTGCGGCCCGGGCAACAACGGTGGCGATGGCTATGTCGTTGCCCGCCTGCTTGCGGAGCGGGGTGTCCAGGTCCGGCTGTTTGCCGAAACCGAACCGGCGGCGGGCAGCGATGCTGCCAGGGCGCGCAGGGATTGCCCTGTTGAACCGAAGCCATTTTCGGAGTTCGAACCCGTTGAGCGATGGCTTGTGGTGGATGCGCTGTTCGGCGCTGGTCTGTCGAAGCCTGTCGAAGGGCGCGAGGCTGCAATCATAGAACGGGTGCGCACCAGCGGGCTCCCCGTGGTGTCGATCGATTTGCCGTCCGGCGTTTCCGGGCTTACCGGGAAGCCGCTTGGTACTGCGTTCCAGGCGGATATGACCGTGACCTTCTTCCGCAAGAAGCCGGGGCACGTGCTCGTGCCCGGCCGACAGATGTGCGGTGTGCTTCTTGTCGCGGATATCGGCATAGCCGAAACAACGCTGGATCGAGCCGAATGCAACACATGGGAGAACCGACCCGCGCTGTGGCGGGCGACCTTTCCGGAGATCGGCATCAGCGCCCACAAATATTCGCGCGGGCATGTGGCCGTCATATCCGGTGGCGCCACGTCTACGGGAGCAGCGCGTCTTGCAGCGCGCGGTGCTGCGCGGGCGGGGGCGGGCGCCGTGACCGTGCTTTCACCCGCCAACGCGCTCTCCGTCAACGCTATGCATCTGACCTCGATCATGCTGCGCAGGGCCGATACGGCGGACGAACTGGAGGCGTTCATCCGTGACCGCGCGCCTTCCGGTGCAGTGCTGGGGCCAGGGGCAGGAACAGGCGAGCGGACGCGAGGTTTTGCGCGCAGCCTTCTCGATCAGGTGGACGATGTGGGCGGGCTGGTTTTCGATGCGGATGCAATCACCGCCTTTCGCGGCGATCCGGAGACGCTTTTCGCCATGATCAAGGCCTCCGCCGCGCAGGTCGTTCTGACACCCCACGAAGGCGAGTTCGGCCGCCTGTTTGCAGGTCTTGAAGATGCGCCGGAGGTCTCGAAAGTGGAGCGGGCCCGGGAGGCAGCCATGCGATCCGGTGCGATAATCGTGCTCAAGGGACCGGATACGGTGGTTGCGGCGCCCGACGGGCGGGCAGCCATCAATGTGAACGCAACGCAGCACCTGGCGACAGCCGGCTCAGGCGATGTCCTGTCCGGGATCGTGGCTGGTCTGATGGCGCAGAGGATGCCGGCGTTTGAAGCAGCCTGCGCGGGTGTCTGGCTTCATGCGGAGGCCGGCGGAGTGTTCGGCCGCGGGCTTATCGCCGAGGATCTGCCCGAGATGCTGCCCCGGGTTCTGCGGTCTCAGTTCCCGGAACATGTCCGCTGAAAGGTCGAAGCGAGCGGGACGTACCGGCGGGGAGAAACGAAAGGGGTGTACCCGGCTGTGGAAGAAAAGTGGGGGGCTACACAGACGGCTCGACCCGCCGTCGCCGCGTTGGAGGATTTTGCAGTCAGGTTTTTCCACCTGACTGCAACATACTTCAGTAACGGCGCATCAATCCAACCAGACGTCCCTGAACCTTGACCCTGTCAGGGCCAAAAATCCGCGTTTCATAGGCCGGGTTTGCAGCTTCAAGGGCAATCGACGCGCCTTTGCGGCGAAAGCGTTTCAGGGTTGCTTCTTCCTGATCCACCAGCGCGACCACGATCTCGCCCGGATTGGCGGTCTGGGTTTCGCGGATGATGACGGTATCGCCATCGAAGATCCCCGCCTCGATCATGGAATCGCCCCTGACCTCCAGCGCGTAATGATCGCCGCCGCTCAGCATGTCCGGGGGGACGGCGATGGAATGCGTCTGGTGCTGAATGGCATCAATAGGGACGCCTGCAGCAATGCGGCCCATCACCGGCACGGAAACGACGCCGGCAAGACCGTCATCATTGCTGGCAGCCGGTTTTGGCTGGGGCGAGGGGGCTTTGCCGAGGCTGCCTTCAATGACGCTGGGCGAGAATTTTCGTGCGCCGGGGTTCAGGCCGGGAGCAATCGAATCGGGAAGGCGCAGAACTTCCAGGGCACGGGCCCGATTGGGAAGCCTGCGAATGAAGCCACGCTCCTCGAGGGCGGTGATCAACCGATGAATGCCGGATTTCGAGGCAAGGTCCAGCGCTTCCTTCATTTCATCGAAGGAGGGCGGGATTCCTGTTTCCTTCAGCCGCTCGTGGATGAACAGGAGAAGTTCGTGCTGCTTGCGGGTCAGCATGGGCGCCACCGAGAATCAGTTAAAAACAAAACCAGAACATACTCTATATGTTCCAGTTGTGTTCCGCAACTCCCGGCATTTGTGCGCGGTTTACCGGGGCTACGGCGCCGCAAACAGCGCCTTGGCGCCGTCGGCGACGAACTGCACGGCGAGGGCAGCCAGTATAACGCCGAGAAGGCGCGTCAGGATCGAGCGTCCCGTCTCGCCAAGAAACCGGTCGACGCGCTCGGCGAGCGTGAAGACGGCGTAGGTGATGATGATCGTTGTGGCCAGTATTGCCAGCAGTGCCGCGCTTCCGGCCAGGCCGCTAAAGGAGCCTGAGAGAAGAACGGTGGCCGAAATCGCGCCAGGGCCGGCTATCAAGGGGATCGCCAGCGGAAAGGCGGCGATGTTTCGGATCATGTCGCGGGTGATGGCGCGCTCGGCGCTCTTCTCATGGCGTTCCTGGCGGCGCTCGAAGATCATTTCGAAGGCGATGAAAAAGAGAAGCAGGCCGCCCGCCACGCGGAAAGCGGGAAGTGTGATCCCGAACACGGAGAGTATGGCGCTGCCGGCCACGCCGAAGAGAGCGAGGACCGCGAAGCCGATGATCGCCGCCCGAACGGCGACCTGGTTGCGCTCTGACCGGTTCATGCCCACCGTCAGGGCGAGAAAGAGCGGGGCGAGGCCTGGTGGGTCCACGGTCACGAGCAGTGTGACAAAGGCATTGAATGCGGTCTCGTAGCCTGGCATGAGGTCCTCCCTTGCAACTGTCTAGCCCAGTCGGGAGGCTTCGGAAAAGACCCGATTGTGTCCCCTGGCGGGCGGTCTGCGGCAATTTGTCAGTGAAATCATTCACAGACCTTCCATATGCATCTGAAATCGCGTTGGATTTCCCCGGCTTCAATCGCTGCTTCGATTGGAGAATCAACGGCGCTTCATATATAAGAAGTCAGTGATTCCTTATTTTGTGTGTGACACGATTTGACTGACCAGACGACGCCGACCGGACCGGGCGAGCCCGACGACATCGAGCCGATTTCCATTATCGAGGAGATGCAGCGCTCCTATCTCGACTACGCGATGAGCGTGATCGTGAGCCGCGCTCTTCCGGATGCGCGCGACGGGTTGAAGCCGGTGCACCGGCGCATTCTCTACGCCTCGCACGAGAGCGGCTATCACTGGAACCGCAAATATGTGAAATCGGCGCGCCCGGTCGCCGACGTGATGGGTAAATACCACCCCCATGGCGACGCGGCGATTTATGACGCGCTGGTGCGCATGGCGCAGGACTGGTCCATGCGCCTGCCGCTTATCGACGGTCAGGGCAATTTCGGCTCCATCGACGGCGATCCGCCGGCGGCCATGCGCTACACCGAGTCGCGGCTCACCAAAGGCGCTCACGAGCTTCTGGAAGACATCGACAAGGAAACGGTCGATTTCCAGGACACGTATGACGGCTCCTCCAGCGAGCCCAAGGTGCTTCCCGCACGCTATCCGAACCTCCTGGTCAATGGTTCCGGCGGTATCGCGGTCGGCATGGCGACCAATATTCCTCCGCATAATCTGTCGGAAGTCATCAATGGCTGTGTGGCCATGATCGACAATCCGGCGATCAGCCTGCCCGAGCTGCAGGAACTGATCCCGGGGCCCGATTTCCCGACCGGCGGTCTCATCCTCGGGCGGTCCGGCATCCGCAGCGCCTACGAGACAGGCCGCGGCTCGATCATGATGCGCGGCAGGGTGGCCATCGAGCCCGCCCGCAACGACCGTGAAGCCATCATCATCACGGAGATCCCCTATCAGGTCAACAAGGCCTCGATGATCGAAAAGATGGCCGAACTGGTGCGCGACAAGCGCATCGAGGGCATCTCCGACATCCGCGACGAAAGCGACCGACAGGGCTATCGCGTCGTGGTCGAGCTGAAGCGCGACGCCGTCGCCGATGTCGTATTGAACCAGCTTTATCGCTTCACGCCGCTGCAGACGTCCTTTGGCGCAAACATGGTCGCGCTCAACGGCGGCAAGCCGGAGCAGATGAACCTGCTCGATCTTCTGAAGGCTTTTGTCCACTTCCGCGAGGAGGTCGTCAGCCGGCGCACGAAATATCTCCTGCGCAAGGCGCGCGACCGCGCGCATGTGCTGGTCGGTCTCGCCATCGCGGTAGCCAATATCGACGAGGTGATCAAGCTTATCCGCCATGCGCCCGACCCGCAGACGGCGCGCGAACAACTGATGGAGCGCCGCTGGCCGGCGGAGGATGTCGAAGCCCTCATTCTCCTGATCGATGACCCACGCCACCGCATCAACGATGATGGCACCTATAATCTGTCGGAAGAGCAGGCGCGTGCGATCCTCGAACTGCGCCTGCAGCGTCTGACGGCGCTCGGGCGCGATGAAATCGCCGACGAATTGAACCAGATTGGCGCGGAAATCAGCGATTATCTGGAAATCCTGTCGTCGCGGGCGCGTATTCAACAGATCGTCAAGGACGAGCTCATCGCCGTGCGCGACGAGTTCGGCACACCGCGTCGCTCCGAGATCACCGAAGGTGGTGCGGACTTGGATGACGAAGACCTGATCCAGCGTGAGGAAATGGTCGTCACCGTCACGCGCAAGGGCTATATCAAGCGCGTGCCGCTCTCCATCTATCGGGCGCAGGCGCGCGGCGGCAAGGGCCGTTCGGGCATGTCGACCAAGGACGAGGATTTCGTCACGCGGCTGTTTGTGGCCAACACGCACACGCCTATTCTGTTCTTCTCCTCACGCGGCATCGTCTACAAGGAAAAGGTCTGGCGCCTGCCGGTTGGCACGCCGCAATCCGTTGGCAAGTTCCTGCGCAACATGCTGCCGCTCGAGGAGGGCGAGAGCATTACGACGATCATGCCGCTGCCGGAGGACGAGGAGAGCTGGGGCGCACTCGACGTCATGTTCGCCACCACGCGTGGTACGGTGCGCCGCAACAAATTGTCCGATTTCGTCCAGGTCAACCGCAATGGCAAGATCGCCATGAAGCTGGATGATCCGAGTGACGAGATTCTCGGAGTTTACACCTGTACGGAAGACGACGACGTGCTTCTGACCGCAGCATCGGGCCAGTGCATCCGCTTCTGCGTCACGGACGTGCGCGTCTTTGCCGGTCGCAATTCGATCGGCGTGCGCGGCATCAATCTCGCCGAAGGCGACCGTGTGATTTCCATGGCGATCCTCTCGCATGTCGAGGCAAGTCCGGCCGCGCGCGCCGCCTATCTCAAGCAGGCTGCAGCGGAGCGCAGGCAGGCAAGCGGCGAAGATGAAGACATCGCCCTGACCAATGAGGATCTCGGCGAAGAGGAAAACCTGACACCTGAACGCTACGAGGAGCTCAAGGCGCGCGAGCAGATGGTGCTGACCGTCAGCGAATTCGGCTACGGCAAACGTTCTTCAAGCTATGATTTCCGGGTCACCGGCCGTGGCGGCAAAGGCATTCGTGCGACAGATGTCGCCAAGACCGATGAGATCGGTCCTTTGATTGCGGCGTTCCCGGTGGAGCAGGATGATCAGATCATGCTGGTTTCGAACGCGGGCCAGGTCATTCGTGTTCCGGTCGACGGTATCCGCATCGCCAGCCGCGCGACAAAGGGCGTGACGATCTTCAACACGGCCAAGGGCGAGAAAGTGGTTTCGGTCGAGCGCATTTCCGACACGCAGACCGAAGAGGAAGAGATCGCCACCGCCGATGACGTCGTAAACGGAGAGGTGGGCGACGAGAACGGGAATGGCGCTGCCGAGTGATCGGCGCGCGCCCTCCGATTCCGGTTTAACGGAAGCGGCGGTTCGCAGAGTTGCGAACGCGGTTCTCGAGTTTGACACGTCCGGCTTCTTCGTGGAGGCCAATAACGGTGGCAATCAGCATTGCGACGGTCATTGCGGCGGCTAGCGTAAAGATCAGCATGGCTTCACTCCTTTGGTCTGTTAACGAGGAGAGACGCCATTTGGTTTCATACCCCGGACCGGCGCCCCTTCAGCCATTGGTGTTCTGACTACCCGATCAGGTTCGAACCGGTGTTGAACGGACTGTTCATGTGCGGTTCATCTTTTCGCCGCCATTGCTGCGAAGAGGTGCGATTGCTGAATTGCCTTCATCCGGCAACACGGATACAAGCACGCCATGACCGAACGAACAGCATTTTATGCAGGATCCTTCGATCCCCTGACGAACGGCCATCTCGATGTGCTCAAGGGCGCGCTGACGGTGGCTGACAGGGTGGTTGTCGGCATCGGTGTTCACCCAGGCAAGAAGCCTCTTTTCAGCTATGAGGAGCGCGTCGCGCTGATCCAGAAATCTGCCATGGTCGAGCTGGGTGGTGACGCCCGGCGCATTGAGGTTGTGGCATTCGACAAGCTGGTGATCGATGCCGCACGCAGACATGGCTCCTCGATCATGATCCGCGGTCTGCGTGATGGCACGGATCTCGACTACGAGATGCAGATGGCCGGCATGAACGAAACCATGGCGCCCGACCTGCAGACGGTTTTTCTGCCCGCCAGCCCATCCGTGCGCACCATTACCGCCACACTTGTACGTCAGATCGCTTCCATGGGCGGAGACATCGCGCCATTCGTGCCTTCCGCTGTTCTGGAAGCGCTCGAAGCCAAGTTCCCCGCCTGAAACCAAAAGGAGAGTTTCATGCAGCTTCGCAAGCTAGCCTCGTCCGCGCTCGTGGCCGGCGCCCTTGTGGCTTCTCTCGGTATGGCTTCGGCCGCCGAACCTGAAAACACTTTGATCCTCACGCTCAGGAACGGTGAAGTGACCATCGGGCTGCGGCCGGATCTTGCGCCCAGGCATGTGGAGCAGGTCAAGGCCCTCGTCGAAGAGGGCGCTTATGACAATGTCGCTTTCCATCGTGTGATCGACGGGTTCATGGCGCAGACCGGTGACGTCCAGTATGGCGATGTGGAAGATGGCTTCGATGCGCGTCTTGTCGGCACCGGTGGCTCCGAAAAGCCCGATTTGCCGGCGGAATTCTCCGACGCCGCGTTTGCGCGCGGAACCGTGGGCATGGCCCGTTCGCAGGATCCGAACTCTGCCAATTCCCAGTTTTTCATCATGTTCGCGCCTGCCGAACACCTGAATGGACAATACACGGTGATCGGCGAAGTCGAATCGGGCATGGAACTGGTTGACGCGATCAAGAAGGGTGACGCCGCGCAGAACGGCATGGTGCAGAATCCCGACAAGATTCTCGATGCGCGCATGGCGAGTGACGACGCGAACTAACCGCGTCGACGAAAGAAAGGTATAAGAATGGCTGATATCAAGGATCCGGAAAACACCATCGTCATGGAGACGACCAAGGGCAAGGTCGTTATCCAGTTGTTTCCGGACATTGCTCCCGAGCATGTGAAGCGCGTCAAGGAACTTGCGCGCGACAAGTTCTACGATGGCATCGTGTTCCACCGCGTGATCGACGGATTCATGGCGCAGACGGGTGACCCGACGGGTACCGGTATGGGCGGTTCCGACAAGCCGGATCTGAAGGCCGAGTTCTCCAACATGGCCCATGAGCGCGGCACATGCTCGATGGCCCGTTCGCAGAACCCGAACTCGGCCAACTCCCAGTTCTTCATCTGCTTCGACAAGGCGCCGTGGCTCGACCGTCAGTACTCGGTCTGGGGCCAGGTGACCGAAGGCATGGACTGCATCGACAGGATCAAGCGCGGCGAGCCTGTCTCGGAGCCGGATTCCATCATTTCCATGCGGGTTGCGGCTGACGCTGCCTGAGTTTTCGATGCCGGGCGGCAGAGCGCCGCCCGGTCTTTTTGCCGGCCGGTTTGCGATGCGTGTAGACATCTTCGATTTTGAGCTGCCGGAGGAACGGATTGCGCTCAGACCGGTCAGTCCGCGCGATTCTGCTCGGCTTTTGACGATCCACGGCGAGAAAATCCGTGACCATGTGGTGCGTGAGCTGCCCCAGCTTCTGCAGCCCGGCGACGCGCTGGTCTTCAACGACACAAAGGTTATCCCCGCCCGCCTTGGCGGCATTCGCCGGCGCGGTGAGGCGCAGGCGCGCATTGAGGCGACGCTGCACATGCGCGAGGGGCCGGACCGCTGGCGCGCTTTCCTGAAGCCGGCGAAGCGCGTGAATGTGGGCGAGCGCATTCAGTTCGGCCATGATGGCGAAAGCTGTTTCCTTGGCACGCTTGA
Source organism: Nitratireductor lacus (assembly GCF_056431025.1). NCBI lineage: Bacteria > Pseudomonadati > Pseudomonadota > Alphaproteobacteria > Hyphomicrobiales > Phyllobacteriaceae > Nitratireductor > Nitratireductor lacus. The sequence continues at coordinate 87,610 of NZ_JBWKMB010000001.1, read as the reverse complement.
GGCGACCGTCGCGGAAAAGGGCGAGGGCGGGGAAGCGCTGCTCGTTTTCGATTTTTCGGGGCCCTTCCTCGATGAAGCCATCGCTGCGGCCGGCCATATGCCGCTACCGCCCTATATCGCCGGGAAACGCGCCGAGGATGCGCGCGACGAGGTCGACTATCAGACGATCTATGCCCGTGAAGAGGGCGCCGTCGCGGCGCCGACCGCCGGGCTGCATTTCACACCGGAACTGATGCAGGCGCTGGATGCGGCCGGTATCGAGCGGCATTTTGTGACGCTCCATGTGGGGGCGGGCACCTTTCTGCCGGTCAAGGTCGACGACACGGACGACCACAGGATGCATTCCGAACGCGGCGAGGTGAGCGCCGAGACGGCAGAAGCGCTGAACGCGGTCAGAGCGCGCGGCGGACGCATCGTCTCGGTGGGCACCACCTCGCTGCGGCTATTGGAGAGCGCTTCGCAACGGACCGGAGAACTGGAAGCATGGTCCGGTGCGACGGATATTTTCATCACGCCCGGCTATCGCTTTCGCACGGTCGACGTGCTGATGACCAATTTTCACCTGCCGCGCTCGACACTTTTCATGCTCGTTTCGGCCTTTAGCGGCACGGAAACGATGAAACGCGCCTATCAGCATGCGATCGGCAATGAGTACCGTTTCTATTCCTATGGCGATGCCAGTCTGCTTTTCAGGGACGATCAATCGTGAGTGAGCGGTTTACCTTCCGCCTTCTGGCAACGGACGGCGATGCCCGTCGCGGCGAGATTTCCATGCCGCGCGGCACCATCCGCACACCGGCCTTCATGCCGGTGGGAACGGCAGGCACAGTCAAGGCCATGTATATGGATCAGGTGCGCGATCTCGGCGCCGACATCATTCTTGGCAACACCTATCACCTGATGCTGCGGCCGGGCGCGGAACGGGTGGCGCGGCTTGGCGGTCTGCATGAATTTGCACGCTGGCCCTATCCGATCCTGACGGATTCAGGCGGGTTTCAGGTCATGTCGCTGGCGGACCTGCGCAAAATCACCGAAAAAGGCGTAACCTTCCGGTCTCATGTGGATGGCCAGGTGTTCGAGATGCCGCCTGAGCGCTCCATAGAGATACAGGGACTGCTCGGTTCCGACATCCAGATGCAGCTCGACGAGTGTGTTGCACTGCCGGCGGAAGAATCCGAAATCGAACGGGCGATGGAACTCTCGCTGCGTTGGGCGGAGCGCTGCAGGACCGCGTTCGGCGACCAGCCCGGCAAGGCGATGTTCGGCATCGTGCAGGGTGGAGACAAGCCGCATCTGCGCGAGCGCTCGGCCAGAGCGCTGGCCGCGATGGACCTGAAGGGCTATGCTGTTGGCGGACTGGCCGTCGGTGAGCCGCAGGCCGTCATGCTCGACATGCTCGAAGCCACGTGCCCGGTGCTGCCCGGTGAAAAGCCCCGCTACCTGATGGGTGTCGGCACACCGGACGACATCCTGAAATCGGTCGCGCGCGGGATCGATATGTTCGATTGCGTGATGCCGACACGCGCAGGCCGGCACGGTCTTGCCTATACGCGACGCGGCAAGATCAACCTGAAGAATGCCCGACACGCCGAGGACATGCGCCCGCTGGACGAGGAGAGCGACTGTCCAGCCGCACGGGATTATTCCCGCGCCTATCTTCATCATCTCGTGAAGGCGGGCGAATCCCTGGCCGGCATGTTGCTGACCTGGAACAACCTCGCCTACTACCAGTCGCTCATGCAGGACATTCGCGACGCCATTGAAGCAGGGCGGTTTCAGCAACGCTCTTCCGAAATCAGTGCGGCGTGGGAAGAAGGCGATCTGCCGCCCCTCTGATGGAGGGTGCTCATAATTTTGGCAGAGCAGTGCGCATCCGGCTCAAAGATTGGGCATGGAAGCCGGCAATCTTCCCGATTTCCCGCAACCTATAGAAACAACTTGCTTTTTTGAGGCATCCCCGCTGAAATGCTCTTGAGAGGAGCATTTCTTGACGCACTTTGACGAGATGCGCCTGGGGGGCCAGGCCCGAGATCCTTACGAAGATTACCAGAGCTGGTTCGACCGGCAGGACCCGAAACGCCTGAAGCAGAAGGCGGACGATGCGGAGCGGGTTTTCCGTAGAACCGGCATCACTTTCGCAGTTTATGGCGACCAGGAAGCAGCCGAGCGGCTCATCCCCTTCGACATTGTACCGCGCATTATCTCCGGCAAGGAATGGCGCCGTCTCGTACAGGGTATCGAGCAGCGTGTCCAGGCGCTCAACGCCTTTCTGGAGGATATCTACCACCGGCAGGAAATTCTGCGTGCCGGGCGCATCCCCAAGGAGATCATATCCAACAACGAGGCGTTTCTGCCCGAAATGATCGGTGTGCGGCCGCCTGGCGGCGTCTACACGCACATTACCGGTGTCGATATCGTGCGCACCGGCGAGAATGATTTTTTCGTCCTGGAGGACAATGCGCGCACGCCTTCCGGTGTCTCCTACATGCTGGAGAACCGCGAAACCATGATGCAGCTCTTTCCGGAGCTCTTTCAGCAGGTGAAGGTGCTGCCGGTGGAGAATTATCCGCAGCTTCTGCGCGAATCCCTAGCGAGTGTGAAGCCCGAGCATTGCGATGGCAAACCGACAATCGCCATTCTCACACCCGGCAGTTTTAACTCGGCATATTTCGAGCACGCCTTCCTGGCCGACCAGATGGGCGTCGAACTGGTGGAAGGATCGGATCTTCGCGTGGTGGACGGGCATGTGGCGATGCGGACGACCCAAGGCTACCAACGCATTGACGTCCTTTATCGCCGGATCGATGACGATTATCTGGATCCGCTGACCTTTCGGCCCGATTCCGTCCTCGGCGTACCGGGCATCATGGATGTCTATCGTGCCGGCAAGATTACCATCGCCAACGCCCCGGGGACGGGAATTTCCGACGACAAGGCGATTTACTCCTACATGCCTGAGATCGTCGAGTTCTACACCGGCCGCAAGGCGATCCTGCAGAACGTGCCGACCTGGCGCTGTTCCGAGCCTGACAGTCTCGCTTATGTGCTGGAGCATCTCGATGAGCTTGTCGTGAAGGAGGTTCATGGTTCGGGTGGCTATGGCATGCTGGTGGGGCCTGCCGCTTCCAAGAAGGAGAGGGCGGCTTTTGCGAAGAAGCTGAAAGCCAGACCGAAGAACTATATCGCCCAGCCGACGCTTTCGCTTTCCACCTGTCCGATCCTCACCAGCAAGGGGCTTGCGCCACGGCACGTGGACCTTCGTCCTTTCGTGCTTGTGTCAGATCGTGTCCGTATCGTGCCGGGCGGTCTGACGCGTGTCGCATTGAAGAAGGGATCTCTTGTGGTCAACTCCTCCCAGGGTGGCGGCACGAAAGACACCTGGGTTCTCGATGATTAGGGCGCTCTGACATGCTTCTTGGTCGCTCCGCGAACGGACTCTTCTGGATGGCGCGCTACATCGAACGCGCGGAGAACATGGCGCGCCTGGTCGATACCGGTCTTAGACTGGCGCTGACCCAGACCAGCGCTTCGTCGGACGAATGGGCTTCGGTTCTCACCAGCGCCGGCGTGCGTGATCTGTTCGAAGAGGAGAACGACGCGTTCGATACGGCGACGGTGACGAATTTTCTGCTGCGGGATACCGGCAATCCCTCCAGCGTCCTGTCTTCCATAGACACCGCACGGATGAACGCGCGCATGGTGAGGACCGCGCTCACGCGCGAGACCTGGGAGAGCGTGAACGAGGCGTGGATGTCGATGCACCGCATGCTGAAGAGGCGTGTGGACGAACAGGACCTTCCAGCCGTTCTCGACGCTGTAAAACGCGAAACGGCGCTTATCCGCGGCGCGTTTCAGGGCACCATGCTGCGCAACGAGATTTTCGATTTTGCCCAGATCGGCACTTTGATCGAGCGAGCCGACAACACGGCGCGCATACTGGACGTGAAATACTACGTGCTTCTGCCGTCGGCGGCATGGGTGGGCTCGCCGCTCGACAATATCCAGTGGCAGACGATTTTGCGCTCGGTGTCGGCACTTCGTTCATACCGCTGGACCCATGAAGGGGACTTCAATCCCGCCAATATCGCCGACTATCTCATCCTCAACCGGCGAATGCCGCGTTCGCTGGCCTTTTGTTATCGGGGCATTCGGGATTCCCTGGACTATCTGGCCGATGAATACGGTGTGCGGCAGAATTGCAACGAAATGGCAGATGTCAGAGTCGAAAAGCTGAAGACTGCGGCCGTCTCGGATATATTCGACGAAGGCCTGCACGAGTTCCTGAGCGATTTTATCCGCGACAATACAGCGCTGGGCAATCAGATCGCCACAGATTTTCGCTTTCACTGAGGGCATTCAGATGCGCCTGAAAATCAAGCACCGCACGGAGTATCGCTATGATGCTCCTCTCTCATACGCCCTTCAGCGTCTGCGCCTCTTTCCGCAAAGCGGTCCGACGCAGGACGTGGTGGAGTGGTCGCTGAAGACCGAGGGCGCTACGCAGGAAGCGCAGTTTGTCGACGGTTTCGGAAATGACACGCGTCTTGTGAGCATTGATGGCGAGCCGCATACAATCGTGATCGAGGCGTCCGGCGTGGTCGAAACGCGCGACACGGCTGGCGTGACAGGCAAGCACCAGGGGCTTGCGCCGCTTTGGCTTTTTCAGCAGCAGACGCCGCTTTGCACTGCCGGGCGCGGCATTTCGGCCCTGCTACGCGGCATCGACGGTGAAACGGATGTGGAGCGCCTCCACAGCCTCATGAGCGAAGTGCGGGATCGCGTGGCCTACAGGATCGGGACGACCGATGCCGGAACATCGGCCGAGACCGCCTTGGAGAATGGGGAGGGCGTGTGTCAGGATCACGCTCATATCTTTCTCACTGGAGCGCGTATGATGGGCTTTCCCGCGCGCTATGTAAGCGGCTATCTGCGTATGGATGACAGGGACGAACAGGTAGCAAGCCATGCCTGGGCCGAGACACATCTTGAAGGGCTGGGCTGGGTGGCCTTTGATTGCTCCAACGGCATCTCGGCCGATGATCGCTATGTTCGGGTTGCGACAGGCCGGGACTATCGTGATGCGATGCCGGTGATGGGGATCAGGATCGGACAGGCGCAGGAAGAGCTTGCGGTTCAGATCACGGTCGAGCAGTAATCTTCTGGAACGAATCTGAATGAGGTACCGGTCCGGATGACCTATTGCGTCGGGCTGAAAACGCAGCATGGCCTGGTGTTCATGTCCGACACGCGGACGAACGCCGGCGTCGACAACATTTCCACCTTTCGGAAGATGCACTGCTGGCACAAACCGGACGACCGCGTTCTGGTGCTGCTTTCAGCGGGCAATCTGGCGACCACGCAGGCGGTGGTCAGCTTGCTGGACGAACGGACCAAGGCGCCCGACGAGCGCACGCCTTCCATGCTCGAAACTCCGTCCATGTATCAGGCGGCACGTCTGGTGGGGGATACCGTCAAGGAAGTCATCCGCCAGTCCGCGCCGGCAGGCCAAAGCGCAGACGCATTCGGTGCCTCTTTTATTCTGGGTGGCCAGATTCGCGGCATGGAACCGCGTCTCTTCCTGATTTACCCGGAAGGGAATTTCATCGAGGTCAGCGCCGACACGCCCTTTTTCCAGATCGGCGAGACGAAATACGGAAAACCCATTCTGGTTCGTGCCTTCGACCCGGCCATGAAGCTGGAAGAGACGGTGAAGCTCCTGCTTGTGTCGTTCGATTCGACGCTCAAATCCAACCTCTCCGTCGGTCTGCCGCTCGACCTTCTCTTCTACGAGAACGACACATTCCGCATCGGCTATGAAAAGCGCATCGAGGCAGATGACCCGTATCTGCGGGAAATCTCCGAGGGATGGTCGGATGCCTTGAAGACGGCATTCAAAAGTCTCCCGGACTTTACGCGCTGAGATCCGTGGCGGGCCGGCTCGCCGCTTCGCTCATCAGATCGCAAGAGCGTCTGCCTCCTTCAGGCCCACGCCTGTGATCCGATAAGTGCCGTCGGTCTGCCGCTCAAGGGTATAGACCGCTTCATAGCTTCTGCCGTTCGGACCTGTGGTCAGCACGCGCTGAATGACCGTCGATGCGTTCGGCTCGGCCGCCTTTCCGAATGCGTAGTTGCGCGGGCGGTAGACGGGCTGATAGCCGCGCGTCACCATCGCCATGAAGCGATCGAGCGTCGGGAAGAGCGCCTTGATGTTGGGCGCGGCATAGGAATAGGCCCGTTCATTGTCTCCGGCCAGAAAGGCTTCGATCTGGTTCCTGATGGACGACTGCGCTGCGCGAATTTCCGTCTCGCCGGCAAAAGCGAAAACAGGCGTTAGCAACGTCAGCGCGATGGTCGGTAGCAGGTTTCTCATGGTGCGTTCCTCTCTTTCCGCGTATGCGCGGCTTTCTCCCGAAGCCGGTTTTGCATTTTAGTCTGTTTTTGGGAGCCACGAGACATGACCGGAAATGGTTTCGGCGGCGATTGCCGGTGTGCGTTCGCCGCACTGCTCGCCGCAGAGTGCGCTTGCTCTGTGTTCGTTTTTGTCCTTATATGACCAAAACGAACATAGAGACGACAATGAACCCTTCATTCCTGACGCCGCGACTCTCGGAGATCCTTGAACAGGCAAAGGAGCATGGCCGTGTTCTGGTGGATGACCTTGCCGAGCATTTCAGCGTGACGCCGCAAACGATACGGCGTGATCTCAACGAGCTCTGCGACCGGCGCCTGCTGACGCGCATCCATGGGGGCGCACTGCTGCCCTCCGGTATCGAGAACATGGAGTATGAAGCGCGGCGCAAGATTGCTCTGGATGAAAAGCGGGCGATCGGTCAGGCGGCTGCGCGGCTCATTCCCGACAGGGCGTCGCTTTTCGTCAATATCGGCACCACCACCGAAGCCGTGAGCGATGCGCTTCTCGATCATGAAGGGCTCATGGTGATCACGAATAATATCAATGTTGCCAATAGGATGCGTGTTTATCCTTCACTCGAAGTCATTATCGCCGGTGGCGTTGTCCGCGGGTCCGATGGCGGCGTTGTCGGCGAGGCCGCCGTCGACTTCATCCGGCAGTTCAAGGTGGACTATGCGGTGATCGGCGTCTCATCCATCGACCCGGATGGCGCGCTTTACGATTTCGATTTCCGCGAGGTGAAAGTGGCGCAGGCGATCATTGCCAATGCAAGGCATGTGATCCTGGTGTCCGATTCGACCAAGTTCGAGCGCGGCGCGCCCGTGCGCATCGGCCATTTATCGCAGGTCGACACATTCATCACCGACCGCTGTCCACTTCCGGCGATGCGGGCCTTGTGCGAGGAGGCGGGTGTGCGGCTTATCGAGACCGGATCCCAATAATTTCTTCATTTTCGTTTGACATTCATTCTGCTTTCGAAATAATTCTTTTGTCTCCATTGGAGGGGATTGCTCCTGCAGTCTGAGAGACAGGGGAGGATTGCGTGTCCGGTTCCGCGCCCAGTTCAATGTCTGCCAGCTCTGACATGTTCGACATGTTCGACGTGTTCGTCATTGGCGGCGGCATCAATGGCTGTGGCATTGCACGCGATGCGGTCGGGCGCGGTTACTCCGTCATTCTGGCGGAGATGAACGACCTTGCGAGCGGCACCTCTTCCGGCTCCACCAAATTGATCCATGGCGGTCTGCGCTATCTCGAACATTACGAGTTTCGCCTCGTGCGCGAAGCGCTGATGGAGCGTGAGATCCTGTGGCGCAACGCGCCGCACATCATCTGGCCGATGCGTTTCGTCCTGCCTTTGCACAAGGGGCTGCGCCCAGCCTGGCTCGTGCGGCTCGGGCTCTTCATCTACGATCATATCGGCGGGCGAAAGCGGCTTCCAAAGACACGCACGCTCGACATGCGGTCCGACCCGGCGGGTAAGCCGCTGAAAGCCTCCTACCGGCGGGCCTTTGAATATTCGGACTGCTGGGTGAACGATGCGCGCTTTGTCGTGCTGAATGCCCGTGACGCTGCAAACCGGGGTGCCGATGTGCGGGTGCGCACACGCGTGATCTCGGCCGAAGACGATAACGGGACCTGGAAAGTTCGTATCCAGAACCTTTTGACCGGTGAGACCGAGACCGTGCGGGCACGTTATCTCGTCAATGCAGCCGGTCCCTGGGTGGATCACGTCATTTCCGGCGTGCTTGGCCAGAACGACGTTCACAATGTGCGGCTGGTCAAGGGCAGTCACATCGTCGTCCGGCGCAAATTCGATGATCCGCGTGCGTATTTTTTCCAGAATGCCGATGGGCGGATCATCTTCGCCATCCCATACGAGGAAGATTTTACCCTGATTGGGACCACGGACCAGGATTACGACGGCGATCCGAAGGATGTGGCCATCAGCGACGGCGAGGTTGACTATCTCTGCGCCGCTGCAAGCGAATATTTCTCCGAATCGGTGACCCGCGACGATATCGTCTGGACCTACTCCGGGGTGCGCCCGCTATTCGATGACGGCGCCTCGAAGGCACAGGAAGCGACGCGGGACTATGTGCTGAAATCGGAGACCGCGCGGGGTGGGGCGCCCATGGTGCACGTGTTCGGCGGCAAGATAACGACCTACCGCAAGCTGGCCGAATCCGCCCTTGAAAAAATCGCTGAGACGCTTGGTCCCAAAGGGCAGCCGTGGACGCATGCGGGTGCGCTGCCGGGCGGCGAGTTTCCTTTCGACGGCTACGAGGCACAGGTCGAGGCGCTGATGCGGGACTATTCCTTCCTCGACAGGCATCATGCGGCGCGGCTTGTCAGGCTCTATGGCCTGTGTGCCCGCGATCTCCTCGGAGAAGCGCGGTCGCTCGATGATCTGGGCCGGCATTTCGGTGTCGATCTCTACGAAGCGGAATTGCGCTATCTGGCCGCTCACGAATGGGCTGTCAGCGGTGATGACGTGCTCTGGCGCAGAACCAAACGCGGTTTGCGCCTGTCGCAGGAGGAGGCGGCAGCGGTCGACACTTTCATGCGTGAAATTTCGGGAATGCACAACCAGGCGGCAAACGCTGGGGGAGGACATGCTTGAACTGCGCGACGTTTCAAAGGTCGTATCCGGCGAAACGCAAATAGACGACGTTTCGCTGAGGCTGGAGCCGGGCTCGCTGAACGTGCTGCTCGGGCCTACGCTGGCTGGCAAGACCAGCCTGATGCGGCTTATGGCCGGGCTTGACCGGCCGACCGCGGGCAGCGTGTGGATGGATGGTGACGATGTGACCGGCGTGCCGGTGCAGAAGCGCAGCGTTGCCATGGTCTACCAGCAGTTTATCAACTATCCGGCGATGACGGTTTATGAAAACATCGCTTCGCCGCTGCGCGTTGCGGGTGCCGAGAAGCGCGTCATCGAGGAAAAGGTACGGCAGGCGGCAGAGCTTCTGCATCTGACGCCGCATCTGGACCGCACACCTCTGGAGCTTTCCGGTGGCCAGCAGCAGCGCACGGCACTGGCCCGCGCCATGGTCAAGGAAGCACGTCTGGTGTTGCTGGACGAGCCGCTGGCCAATCTGGATTACAAGCTGCGCGAGGAGCTGCGCGCCGAACTGCCGAAGATATTTGCGGCGTCAGGTGCGATCTTTGTCTACGCCACCACCGAGCCGAGCGAGGCGCTGCTCCTTGGCGGCAGCACGGCGACGCTGAGCCAGGGGCGCCTGACACAGTTCGGCCCGACCATCGACGTGTTCCGCAAACCGATCGATCTCGTGACCGCGCGCACCTTTTCCGACCCGCCGCTGAACACCTTGGCGGTGACGAAGGCGGGCGGCAGGTTCGCACTCGACGAAACCGTTCAACTGCCCGTTCCACAGGGCCTCGAAGGCGCGCCCGACGGACAGTACACGCTCGGCTTTCAGCCCCATCATCTGTCGCTGGCGGCGCGCGCGGCCGACGGGGTTTCGGTCCGGGCCACCGTTTCGGTGACTGAAATCACCGGTTCCGAGAGCTTTGTCCATCTCGATTTTGCAGGCCACCGCTGGGTGATGCTGGAAGAAGGCATTCATCGTCTGGAGGTCGGTGAAACGGTCGATGTCTTCATCGATACGCGCCACGTGCTGGTGTTCGACAATGCAAACCGGCGTGTCACGTCCGGCACCAGCCAGGCTGCGTAGGAGGCGGGAATGGCGCGAATTGATCTGAACAACATCCGTCACGCCTATATGCCCAACCCTGTGAGCGATGACGATTTCGCTTTGAAGCGGGTTCACCACACCTTCGATGATGGTGGCGCCTATGCTCTTCTTGGGCCGTCGGGCTGTGGCAAGACCACACTTTTGAACATCATCTCGGGGCTGTTGCGGCCAACCGAGGGAGAGATCCTCTTTGATGGACACAAGGTGACAGACCTTTCCACGGAAGATCGCAATATCGCGCAGGTTTTCCAGTTTCCGGTCGTCTACGACACGATGACGGTCTACCAGAACCTGGCCTTTCCCCTACGAAATCGCGGCGTGGCTTCGAATGAGATCGAGCGGCGGGTGCGCGAAACGCTCGAAATGATCGATCTGGCGGACCGCGCTGATCAGAAAGCCAAGGGGCTGACGGCAGACGACAAACAGAAGATCGCGCTCGGTCGCGGGCTGGTGCGCTCGGATGTCAGCGCCATCCTGTTCGATGAACCACTGACGGTTATCGATCCCCACATGAAATGGGTGCTGCGCTCGCAGCTGAAGGAACTGCACCGGCGCTTTGCCTTTACCATGGTCTATGTGACCCACGATCAGACCGAGGCGCTGACCTTTGCCGATCAGGTGGTGGTGATGAACGAGGGCGAGATCGTACAGATCGGAACGCCGGAAGAACTGTTCGAACGTCCCAATCACACCTTTGTCGGATATTTTATCGGCTCTCCGGGCATGAATGTTCTTCCTGTCCGGATTGACGGGCAGGGCGCCCATATCGGCAGCCACGCCATCACCCTGGCCGGGCCGGTCGCGGCAGACCATGCGGCGCGCATGGAACTGGGCGTGCGCCCGGAATATGTGCGCATCGGCAACAACGGCATTCCGGCACAGATAACGCGCGTCGAGGATACGGGGCGGCGCAAGATCGTTCATGCGACCATCGAGGGGCAACCCATTGCGGCGATTGTCGCCGAGGATACTGCCATTCCAGGTGAACCGCATATCAGTTTCGATCCCGCTGGCATCAACATCTATGCAAATTCATGGCGTGTGAATCCGGCGGCTGCGCGCCAGGGAGGGGCAGCATGACCAAGACATGGAACAACCGGGCCTGGTTTCTCGTCCTGCCGGTCCTGCTGCTGGTCGCTTTCAACGCGATCATACCGCTGATGACGGTGGTGAACTACTCGGTGCAGGAGACGTTCGGCAACAATCTGTTCTTTTTCGAAGGTGTCAAATGGTATGAGGATGTGCTCACCTCCGACCGTTTTCACGCCTCGCTTTTCCGGCAGTTTCTGTTCACCGGGATCATTCTTCTGATCGAGGTGCCGCTCGGCGTGGCCATTGCTCTGACCATGCCGCGCTCCGGGCCATGGGTGTCTGTCTGTCTTGTGCTGATGGCGCTGCCGCTGCTCATTCCGTGGAACGTGGTGGGTGCGATGTGGAACATCATGGCTCTGCCGGATATCGGCCTTCTGGGCTATGGGCTGAATGCTCTCGGCATTCCCTATAATTTCACCCGTCAGCCCATTTCCGCCTGGTTCACGGTGGTGTTGATGGATGTCTGGCACTGGACCTCGCTTGTCGTGCTGCTTGCCTATGCAGGCCTGCGGTCTATCCCGGAGGCCTATTATCAGGCGGCGAAGATCGATGGCGCATCGCGCTGGTCGGTGTTCCGCTTTATCCAGCTGCCCAAGATGAACCGCGTTCTCACCATCGCCGTTCTCCTGCGCTTCATGGACTCCTTCATGATCTACACGGAGCCCTTCGTGCTGACCGGCGGCGGTCCCGGCAATGCGACGACGTTTCTGTCCATCGATCTGGTGAAGGCGGCGCTGGGTGAATTCAACCTCGGCATCGCAGCCGCCATGAGCATCATCTACTTCCTCATGACATTGCTGGTGAGCTGGATCTTCTACACGCTGATGAGTCGGGGAGACGAACAATGAGACTGACGCGCTGGCTTGTTCCCACGCTCTATATCGTCTTCCTGCTTCTGCCGATCTATTGGCTGGTCAACATGTCGTTCAAGACGACAAACGAGATCCTGGGCGGCTTCAGTCCCTGGCCGAAGAACTTCACCATCGACAGCTATGTGGAGATTCTGACCAACCCCGTCTGGTATAACGGTTACATCAGCTCCATCAGCTATGTCATTATAAATACGGTGATTTCCGTCGCCTTTGCGCTGCCGGCAGCCTATGCGTTTTCACGCTATCGCTTCCTTGGCGACAAGCACCTGTTTTTCTGGCTTCTGACCAACCGCATGGCCCCGCCGGCGGTCTTTGCCCTGCCGTTCTACCAGCTCTATTCGGCCATCGGCCTGTTCGATACGCCGTGGGCCGTCGCGCTCGCGCACTGCTTGTTCAACATTCCGCTTGCCGTCTGGATCCTCGAAGGTTTCATGTCGGGCGTGCCCAAGGAGATCGACGAAACCGCCTATATCGACGGTTATTCATTCCCGCGCTTCTTTGTCAGAATTTTCATGCCGCTGATTGCATCGGGCATCGGGGTTACGGCCTTCTTCTGTTTCATGTTCTCATGGGTGGAACTGCTTCTTGCAAAGACGCTGACCTCTGTCGCCGCCAAGCCCATCGCGGCCGTCATGACACGCACCGCAAGCACGTCCGGCTATGAGCTGGGACTGTTGGCTGCGGCCGGCGTTTTGACCATCATCCCGGGCGCGATCGTGATCTGGTTCGTACGCAATTACATCGCCAAGGGCTTTGCCCTCGGGCGCGTGTAGGGAGGAAATCATGCCCCATTGGCTCGATCTCACATGGATGGCCTGGACCTGGCAGACCGCCACGTTCTTCCTCGTCATCTTCGCGCTTCTGTGCGCCATGACCGTCTGGGAATGGGCGAGCCCCGGTGGAGGACCGCGGCACGGGATTCTGGGTCTGGACACGACACGCGGAGACCGGCTGTTCATTTCTCTGCTTGGCAGCGCCTTCATCCATCTTGGATGGCTGGGGCTGACGGACATGCCGCTTTGGGGCGGCACGATTTTGTCGCTGATCTACGCCTACGCGGTGTTTCGCTGGGTGTAGGTCCATCGGCAAAGCAAAGCGGAACGGCAGGCCGCTCCGCAAACCGGCGCAACGGGACCGGAACAAGCCCACCCGAACCGCCAACCATGTTCAGGAACTGAATGTGGAAACAGGAGGAGGAGTTTGAAATGAAAGCGCATTTGAAAGCTTCAGTCGCTGCGCTCGCTCTGCTCTGGCTGCCCGGCCAGGCCATGGCGGACATGGCGGCAGCGGAAAAGTGGATTGATGACGAGTTCCAGCCCTCTTCACTCAGCCGTGAGGAGCAGCTCGCAGAAATGGAATGGTTCATCAAGGCAGCGGAACCGTTTCAGGGCATGGAGATCAACGTTCTCTCCGAAACCATCCCGACCCACACCTATGAATCCGAAACGCTGACCAAGGCGTTCGAAGAGATTACGGGCATCAAGGTGAACCACCAGCTTCTGGGCGAAGGCGAGGTGGTTCAGGCCGTGCAGACGCAGATGCAGACCAACCGAAACCTCTATGATGCCTATGTCAACGACGCCGATCTGGTGGGCACGCATTCCCGCCTGCAAAGCGCCGTCAACCTCACCGACTGGATGGGCGGCGAGGGTGCGGACGTCACATCGCCGACACTCGATCTGGAAGATTTTATCGGTGTGGCTTCGGCCACGGGTCCCGACGGCAAGCTCTGGCAACTGCCCGACCAGCAGTTCGCAAACCTGTACTGGTTCCGTAAAGACTGGTTTGATCGCCCTGAAATCAAAGAGAAATTTAAAGAGAAATACGGGTATGAGCTCGGCGTTCCCGTAAACTGGTCTGCCTATGAGGACATCGCTGATTTCTTCACCAACGACGTGAAGGAGATCGACGGCGTTCGCGTCTACGGCCATATGGACTACGGCAAGCGCGCACCGGATCTCGGCTGGCGCATGACGGATGCCTGGCTTTCCATGGCAGGTGCGGGTTCCAAGGGTTTGCCCAATGGCCGGCCTATCGATGAATGGGGCATCCGCATGGAGGAGGGTTCCTGCAATCCATCCGGTGCATCCGTCAGCCGCGGCGGTGCTGCCAATGGGCCGGCCGCCGTCTACGCCATCCGCAAATGGGATGAGTGGCTGCGTCAGTATGCTCCGCCCGGTGCTGCCGACCTCGACTTCTACCAGTCGCTGCCGGCCTTGAGCCAGGGCAACGTCGCCCAGCAGATTTTCTGGTACACGGCCTTCACCGCCGACATGGTGAAGCCGAAGAGCGAGGGCAACAACACCGTCGATGACGAGGGCAATCTGCTTTGGAAGATGGCACCTTCGCCGCATGGTCCCTATTGGGAAGAGGGCATGAAGCTCGGCTATCAGGATGTCGGCTCCTGGACCCTATTCCAGTCCACGCCCGTGGACCGGCGCAAGGCGGCCTGGCTCTACGCCCAGTTCGTCACGTCGAAGACGGTTGATGTGAAGAAGAGCCATGTGGGTCTCACGATCATCCGCGATTCCACGGTGAATCACGAATCCTTCACCGAGCGGGCGCCGAAGCTCGGCGGGCTCGTCGAGTTCTACCGCTCACCGGATCGGGTCCTGTGGACGGACACCGGCGTCAATGTGCCGGACTACCCGAAGCTCGCCCAGATCTGGTGGCAGCAGATCGGCGATGTGAACTCCGGCGCCTTCACGCCGCAGGAAGCAATGGACCGTCTGGCCGGCGAGATGGATCTGACCATGGCCCGCATGCAGGCAGCGGACGAAAGCGCCAATGTCTATGGTGGCTGCGGGCCGCGTCTGAACGAGGAGAAGGACCCGTCCGAGTGGATCGGCAAGGGTGGCGCCAAGGCCAAGCTTGAAAACGAAAAACCCCAGGGCGAGACCATCGTCTATGAGGAAATCGTCAAGCGCTGGCAGTAAGGCCGGTTGCAGTCGGCTTGATTGACATGACAATTGCACGGGGAGGCGGTCAGTCCGGCTCCCCGTTTTCGACAGTTTTGCAGACCGATCCGGAGGACCCATGAGCGGCTATGTATTGGCGATAGACCAGGGCACCACGTCAAGCAGGTCCATCGTGTTTGACGCGGCCATGAAGCCGCTGGCGACGGGTCAGAAGGAGTTTCCGCAACACTATCCGGATTCGGGCTGGGTCGAGCACGATCCGGAAGACATCTGGAAGGGCGTGATCTCCACCGTGCGCAGCGCTTTGCGCAAGGCGAAGCTCTCCGCAGGAGATATTGCCGCCATCGGTATCACCAATCAGCGCGAAACGGTCGTCGTATGGGAGCGCGATACGGGCAAGCCGATCCACAATGCCATTGTCTGGCAGGACCGCCGCACCGCTTCCATGTGTGAAAAGCTGAAGGCCGAGGGGCTGGAAGAGACTTTTACGGCGAAGACCGGCCTGCTTCTTGATCCTTATTTTTCGGGAACCAAACTCACCTGGATCCTCGATGAGGTCGAAGGCGCGCGCGAACGGGCCGAAAAGGGAGAGCTTCTTGCAGGAACCATCGACACATTCCTGATCTGGCGGCTCACCGGCGGCAGGGCGCATGTGACCGACGCGACAAATGCATCGCGCACGCTGCTTTTCAATATCGGGACAAATACGTGGGATGACGAGCTTCTGAAAATCCTTCGCGTGCCGAAGGTCCTGTTGCCGGAGGTAAAGGATAGCGCGGATGATTTCGGCGTGACGGAGAAGGCTCTTTTCGGTGCGGCCATCCCGATCCTTGGCGTTGCCGGCGACCAGCAGGCAGCCGTCATTGGCCAGGCCTGTTTCGAGCCGGGAATGCTCAAGGCAACCTACGGAACAGGTTGCTTCGCGGTGCTCAACACCGGCGAAACCATGGTCGCCTCGAAGAACCGTCTGCTCACCACCATTGCCTATCGGCTGAACGGCGTGACGACCTACGCGCTCGAAGGGTCGATTTTCGTTGCGGGTGCTGCGGTGCAATGGTTGCGCGACGGCCTGAAGGTCATCGGCAAAGCCGCCGATTCCGGGGCGCTTGCCGCGAAAGCCGACCCCACACAGCACCTTTATCTCGTTCCCGCCTTCGTGGGGCTCGGCGCGCCATACTGGGACGCGGAAGCCCGCGGCGCAATCTATGGCCTCACGCGCAATTCAGGCCCGGCGGAGTTTGCGCGGGCGACGCTCGAATCGGTCGCCTACCAGACGCGCGACCTGCTCGATGCCATGCGCAAGGACTGGCGGGACGGGGCGAACGATACGGTTCTGCGCGTCGATGGCGGCATGGTTGCCAGCGACTGGATGCTGCAGTGCGTTGCCGACATGCTCGACGCGCCGGTGGACCGGCCGACTCAGCTTGAGACGACGGCGCTGGGAGCCGCCTGGCTCGCGGGCGCGCGGGCGGGCGTGTGGCCGGATGCCGGTGATTTTGCGCGGAGCTGGAAGCTCGACCGGCAGTTTCGGCCAAGGATGGACGAAGCCGAACGTGAGGCGAGGCTGAAGGGCTGGCACGATGCGGTGCGTCGCACGCTCAGCACCACCTGAAGTCGCGCGGGATGGCGCTGGTCGGGAAGAGCGGAAAAAAGTCGGGAGAAAGACACTTTTTTCCGGTTGACCGCTGATAAGCGCCTCTCTATGTTCCGCCGCAATTTCCGGGGTTCGGAAGAACCCGCCGGGAGCGCGTAGCTCAGTTGGTAGAGCAACTGACTTTTAATCAGTAGGTCCAGGGTTCGAGCCCCTGCGCGCTCACCACCATCTCCGTCAGACCAGAGTTGAACGTCATTCTCCCGCACAGGCTGGCCGCGCGGGTGCTCATTCGTCGCGACGGTATGCCACGCAAAGGTGATTGGCGTGTGTGGACCCGTCTGCTTATACGGGTGTGTTCTTTCTGCAGCCCGCTTTGCGCGGATTTGGTTTTGAGATGAAGCATGGCGATTGATGTCGGATATTTGAGTGCCGCAGGTGCGGGTGCGCTGTCGTTCCTGTCACCGTGTGTCCTGCCGCTCGTTCCTCCCTATCTGTGCTACATGGCAGGCGTCTCGGTGGAGCAGTTCCAGGGCGAAGGCGCAGATGGAACCGCCGCTTCGTCCGGCGGCTCAACGCGGTTCGCGCTCTTTGCGGCGTCCGTCTCTTTCGTTCTCGGCTTTACCACGGTCTTTGTGCTTCTGGGGGCGGGAGCGTCCACGATCGGCGCCGTGCTGCGCGCATGGCAGCAGGAACTCGCCATTCTTGCCGGCATCATCATCATCATCATGGGGCTGAACTTCCTGGGCGTGGTGCGCATTCCATTTCTGTCGCGCGAAGCACGCTTTCAGGCGGGGGGCAAACCGGCCACCAGGCTCGGAGCCTATGTCATGGGGTTGGCGTTCGCCTTCGGCTGGACACCGTGCATCGGACCCGTTCTGGGACCGATCCTGACGCTGGCAGGCGGACGCGAGACCGTTGGCGATGGCGCGCTGCTGCTCGCCGTTTATTCCCTGGGGCTTGGGGTGCCGTTTCTTCTGGCGGCACTGTTTTCGGGCAGTTTCATGCGCTTCCTCGCCCGGTTCCGCATGCAGCTCGGGCGAGTTGAAAAAGTAATGGGCGGCCTGCTGGTCCTCGCCGGTGTCCTTTTCTTAACCGGCGGCATGCAATCCATGGCTTTCTGGCTTCTTGAAACCTTTCCGGCCCTCGGCAAACTCGGCTGAGAGTGGACTGGAGCCGTAAGGGCAGGATGCTGGATCGCCGTGCGTCCATCCGGAACCACAAAGGACGATCTAAACGATTGATGGAGCATCGGAATAATCCGAAAACCGGATTCCACTTTTCGGTCCGATGCTCTAAGAAAAGGCGACTCGTCAGAAGCACAACGGATTTCCTTCCATGAGCGAACGCACCTGCCTTTCCGTCATTCTCGCAGCAGGCGAGGGGACGCGGATGAAAAGCGCCACGCCCAAGGTGCTGCACAGGATCGCCGGGCAGGAGATGCTCGGTCACGTGACACGCGCGCTTGACGGTGCCGGGGCTGGCAACAAGGCGCTGGTCGTGGGACACGGTGCTGAAGCCGTATCGAAAGCGGCGGAGGGTTTTGCGCCGGGGGCCGAGACATTCGTTCAGTCCGAGCGTCTGGGCACGGGCCACGCAGTGCTCGCAGCCCGCGCGGCGATTGCACGCGGGTATGACGATGTTCTCGTGACCTTTGGCGACACACCGCTTATTTCGCTGGAAGCGCTTCAGGCACTGCGCGCAGGGCTGGCCAGGGGAGCCGACATAGTCGTCATGGGGTTTCGCACCGATCGTCCGACCGGCTATGGCCGGCTGATCGAGCATGGCGAAGCGCTGATTGCGATCCGCGAGGAGAAGGACTGCTCCGATGAAGAGCGTCGGATAACGTTCTGCAACGGCGGCGCCATGGGCATTGCCGGCAATCGGGCGCTGGAACTCCTTGAAGCCATCGGCAACGACAACGCCAAGGGCGAATATTACCTCACCGATATTGTCGAGATCGCAACCGGCCGCGGGTTGACGGTTCGGGCAATCGAAGCCGATTACGAAAGCGCGCTCGGCATCAACAATCGGGCAGAACTTGCCGCTGCAGAAGCGATCTGGCAGCAGCGCCGGCGCGAAGCCATGATGCTGGATGGCGTAACGCTGATCGCTCCCGAAACCGTTTATTTCGCATATGACACCGTTGTGGGCCGTGACACGGTCATCGAACCGAATGTCTTCTTCGGACCCGGCGTGACGATAGGTGAAAACGTCACGCTGAAAGCCAATTCCCATCTCGAGGAAGCGCGTGTCGACGCGGGAGCCTCGGTCGGACCGTTCGCGCGGCTGCGTCCGGGCGCCGAGATCATGGATGGCGCGAAGGTCGGCAATTTCGTCGAGATCAAAAAGACGCGTGTCGAACCCGGCGCCAAGATTCCGCACCTGTCCTATGTGGGCGACGCGCGTGTTGGTGCGAAGGCCAATCTTGGAGCCGGCACCATCACCTGCAACTATGACGGCTTTTCGAAGCATTTTACCGATATTGAGCCGGGTGCCTTTGTCGGCACCAACTCTTCCTTGGTTGCTCCGGTGACCATCGGCGCGGGTGCCTATGTGGCGTCGGGTAGCGTGATCACGGAGTCCGTGCCAGCCGACGCACTTGCTTTCGGCCGCGCGCGTCAGTCCAATCGCGAGGGGCTTGGCAAACGCCTGCGCGACCGGCTGGCGGCGCTCAAGGCGCGACGCTCGAAAACTTGAAATCCAGGCAATATAGGCAGCTGATCAGGCCTGATACGAACTGAAAGACTTGTTGATTTTCATCCCCTTCTTCCACGCTCTAGAACAATCGCGTGAATCGGGGTTTGACCGTTTGGTGGGAGGCTGAGACAGCCATATGTGTGGAATCGTAGGCATTGTCGGACAGACGCCGGTGGCACCGCTCATCGTCGATGCGCTGAAGCGGCTGGAGTATCGCGGATATGATTCTGCCGGTGTTGCCACGCTGGATCACGGCAAGCTCGACCGCCGCCGCGCGGAGGGCAAACTCGTCAATCTCGAGAAGAGGCTTGGCGAGGAGCCGCTTGGCGGGATGATCGGCATCGGTCACACACGCTGGGCGACGCACGGTGTTCCCAACGAGACCAATGCGCACCCCCATTTCGCCCAGGATGTTGCCGTGGTTCACAACGGCATTATCGAGAATTTCGCGGAGCTTCGTGACGAACTGAAAGCGGACGGTGTGGCGTTCTCGTCCCAGACCGACACGGAGGTGGTCGCGCATCTGGTTGCCCGCGGGCTGAAGAACGGGGCTGCGCCGCAGGATGCGGCATTTGCGGCGCTAAAGCGTCTGCGCGGTGCATTCGCTCTGGCAATCTTGTTCCGGGGCGACGAAGACATGATCATCGGCGCCCGAAACGGCCCGCCTCTCGCCGTCGGTCATGGCGAGGGGGAGATGTATCTCGGCTCCGACGCCATTGCACTGGCGCCGTTCACCAACGCCATCACCTATCTGGAGGATGGCGACTGGGTGGTGGTGCGCCGTGGAGGCATGGAGATTTTCGGCATGGACGGCCAGCCTGTCGAACGCGCGCGCCAGCAGTCGGTCGGCACCAGCCTTCTCGTTGACAAGGGCAATCACCGGCACTTTATGGAAAAGGAAATCCATGAGCAGCCGGAGGTGATTTCCCATACACTCGCCCACTATCTGAACTTTGCCGAAGGCACGGTGGCAGACTTCGACCTGCCGTTCGACTTCGGAAAGATCGAGCGTCTGGCGATTTCGGCCTGTGGCACGGCCTACCTTGCGGGGCTGATCGGAAAATACTGGCTTGAGCGCTATGCACGTCTGCCGGTGGATATCGATATCGCTTCCGAGTTCCGGTACCGCGAGATGCCGCTGCCGAAGAACAGTGCCGCACTGTTCATATCGCAGTCCGGCGAAACGGCCGACACGCTCGCCTCGCTACGTTATTGCCGGGGCGAAGGCGTTCCGATCTCCGCCATCGTCAATGTGCGCGAATCGACCATTGCACGCGAGAGCGACGGTATTTTCCCCACTCTGGCTGGCCCCGAAATCGGCGTTGCCTCGACAAAGGCGTTCACCTGCCAGCTCAGCGTTCTCGCTGCGCTGACGCTTAGGGCGGCGAAGGCGCGCGGCACGATTTCCGCGGAGGAAGAGCAGTCGCTTGTGCGTCAGTTGTCGGAAGCACCGCGTTTTGCTTCGCAGGCGCTCAAGCTGAGTTCAGGCATCGAGAAGGTCGCCCGCGAACTCTCCCATGTGCGGCATGTCCTTTATCTCGGGCGGGATACGAACTATCCGCTGGCACTGGAAGGTGCGCTGAAGCTCAAGGAAATTTCCTACATCCATGCCGAAGGCTACGCGGCCGGCGAACTGAAGCACGGCCCCATCGCGCTCATCGATGAGCAGATGCCGGTGATTGTGATCGCCCCGCATGACCGCATTTTTGAGAAAACCGTCTCGAATATGCAGGAGGTCGCCGCACGCGGCGGGCGGATCATTCTGATCACGGACGAGAAGGGCGCGAAAAACGCAACGCTCGACACGCTGGAGACGGTGGTCCTGCCGGACATTCCCGAGTTCGTTGCGCCGATCATTTACGCGCTGCCAATCCAGATGCTGGCCTATCATACGGCGGTCATCATGGGCACGGATGTTGATCAGCCCCGCAATCTGGCGAAATCGGTTACGGTCGAATAGCGAAAGAGGGGCTGTCATATAGCGGCCCGAATTCCTATTCTATTGTTCAGCCTGGTGGCGTAGTGTCCACCGGGCTGTTTTTGTCAATCCATCATATTCGAGGCCCGTTTCCACATCATGATGACTCGCCTGCGCAACTACTTCCTTACGGGCTTCATTGTCACCGCGCCGCTGGCGATCACGGCCTATCTCGCCTGGTCGATGATCGGCTGGGTCGATTCCTGGGTCAAACCCTACATTCCGTTCCGGTACAATCCGGACAACTATCTGCCATTTGCCGTCCCGGGCTTCGGCTTGATCATCGCCCTGATCATGATCACGCTGATCGGATTTCTGACGGCCAATTTCATCGGGCGCACCATCATCGCTACGGGCGAAAGCGTCCTCGGGCGCATGCCGCTCGTGCGCAGTGTTTACCGTGGCCTCAAGCAGATTCTTGAAACCGTGCTTTCGGAACGGTCCGACACGTTCAAGAAGGTCGGCCTCATCGAGTATCCTCGCACAGGGCTGTGGGCACTCGTTTTCATCGCCACGGAAACGCGAGGCGAGGTTCAGGCGAAGATTGGCGATGATCTCGGGCAGACCATTGCCGTGTTTCTACCCACGACGCCGAATCCGACCTCCGGTTATCTACTCTTCGTTCCCAAGAAGGATGTGATCGAACTCAAGATGACCGTTGAAGAGGGTGCAAAACTTGTCATATCGGCAGGTCTTGTCGCGCCCGAGTATCAGGCCAGGACGGCAGAACTGGCTGTTGAAGCCAGGTCGGGCAAGGCTCAGCCGGCGCGCAGCAAGCGGACAGCCTCGTCGCGTCCAAACAAATAGAGCAGCAACCGCAGTGCCTCGCCGCGCGGGGTCTGGAGTTCGGGATCGCGGGACAGGACAAGCCGTGCATCGTCGCGGGCGGCCTGCAGCAGGTCCACATGCGCCTCGATCCGTGCGACGCGGAACCCCGGCGTGCCGGACTGCTTGGTGCCCAGAAGATCGCCTTCACCGCGCAGTTTCAGATCCTCCTCCGCGATCATGAACCCGTCCTCTGTGTCGCGCATCACCTCCAGCCGCCGCGTGGCCGTTTCCCCGAGCGGCCCCTTGTAGACAAGCACGCAGGAAGAGGCGAGGGCGCCACGGCCAACGCGTCCGCGCAGCTGGTGAAGCTGGGCGAGGCCGAAGCGCTCGGCATGTTCTATCACAATGATCGTCGCATCCGGCACGTCGACGCCCACCTCGACCACCGTCGTACCGACCAGAATGCGTGTCTCGCCGGCCTTGAAGGCGCGCATCGCCTCGTCCTTGTCGGCAGCCTTCATGCGTCCGTGAATGAGACCGACGGCGTTCCCGAAGACTTTCTGCAGCGCAGCGTGGCGGTCTTCGGCCGACATCAGCTCAAGTTCTTCCGATTCCTCGACGAGCGGGCAGATCCAGTAAACCTTCTGGCCCTCTGAAAGCGCTTTCCTGAGCCGGTCGACCAGTTGCGGCAGACGCTCCACCGGCAGCGTCACGGTGCGGATCGACTGGCGCCCGGCGGGTTTTTCAGTCAGGCGCGAGACATCCATGTCGCCAAACGCCGAGAGCACGAGCGTGCGCGGGATCGGGGTCGCCGTCATCACGAGCATGTCCGGTGCATTGCCCTTTGCGGTCATGGCAAGCCGCTGATGCACGCCGAAACGATGCTGCTCATCCACGACCGCAAAGGCGAGATCGCGGAACTGGACCGTTTCCTGGAAAAGTGCATGGGTCCCGATCACGAAATCGACCGTGCCCGACGCGATTTCATCGAGAATGCGCTGGCGCTCCCTGCCTTTCTCACGGCCGGTCAGAACCGCAACCCGAAGGCCGGCTGCTTCGGCCAGCGGTGCGATTGTTGCCGCGTGCTGGCGGGCGAGGATTTCCGTCGGCGCCATGAGCGCCGACTGGCCGCCCGCTTCCGCCGCGCGTGCCATGGCAAGAAGTGCCACCACGGTCTTGCCCGCGCCTACGTCGCCCTGAAGCAGGCGAACCATTCGCTCCGGGCTCGCCAGATCCGCGTGGATGTCCTGCACGGCCTCTTCCTGTGATCGCGTCAGCTGATAGGGAAGGGCAGCCCGGATTTTCGCTTCAAAGCGCCCATCACCCGTCAGCGGACGACCGGAGAGGCGTTTGACCTTTGCGCGTACCAGTGCCAGCGAAAGCTGTCCGGCAAGGAATTCGTCATAGGCGATGCGTCGCCAATAGGGGCTTTCAGGCTGAACGTCTTCCGGCGCGTCGGGGTCATGCAGCCTTTTCAGGGCTTCGCCGAAGGCTGGCATCCGGTTGCGGGAGAGAAAGCTTTCATCTTGCCATTCCGGCAGATCGGGCAAGCGCTCCAGCGATTGCGCGATCGACCGGCGCAGGACTTTTGCCGAGAGACCGGCCGTCAGCGGATAAACCGGCTCGAGCGTCGGCAGCGTGTGCGCCTCTGCCGCTGGAACGACGAAATCGGGATGCACCATGGAGGCGCGCCCGTTGAACCATTCCATCCGCCCGCTCACCAGAACCTGCCCGCCTTCCGGAAGGATTTTTTCGATCCACGGCGCGCGGGCGTGGAAGAAGGTGAGGGCGATCTCGCCCGTTTCATCGAAGGCGAAGACCCGGTAGGGCACGTTCTTTCGGCCGGGCGGAGATGGGTGGTGACGTCCGACCGTCAGGTCGAGCGTGACAATCGTTCCTTCCGCCGCGTTGGCAATGCCCGGGCGGTTTCGCCGATCAATCAACGAGTGCGGAAGCACAAAGAGAAGATCGCCGACACGAAGTTCTCGTCCCGCGACATCGCCGGGAACGATGTTTGCCATGAGGTCGGCCAGTTTCGCGCCGACGCCGTCGAGCGTCGTGACAGGAGCGAAGAGAGGGTCGAGAACGGAAGGGCGCATCCTGTCATGATTAAGGCCCAAATTCGGTGACGCAAGGCTGACAGACGCTCATGCACACGCTATATCCGCCCGGGCGACCTACCGCCGCAGACCATGAAGGCGAAACCCATGACAGGCACAACCCGTTCCAGCCACGATCTCGACCCGCGCCGACGCCGCGCGCTTGTGCGTTCCTGGCGGCGCGGCATGCGCGAGATGGACCTGGTGCTCGGCGGTTTTGCCGATGCCGAGATCGACCGTCTGAGCGACGAAGAAATGACCGAGCTTGAGGCCATTCTCGATGTTCCGGACACGAATCTCTTCAAATGGGTGACGGGCGAGGTGGCGGTGCCACCGGAGTACGACACGCCTCTCTGGGCGCGCATAACCGCGTCGCGCGGGCGCTGAGGCGCGACGTCGATGAGCCTGATGGATTCACTGAAACTGCCGCGTGAGGGCGTCGGTGCGCTGACAGTTGATGGTGTGGCCGACGGGTTTGAGGCCTTCGCCCTGGCTGCGGTCGCCCGCGAAGTGGCGCCCGATGGCCCGACAATTTTTATTCTGCGCGACGGGCAGCGTCTGCCTGCGCTGGTCGACACGCTGCGCTTCGTCGATCCGGGATTGCCGGTGCTCGAGCTGCCGGCCTGGGACTGTCTGCCCTATGATCGTGTGTCACCGGGTGGGGATGCGGCCGCGCGGCGGCTCGCGGCGATGAGCGCGATGGCGGAGCTGCGCAGGAAGCCGCACCGTTCTTTGGTGATCGTGAGCGCCAATGCGCTCTTGCAGCGCATGCCGCCGGCAGACCAGATCGGCGCCCAGGGCTTTTTCGCGCGTCCGGGCAATCAGGTCGACATGACCGCGCTCACGGGACGTCTTGAAACGAGCGGTTTCGAACGCGTTTCGACAGTGCGTGACGTGGGCGAATATGCGGTGCGCGGCGGCATTCTGGACCTCTTCGCTCCCGGTTGGGATGAGGCGCTACGGCTCGACTTCTTCGGCGACACGCTCGAATCGATCCGCGCGTTCGACGTTGCCACCCAGAGGACGACCGGGCAGCGCAAGGAAGTCTCGCTTCAGGCCATGAGCGAGATCACGCTCAGCCCCGAGGTCATCAGCCGGTTTCGCCGCAACTATATAGAGACTTTCGGCGCGCCTTCACGCGACGATGCGCTCTATGCGGCCGTGAGCGAGGGCAGGCGTTTTGCGGGCATGGAACACTGGCTGCCGCTCTTCCATGAGCGGCTCGACAGCGTTCTCGATTATCTCCCCGACGCTCCGATCGTGTTCGATCATCTGGCGGAAGAGGCGCTGGGCGAGCGCCATGCGCTCATCGTCGATCACTACGAGGCACGCCGCGCCCAGATGGAAGGTAGCGAGCTTGGCGGGGCGGTGCCCTACAAGCCGGTCGCGCCCGAAACGCTTTATCTTGATCGGGAAGAGGTGAGTGCAGCGTCAAGCGACAGGCGTGTGATCCACTTCACCCCCTTTGCAACGCCGGAGACGAGCAAGGCCCGCATCCACCACGCGGCCGCGGAGGCCGGGCGCAATTTTGCCGAGGAGCGCGCCGATCCCAATGCCAATGTGTTCGATCACGCGGTCAGGCATATCGGAGCGCTGCGCGCCAGCGGCAAACGCGTTCTGATCGCGGGCTGGAGTGAAGGTTCCGCCGAGCGGCTTTCGCAGATCCTGGCCGAGCACAATCTCGGCAACGTCGCGCGTATCGAAACGCTGGCAGAGCTGGAAACGCTTCCAGAACAGCAGGCAGGCATCGGCGTTCTGCCGCTGGAAACCGGGTTCGAAACGGCCAGGCTGGCCGTCATCGGCGAACAGGACATTCTGGGCGACCGTCTGGTGCGCCGCGCCAGGAAGCGCAAAAAGGCGTCCGATTTTATCTCCGAAGTGGCAGCCCTTTCAGCCGGAGACATCGTCGTTCATGCCGATCACGGCATCGGCCGGTTCATTGGCCTCAAGACCATCGAGGCCATGGGTGCGCCTCATGACTGCCTTGAGCTGCGCTATGCGGGCGATGACCGGCTGTTCCTGCCGGTCGAAAACATAGAGCTTCTGTCGCGCTACGGGTCGGACGGGCCGGACACCATGCTCGACAAGCTGGGCGGCGTGGCCTGGCAGTCGCGCAAGGCCAGGCTCAAGAAGAAGCTTCTGGAGATGGCGGGCCATCTGATCCGCATTGCCGCCGAACGCGAGATGCGGCCCGGCGTCAAGCTCGCACCGCCAGAGGGGCTTTATGGCGAGTTTGCCGCGCGCTTCCCCTATGAGGAAACCGAGGACCAGCAGACCGCCATTGATGCCGTGATCGACGATCTGGGCTCCGGCCGGCCCATGGACCGCCTGATCTGCGGCGATGTGGGGTTCGGCAAGACGGAGGTGGCGTTGCGTGCGGCATTCGTGGCCGCCATGGAGGGACTGCAGGTCGCCGTGGTCGTGCCCACGACACTGCTTGCCCGCCAGCACTTCAAGACCTTCCGCGACCGCTTCGCCGGTCTGCCCCTGCGTGTGCGGCAGGCCTCGCGTCTGGTCGGTTCGAAAGAGCTTGCCGAAACCAAGAAAGGCATCGCCGATGGCACGATCGACATCGTGATCGGCACCCATGCACTTCTGGGAAGCTCCGTCACCTTCAAGAATCTCGGCCTTCTGATCATCGATGAAGAGCAGCATTTCGGCGTCAGGCACAAGGAGCGGCTGAAGGATCTCAAATCGGATATCCACGTGCTGACACTGTCGGCCACGCCGATCCCGCGCACCCTCCAGCTGGCGCTGACCGGCGTGCGCGAGCTGTCGCTCATCACCACGGCCCCCGTGGACCGCATGGCCGTGCGCAGCTTTATCTCACCGGTCGATCCGCTCGTCATCCGCGAGACGCTCCTGCGCGAGCGCTATCGCGGCGGGCAGAGCTTTTATGTCGTCCCGCGGGTCTCCGATCTGGCGGAAGTCCGGGAATTCCTCAGCGAACACGTGCCGGAACTGAAAGTTGCGACAGCACACGGGCAATTGGCGCCGGGCGAACTCGACGACATCATGAACGCCTTCTATGACGGTCAGTATGACGTGCTTCTGTCCACCACCATCGTCGAGTCCGGTCTCGACATCCCGACAGCCAACACGCTGATCGTGCACCGGGCAGACATGTTTGGCCTGGCGCAGCTCTATCAGCTGCGCGGGCGCGTGGGCCGCTCGAAGGTACGCGCCTATGCGCTCTTCACCCTGCCGCCAAACCGGACATTGACCGCCACGGCCGAACGGCGTCTCAAAGTGCTCCAGTCGCTCGACACGCTCGGCGCAGGGTTCCAGCTTGCAAGCCACGATCTCGACATTCGCGGTGCCGGCAACATACTGGGCGAGGAGCAGTCCGGTCACGTCAAGGAAGTTGGCTATGAACTCTACCAGCAGATGCTGGAAGAAGCCGTTGCCGAGCTGAAGGGAACGGAAGAGGCCGTAGACACCGGCTGGTCGCCGCAGATCACGGTCGGCACGGCGGTGATGATCCCCGAAGCCTATGTTTCGGATCTGCAGTTGCGTCTGGGGCTATACCGCCGCATTGCAGAGCTCGAAACGCCTGAAGAGATCGATGCTTTCGGCGCCGAACTCATCGACCGTTTCGGCCCGCTTCCGCAGGAAGTGGAGCATCTGCTCAAGATCGTCTTCATCAAGGCTCTGTGCCGCAGGGCCAATGTCGAAAAGCTCGATGCCGGCCCCAAGGGTGCCGTGGTGCATTTCCGGAATCAGGAATTCCCCGAACCGGTGGGGCTCGTTCGCTTCATCGGCGAGCAGGGATCGCTCGCCAAAATCCGGCCCGACCAGAGCATCGTCTTTATCCGTGACTGGCCGACGCCCGAGAAGCGGCTTGCCGGTGCTGCCGTCATCATGACGCAGCTCGTGCGACTGATCGAGAAGAAAGCGGCCTGACAGGGCGGGCGGCGGCCGCTTGTCTTACCCCGCCTCAGAGGTCACGCCTGGCCGCTGTCCAGCGTGCCGTCAGCCTTGGCCTGTGCCACCTGGCGGATGGCATCGGCAAGTGTTGCCGGTTCCTGCGCTCCCACCACCGCATACCTGCCTTCAAGCAGGAAGCAGGGCACTCCGGTGACACCCATCTGTTGAGCGGTCGCGATTTCCTGTTCGACCTCGGTCCGGTCGGCGTCGGTCGCAAGCAGCGTCTCGACCACCGCAGCGTCCATCCCTGCCTCTTTTGCAGCCTGGATCAGGACGGCGGCATTCCCGATATCCGCGCCTTCCTCGAAATAGAGTGCGAAAAGGCGGCCGACGAGGCGATCCTGCACGCCCGGTTCCGCCGTTGCCGCCCAGCGGATCACCCGGTGTGCGTTGAGCGTATTGGGTGAAAGCGCAATGGCGTCGAAATCGAACGATATCCCCTCGGCCTCTCCAAGCGTGCCAAGCTGTTCGTGCATCTGTCGGATACGCGTCTCGTCGCCGAATTTGTCGGCGAGATAATCCCGCCGGCTCTTGCCTTCTGGCGGAATGGTCGGGTCGAGCTGGAACGGTCGCCAGCGCAGATTGACGGAAATCTCTGGAACTGCCTCCAAAGCCTTCTTCAGACGCGCGCGCCCCACATAACACCAGGGGCATACGACGTCGGAAACGACGTCGATCGTAACGGGAACAGTCATGGTCTCAAGCCTTATTCAGCGTCCGTTTTGTGCCACCAGGTCTGTAGCTTGTATCCGTAAAGCGGTGTTTTTTCGGGATGCGCCAGATCGCTCCAGTAGGCGACCCATTCGTCGCTGTCATGCTGCATGGGCACGACATAGGCGCCGGACATCAAAAGCCGGTCGAGCGCGCGCACGGCTGCGGCGTAGTCGTCCATGTCCCGCGCATTGAGCATCGCGTCGATCATGGCATCGATTGCCGGATCGGCCGCGCCTGAAAGGTTGAACGTGCCTTCGGCCTTCGCAGCTTCAGAACCCCAGCGGTTGATCTGTTCGATACCGGGCGACAGCGAACCGGAAAAGCCCACGGAAGCGATGATCACGTCGAAATCATAGCGCTGCTTGCGTTGCTGGGCCTGTGAATCGTCCAGCAGGCGGATCGAAACATCTATGCCGATCTTCTTGAGCACTCGCTGGAAAACGGCAGCCAGTTTCTCGCCTTCCTCGGATGTCACGAGGATTTCGAAGGTGAGGGCCTCGCCATCGGCATTTACCAGTGCATTGCCTTCGAGGCTGTATCCGGCCTGCTGAAGCATCTGCAGCGCTTCGCGCATTTCACCACGCCCGATGGGCGCCCCGGCCATCTCCGCCTTGCCATAGGTCCCGTCCATGACGTCCGGCGTCACGCGGTCGGCAAAGGGTTCCAGAAGCGCGCGCTCGCGCTCGTCGGCGGGCTTTCCAAGGGCGGAGAGATGCGATCCCTGCCAGTAGCTAAGCGTGCGCTCATATTCGCCGCGCAACACGTTCGTGTTGACCCAGCCAAAATCATAGAGTTTGGAAAGAGCGCGGCGCACCTGCGGATCGGCGAACTTTTCGCGGCGTGTGTTGAAGAAAAAGCCCGTGACCGCGGGCGGGATGCCATTGGTGAAGGTTTCGCTGACAACCTTGCCTTCGCGGGCAGCCGGAAAATCGATGCCGCGCTGCCGGCGCACCGGGTCGGATTCTGCATAGACAGAGCAGATGCCCTTCTTGAACGCCTCGATAAGCGAATTTGCGTTCAGGAAGTACTCGATGGTGACCTTGTCGAAATTGTCGAAACCGCGCTTCGACGGAATGTTTTCGCCCCAGTACTCTTCGTTTCGGGTGAAGACGATGCGTCGGCCGGGCTCGACCTCCGAAATGCGATAGGCGCCGCTGCCGATCACCGGTTTGAGCGTTGTCTGGTCGAAGGTTTCGATGTCGAATGCGTGTTCCGGGATGATCGGGGTCATCGCAACGATCAGCGGAAACTCGCGATCCGCCTTGTCGTTGAAGGTGAAGCGCACACTGTGATCGCCGGTTTTCTCGATTTTCTCGATCTTTGCCATGCGGCTGGAATAGGGCGGGCGTCCCTTCTCCGTGTACGCCTCGTAGGTGAAGATCACGTCTTCCGGCGTCACATCCGTTCCGTCCGACCATTTGGCGTCCGGGTTCAGGTTGAATTCCGCATAACTGCGCGCCTCGTCCATCTCCACGCTTTCTGCCAGCAGGCCGTAGAGTGAAAAGGGCTCGTCGGCACTGCGCATCATCAGGGATTCAAACACCAGATTGCCGAAAATGGTGTCGATTACGCCGCGCGCCGTGGTGCGCATGCTTTTGAGAATGAAGGGGTTGAGATTGTCGAAGGACCCCACGACGCAATAGGTGATCTCGCCGCCCTTCGGCGCTTCGGGATTGGCGTAGGGGAAATGCGAGAAATCGGCCGGCAGTTCAGGTGCGCCGTGCATGGCGACGCCATGTTTCGGCTGGTCGTCTGCCGCGACAGCCGCACCTGTTGCGATCAAACTCGCCAACAGGGCGAAACGAAGGGGTTTTAGGGCTGCAGACATCGAGACACCTTGGCCGGGAATTGCGCGTTTCCATGATTCGCCGGGGAGCCTAGCACACAGTGTGACCTTTTCCGGGCTTCCCGCAGATCGTGTGATGTTTGCCGCACACTGTCATAAAGTCCAGGGAAATGCGCGGACGGACTGGATTCGCACCGCATGGCGGTGTAACACGCGGCCAAGG
The DNA here is from genome assembly GCF_056431025.1 of Nitratireductor lacus. Classification (NCBI taxonomy): domain Bacteria; kingdom Pseudomonadati; phylum Pseudomonadota; class Alphaproteobacteria; order Hyphomicrobiales; family Phyllobacteriaceae; genus Nitratireductor; species Nitratireductor lacus. The sequence continues at coordinate 56,811 of NZ_JBWKMB010000001.1, read as the reverse complement.
GTCATGCTGTCGCCGCATTTTAACAACAGGTGACGCAGTGATCGATATTCTGGCGCTGTGCATTTAGAGGAACTGAGCCATATGAAAAGCCTGAACGCGAAAGCAATCCGCACCCTGTTCGCCCTTGCCGGCGCCGCCTGCGTGGCCGCAAGCGGAGTTGGTGTCGCCGCCGCGCAACAGCAGCAGCCGCCGCAGGGCTGGTTCAAGGCCTGCACCAAACAGGAAGACGTGGATATCTGCAATGTGCAGAACGTTCTCGTGGCGGAAACCGGCCAGATGATCACCGGCGTCAGCCTGATCGAAGTGAAGGGCAAGGTGAACCGCAAGGTCTTCCAGATCACCGTTCCGACCGGCCGCATGGTGCCTCCCGGCATCGGCCTGCAGATCGACGGTGGCCAGACCCAGAAGATCGACTACGCGATCTGCCTGCCGGATCGCTGCATCGCGGAAGCCCCGCTGACCGATCAGCTCGTGGCTTCCTTCAAGCGCGGCTCGGAACTGACGCTCACCTCCGTCAATTTCCAGAACCAGCCGAACCCGATCAAGATGTCGCTGTCCGGTTTCACCAACGCCTATGACGGCGACCCGCTGCCGCAGTCCGACATCGAGGACCGCCAGAAGAAGCTTCAGGACTTCGTGAACAAGAACAACGAAGAGTTTACCGAAAAGCTGCGTGAAGCGCAGGAGAAGGCCAAGAAGGCTGAATAGTCTTCAGTCTCCTTCGGAATTTCGTTAAAAAACAGGGCCTTTGCGGCCCTGTTTTCATATGCGCTTTAAAAAAATCTGTCAGTGATGCATGCGCTCGCGGGGCTCGTAGTGACCGTCGCCGGTTTCCACGAAGAATTCCGCGAGCTGCGGGTGCCGGACGGGCAGGCCGGATTCATCGGGCATCAGGTTCTGCTCCGAGACATAGGCCACATACTCCGTCTCCTCGTTCTCGGCGAGGAGGTGGTAGAATGGCTGGTCCTTGCGCGGACGCACTTCTTCGGGAATCGCCTGATACCAGGCTTCCGTGTTGTTGAATTCGGGATCGACATCGAAAATCACGCCGCGAAAGTCGAACACCCGGTGGCGGACGACCTGGCCAATGCGAAATTTTGCAGTTCCAATAGTTTGCATAATGTTACCTCTGGCCCCTATGTGGCGCAGCCGCCGTCACAATTCAATCCCGCAGGCTTGACGGGCGGGGCATGCGCGGGCTAGCCGCCATCTATGGGCGAAACGTTTTCAACCTGCCTCTGCGGGTGAGCGAACCGAGCGGTGGCCCAGACAGGGATGGGCCATGACCGGTGTTGCAGGACTTGTTCTGCCGTTTTTTGGATTGATCTTCATCGGCTATGCGGTGGCACGGCTGAAGCCACACCCGGCCGACGCGCTCGGTTGGATGAACACGTTCGTCATTTATGTGGCGCTTCCGGCTCTCTTTTTCCAGCTTCTTGCCAAAACGCCCATCGAGCGTCTGACTGAGTGGGGCTATATTTTTGGCGCGGTCGCCTCCACCTATATCGTCTTCGCCGTCATGTTTGCCGGTTCGCTTCTGATCAGCCGAAGCTCGATCGCCGAAAGCACCATCAAGGGGCTTGCTGCCTGCTACGGCAATATCGGCTATATGGGGCCGGGCCTGGCGCTGCTCGCCTTCGGTGAAGAGGCTGCGGTTCCCGTGGCGCTGATCTTCTGCTTCGAGAATATGGTCCACTTCGCGGTTGCGCCGATGATGATGGCGATCTCCGGCGGGAGCGGTCAGAAACCTGGCCGGCTGGCTCTGGAAGTGGTGCGCAAGATCGTGCTCCATCCGTTTATTGTGGCAACAGCGGCGGGCGTGGCCGCGGCAGCGATCAATTTTGCTCCGCCATTGCCCGTTGAGCGGTTGCTCGCCTATCTGGCATCGGCAGCAGCTCCCTGTGCGCTCTTCGCCATGGGGGTCAGCCTGGCGCTCAGACCGCTAAGGCGTGTGCCGCACGAAGTCGGCGCCATCGTTTTCCTCAAGCTCATCCTCCACCCGGCCATCTGCTATGTCATGCTGAGCTGGGTCGGAAATTTCTCCGAGAGCTGGGTGTTTTCAGCCGTTCTTCTTGCCTCGCTGCCCACGGCAACCAACGTGTTTGTCATCAGCCAGCAATACGGTGTCTGGATGGAGCGCGCTTCGGCAAGCGTGCTCATCACCACGCTCGTGTCGGTGGGTACAGTGACAGCGCTCCTCTATGCCATCACGAACGGGCTCCTGCCGCCGGACCTTTTCCCTTAAACGGCAGAAGCGCGGAGAAGCCGCTGCCGGGTCGCATGCCCTCGCGCATGAAGAGGGCGCGCAGCGGCGGAATGCTTCCGATGACACTGAGCCCGGCGCTGCGGGCAATCTGTGCGGGAAGAAAGCCCGAAAGAAGCGATGCATTCAGAAGGTTGACCGAGTTGCTCCGGGCAAGGATATCCGGGCGCCGCGCAGCATGATAGCGGCTCATGGCGGCAGGTGACCCGGGATCGTCGGGAAAAGCACTGGCCACGGCCACGAGGTCCTCAACGTCCCGAATGCCCAGATTGAGCCCCTGTGCCGAGATGGGCGGGAAAACATGCGCCGCCTCGCCGACAAGCGCCACCCGGTTCTGTCCGAAACGCGATGGCATCAGCGTGCCGAGCGGATAAATCTGGCGGCCGGGTTCCACCGTGACGCGGCCGAGCATCGACGAAAGCCGTTCCTCGACCCTGCGCGAGAGCTCTTCGTCGCCGAGCGCGTTCATCGTCTCGGCGTCTTCGGGTTTCAGAACCCAGACAAGGCTCGAATGCATTCCGGGGAGGGGGACCTGTGTGCAGGGGCCGCTCTGGGTGTGAAACTCGGTCGATACAAAGCCGTGCTCACGCGCATGCTTGAAGTTGAGCACCAGGGCGGCCTGGGGAAGGGCTCGGGTCTTGGCAGAAATACCGGCGGCTTCCCGCGCCGGCGAGCCGCGCCCGTCGGCGGCCACCGCAAGCTGCGCCACAAGGTGGTCGCCGTTTCTGAGCGTTGCGGTCACGCGGTCGCTTTCGCAGGCCCATTTCTCTACAAGGCTTTCGTGCCAGTCGATCAGCGGCGAGGTTTTTGCCGCCTCTGCGAGCTCTTCCGTCAGGCGTGCGTTGGGGATGTTCAGCCCAAAAAACTCTTCGCCGATCTCGCCTGCATGAAAGGTCACCGTCGGGCTGCGGATGAGACGCCCCGTCGCGTCCACAAGCCGCATGGCGCGCAGCGGCGCGGTTTCCGGCAGCAGCCGGTCAAGAATGCCAAGGGGCTCGATCAGGTCGAGCGACGGGCGCATCAGCGCCACGGTCCTCCGGTCACGCCCCTCGGGGACGGGGCCCACAAGCGTCACCGCGTGGCCGTGATGCGCGAGCATCAGCGCGGCGATCAGACCAGCTGGCCCTGTCCCTGCAACGAGTATCCTGCGGTTGCGATCGCTCACGGCTTTCCATCCATCTCTGTTTCTGTCTTGATCGACAGCAATGCTTCCTGTCTTTGTCATGATGGGTCGGTTCGGCGCAAGCTTCAACGTGGCGAAAGAACCCAGTCTGGTGGATGAGGTTCGGATGTGAGTTGCAAGGATGACGATCTGACTGCTCTGGCGGGTTCCGGCCGCACCGTGCACCGCATGGCACGTCTGGCTTATCCACTCTCGCTGTTTGCGCTTTGTCTGGCCATTGCAGCGTCCTGGACCGTTCTCGCACTCATGGGCATGAGGATCGCCGCCGTCGACCCAAGGGCTGCCGGGCCGGGGGTGGCCTTGCTTCAACACATTCCCGACATCGCATTGCCGGCGTCCTTCGAGACGTTTTTGTCCCTCTGCCTTGCCCCGGTAGGCGCCGGCAACGGCTGGACCGCCTTCATTCTTCTCGCCTTCATGTGGTTCCTGATGGCGATTGCCATGATGCTGCCGTCGGCTGCACCGCTGCTCCGCACCTATTGCGAGATTGCCGATACCGCCGCCCGCAAGGGTGAAAGCGTGGTGCATCCTGTCATACTCGTAGCCGGGTATCTCTCCGTCTGGCTGGCCGCATCGTTCGGTTTTGCGGCGCTGGCCCTCGGTGCTTTCTGGAGCTTTAATGGCGAAACGTTTCTGTCTCCCTGGACGGGCCATGCCGGCGCGATCGTTCTCGCCATTGCCGGATTTTATCAGTTCTCCGCCTTGAAAGAGGCCTGCCTCGTCAAGTGCCGCAATCCCTTTGCCACGCTGTTTGGCCGCTGGAGCACACGCCCGGCGGCGATCTACCGGCTCGGCCTGCAGCAGGGGCTCTGGTGCCTCGGTTGTTGCTGGGCGCTCATGCTGGTCATGTTGGCCGTTGGCCTCATGAATGTGTTCTGGATGGCGCTTCTCGGCGTGTTCACGCTGGTCGAGAAATCTGGTCATAGCCGCGTTTTCACACGCGTTTCGGGCGCGCTCCTTCTTGTGTGGGCGCTTACGCTTCTTGTAATCTCATTTTAGAAGAGGGGCCGATGCCATGGGAAAGAAAGACTGGGCGCTGAAAGGCGAGCTGGTGCTGTCGTGCAATTGCACCGTGTTCTGCCCCTGCGTGCTTTCGCTGGGCAACCATTCGCCCACCGAGGGATACTGCCAGACCTGGGCCGGGTTTCGGATCGATCAGGGGCACTATGGCGAGACGGACCTTTCCGGCCTCAATCTTGGGCTTGTCATGGAAATTCCGGGCTATATGAGCCGCGGCAACTGGACAGCGGGCATCTTTCTGGATGAACGCGCCTCGATTTATGCCGAAAAGGCCATCGGCAAGATCTTTTCCGGTAAGGCCGGCGGTACGACAGGGCTTCTCTCCATTCTCGTGGGGCAGTTTCTGGGCATTCAGCGGGCGCCGGTTCACTATGAAACCGACGGGAAGACCCGCATTTTCCAGATTCCGAAAATCATCGACGGCGCCATCACGCCGATCGCAGGCAAGGATGCCGAGGGCGACACGGTCATCACCAATTCGCAATACTGGATCGCGCCGGAGATTACCGTTGCCCGATCCGAGAAGAGCCGCATGCGCGCCTTTGGGCGCAACTGGAATTTTGCCGGGCGGTCGGCAGAGATATGCCCGCTCGACTGGCGCGGACCTTAAGGCAATTTCAGGAAAAATGGGAACCGGTTTTCCGTCCGGAATTGCGCAAAAACAACAGGATAGAGCGTTTTTGCGATTTACGAAAAGCGAAGACACTCTGGGGTCAGGATCTGGGCACAGAGCATGAAGACCAAAAAAGTCACGGCCCCGCAGGCCAAGGCGTTTTCCGTTCACCTCTTGACGGCATCCGGATCCTTTCTCGCTTTTCTGTCGCTGGTCGCTGCCAGCGAAGGGCGGTGGGTCGCGATGTTCTGGTGGCTTGGCTTCGCGCTGTTCGTCGACGGGATCGACGGGCCGATTGCGCGCAGGCTCGATGTAAAGCAGGTTCTGCCCACGTGGTCGGGCGATATGCTCGACAACATCATTGACTATGTTACCTATGTCCTCATTCCCGCGTTCGCGCTCTACCGGAGCGGGTTCATGGGCGAGGGGCTTTCCTTCCTGTCGGCTGCGATCATCGTCGTTACCAGCGCGATCTATTACGCCGATACCGGCATGAAGACACGGGAGAATTTCTTCAAGGGTTTTCCGGTGGTCTGGAACATGGTGGTGTTCACCCTGTTCGTGGTCGAGCCGGGCGAATATGTCGCGTTCGCCGTCGTGCTCATTTCGGCCGTGACGACCTTTCTGCCGGTCTTCTTCCTCCATCCGGTGCGCGTTCAACGACTGCGCGCTCTCAATCTGACCATCTTCTTTGCCTGGTGCGGGTTTGGCGTTGTTGGTCTTGTTCAGCATCTCGATGCGCATCCCCTGGTGCGGATCGGCATCGGTGCCACCGGCATCTATCTCTTCGTGATCGGGGGCCTCATGCAGGCTTGGCCGAATCTGGGCAAAGGGCGTAATGAGTAATGGGGCCGTCGTGTTTGAAGCTCTTTCAAGCAAAGCGGCTCTAATTAACGACAAAGCCGTCTGCCTATGATCGAGTTGGGAACAAAATAAAAATGTCCGAAATGGGAGCCGGCGTGGATCAAGCACACGAAGGCAAGGGCAGCGAACTTCTGGAAGTTCGCGGGCTGACAAAGATATTTGGCGCCCTGAAGGCGTGCGACGCGATCGACCTTTCGATTGGCAAGGGCGAGATTCATGCGCTTCTGGGCGAGAACGGTGCCGGCAAATCGACACTGGTCAAGATGCTGTTCGGTGCGCTCGAACCGGCCGCGGGCGACATTCGCTGGAAGGGAAAGCCGGTGTCCATCCAGTCGCCGGGCGAGGCCCGTCGTCTTGGCATCGGCATGGTTTTCCAGCATTTCTCGCTGTTTGAAGCGTTGACCGCGGCCGAAAACATCATGCTGTCGCTGGACGACAATACGCCGATCCTGCAGGTGGCCGAACGCGCACGCGATTTGTCAAAGGCCTATGGCCTGCCGCTCGATCCCTTTGCCCATGTGGGCGACCTTTCGGTCGGAGAGCGTCAGCGGATCGAGATCATCCGTTGCCTGCTGCAAAAACCGGATCTGATCATTCTCGACGAGCCGACGTCGGTTCTGACCCCGCAGGAGGCGGACAAACTCTTCGAGACGCTGGAAACCCTGCGCGACGAGGGCAAATCGATCCTCTACATCTCTCACCGTCTGGAAGAGGTGAAACGACTTTGCGACCGTGCCACCGTTCTGCGCCATGGCAAGGTGGTTTCGCATTGCGATCCACGGCAGGAGACCGCCGCCTCGCTTGCCCGCATGATGGTCGGCGATGACGTCGATGCAGTCAGGCGCACCGGCAGCGTCGATACCGGTGGCGAGGCGCTGCTGGAGATCACGGGGCTAAAACGGCCCGCCGCAAACCCGTTCGCCATGCCGCTTCGAGGGATCAGCCTTTCGGTGCGCGCCGGCGAGGTCATGGGCATTGCCGGCGTGGCGGGCAATGGACAGGGAGAACTGTTCGAAGCCCTGTCTGGCGAGGTGCTTCAGGAACAGGCGGGTGCCATTCGCATCCGCGGAAGGGATGCGGGGCGAACCGGCATTTCCGGTCGCCGCCTTCTGGGCGCCGCCTTCGTGCCTGAAGAGCGCCTTGGTCATGGCGCGGCGCCGCAGATGCGGCTTTCAGAGAATCTCTTCCTGTCGCGCCATATCACCGATGCGGGCGCTCTTGTCGGCGCGCTCGGCACCGTGCGTTCGGGCGCGCTGGCGAAGGCCGCTTCCCGCATCGTCAAGATAATGGACGTTCGAAAAAGTGGCGAGGATCCAGAAGCTTCCGCCCTGTCGGGCGGCAATCTGCAGAAATTCATCATCGGCCGCGAGCTCGATCGCCAGCCTGCGGTGATGGTGGTGAACCAGCCCACCTGGGGTGTCGATGCGGGGGCCGCCGCGCGCATCCGGCAGGCCCTGATCGACCTGGCGCGCTCGGGCTCGGCGGTTCTGGTCATCAGTCAGGATCTGGATGAGCTGTTTGAAATCTGCGATTCCGTGACAGTCATGCATGACGGGCGCCTTTCGGCGCCGATGCCGATTGGCGAGGCAAGTTTTGAGAAAATCGGCCTGCTGATGGGGGGTGCCGAGCCCGAACGGTCCGATCGGCCCAAAAACGCGGAGACCGCATAATGCGCCTGGAACTCGTCAAGCGTCCACAGCACTCCGTTCTCTTCAGCGCCATCTCGCCGCTGATCGCACTGGTTCTAACCATGGTGGCCGGTGCAATCATGTTCTCCATTCTTGGCAAGAACCCGCTCGATGCGCTCTACTACTATTTCATAGATCCACTGCGCGAGACGTGGTCGCTGCATGAGCTTGCGATCAAGGCGGCACCGCTAATCCTTATCGCGGTCGGTCTCTCGGTCTGTTTCCTGTCAAACAACTGGAACATCGGTGCCGAGGGGCAGTTCATAGCCGGCGCAATAGCCGGCAGCATGCTGCCCGTGGTGTTTCCCGATTTTCAGAACTGGCTCGTTCTACCGCTGATGCTCGCCATGGGGATGGTGGGCGGCGCTGCCTATGCGGCCGTGCCCGCCTTCCTCAAGGCCCGTTTCAACACCAATGAGATTCTCACAAGTCTCATGCTGGTCTATGTGGCGCAGCTCTTTCTGGACTGGATCGTACGCGGTCCATGGCGTGATCCGGGTGGGATGAACTTTCCCGAAACCCGCGATTTTCACGCTTTCGCCATCCTGCCCGAACTGATGCCATCGGCCGGCAGGGCAAACTGGGGCATCGTCTTTGCCATTCTTGCGGCCCTGATCCTGTGGTTCATCCTGCGCAAGACCCGCAAGGGATTTGAAATCCGCGTTCTGGGCCAAAGTCCAAGGGCAGGGCGGTTTGCCGGCTTCAGTTCGTCGCGCATGGTCGTGGTGGCCTTTCTCATCTCCGGCGGCCTGGCCGGCCTTGCCGGAATCTCCGAGGTCGCAGGCGCGATCGGTCAGCTCCAGCCCTCCATTTCACCTGGCTACGGGTTCACCGCCATCATCGTCGCCTTCCTTGGGCGGCTCAATCCGCTCGGCATCGTGGCGGCAGGCTTCGTGCTCGCACTCTCCTATCTTGGCGGCGAGGCCGCGCAGATTTCACTCGGGCTTTCCGACAAGGCCGCCCGTGCGTTTCAGGGCATGCTGCTTTTCTTCGTGCTCGGCTGCGACACGCTGATCCACTACAGGGTCCGGCTCGCCGGACGCGCCTTGCGGGGCGGGGAGGCCGCGAAACATGCTTGAATCCGTTCTGATCACCATTGCCACGGCGGCAACACCGCTTTTGATCGCTGCGATGGGCGAACTGGTGGTGGAGCGTTCCGGCGTTCTCAATCTCGGCGTCGAGGGGATGATGGTGATGGGCGCCGTGACGGGGTTCGGCGTCGCCATAACCACCGGTTCCCCCTGGCTCGGCGTGTTCGCGGCCGTTCTGGTCGGTGCGGCCTTTGCGCTTCTCTTCGGGTTTCTGACACTCTCGCTCGTGACCAACCAGGTTGCGACCGGCCTGGCGCTGACGCTGCTGGGGCTGGGTGTTTCCGGCATGATCGGCGAGGCGTTCATCGGTCTGCCCGGCGTTAGAATGACACCGCTTGTCATTCCGGTCCTGTCCGATCTGCCCGTGGTCGGGCGTTTTCTCTTCGCTCAGGCCCCGCTCTTCTACATATCGATCCTGCTGGTCATCGGCGTCAGCTATTTTCTCTTCAGCACCCGTGCGGGTCTCACGCTGCGGTCGGTGGGGGACAATCACGATTCCGCCCATGCGCTCGGCATCAGGGTCATCGCCGTACGCTATGCGGCGGTGGTTTTCGGCGGTGCGTGCGCCGGGCTCGCGGGCGCGTATCTCTCGCTCGTCTATACGCCGCAGTGGATCGAGAACATGACGGCCGGCCGTGGCTGGATCGCGCTGGCGCTGGTGGTGTTCGCGTCGTGGCGACCGTGGCGCGTTCTGGCCGGAGCCTATCTTTTCGGCGCCGTCTCAATCGGCCAGCTGCATGCACAGGTGATCGGTGTTTCCGTGCCCTCGCAGTTCCTGTCCGCCTTGCCGTATCTGGCGACCATCGCCGTTCTTGTACTAATCTCGCGAAACCGGCGCCTGACGATGGTCAACACGCCCGCATGCCTCGGCCGGCCCTTTGTGCCAGCCCGATAAGCCCCGCACTCAGTCAACAGAGAGGACGTCAACAATGAAGAAACTCGTTATGGCTCTTGCCGCAGGCGCTGCGGCCATCGCCTACGGTGCGGCGCCCGCCGCGGCGCAGGACAAGACCAAGGCCTGCTGGATCTATGTCGGCCCCATCGGCGATTTCGGCTATTCCTACCAGCATCATCAGGGCCTGCTCGATGTCGAGGAGCATTTCGGCGACAAGGTCGAGACTGCCTATCTCGAAAGCGTTCCGGAAGGGGCGGATGCCGAGCGCGCGCTGGAACGTTTTGCCCGTTCGGGATGCGACATCATCTTCGCCACCTCGTTCGGCTTCATGGATCCGGTGCAGAAGGTCGCTGCGAAATTCCCCGACATCAAGTTCGAGCACGCAACCGGCTTCAAGCGCGATCACCCCAATGTGGCAACCTACAATTCGCGCTTCCACGAAGGCCGCTATGTGCAGGGCGTGATCGCAGCAAAAATGTCGGAGAAGGGCGTAGCCGGCTATATCGCCTCCTTCCCGATTCCCGAAGTGGTGATGGGCATCAACGCCTTTATGCTCGGCGCGCAGTCGGTCAATCCGGATTTCCAGGTCAAGATCGTCTGGGCCAACACCTGGTTTGACGCCGGCAAGGAAGCCGACGCGGCCAAGGCGCTGCTCGATCAGGGCGTCGACATCATCACGCAGCACACCGATTCCACGGCGCCGCTGCAGGTCGCTGCCGATCGCGGCATCAAGGGTTTCGGCCAGGCCTCCGACATGATCAAGTTCGCGCCTGAAACCCAGCTCACCTCCATCGTCGATGACTGGGGCCCGTATTATATCGAGCGTGTCCAGGCCGTGATGGACGGTACGTGGGAACAGCAGGATGTCTGGGGCGGCATGAAGGACGGTCACGTCGTCATGGCGCCCTACACGAACATGCCCGACGATGTGAAGGCGGCGGCCGAGGCCATCGAGGCCCAAATCAAGGATGAAGGCTTTAACCCTTTCACCGGCCCTGTCTACAAGCAGGATGGCACGCTTTGGCTCGAGGAAGGCCAGGTGGCACCCGACGGCGAAGTCCTGAGCATGAACTTCTATATCAAGGGCATCGACGACAAGCTGCCGAACTGATCTCGACGGTATCCACATTTTCGGAAAAGGCGGCTTCGGTCGCCTTTTTCATGTCCAGCGGAGTGAGCCCGGAATATGCTGACGGTATCCTGTCAGGAGGGGCCTGATAGGGTGCGGCATAGAGTAGGAGAAAACCCGATGTTGACATTCTATCATGCACCCTGGTCGCGCTCTTCAAGCATCCTCTGGCTCCTGGAGGAGTTGCAGGTTCCCTATGAACTGGAGATGATCGACATTCGCGCACGCGGTGGTGTGCCGGAGAGCTATCGTTCCATCCAGCCCAGCAAGAAGGTTCCGGCCATCGTCCATGACGGGCAGGTGGTGACCGAACGCGCCGCCATCACCATCTATCTTGCCGACAGGTATTCGCAGGCAGGACTGGCGCCCGCGGTCAACGAAGCGGACCGTGCGGCCTATCTGACGGCTCTGGTCTATTGCGATGCCGTTTTTGATCCTGCCATCTGCGCGCATGTGCAGGGGCTGAAATATGAGAGCAACGAATATCCGTTCGGCACTTTCGCCGACATGCTGGCTTACGTCGAACTGCGGCTTGCAAACAATTCCTATGCGGCAGGCGAGCGTTTCACCGCTGCCGATACACAGCTCGCATCCGGGATCAATTACACCATGAACATCCTGCGCGCCCTGCCCGAAAAGCCTGTCTTCAAGGACTATCTGGCGCGGGTGGAATCGAGGCCCGCCTATCGCAGGGCACAACAGCTGGACGCGGAGCTTGCCTCCAGCGTGCCGTTCTTTTCCGGTCAGGAGGCATAGAGTATCGGACCGAAAAGTGGAAATGGGCCCTGGAGCCCATTTCTCACGACTTCACGGCGTTCTCCAGCAGCGTCTCGATGAAACGCGGAAGGGCGAAGGCTGCCCTGTGGTGGGCAGGCGTGTAGTAACGTGTTTCAATTCCCGCCATACGCTCCATGAGCGTCTCCTCGCTGACTGCGAGAGAGGCGGGATTGTCGGTCGACCAGCCAAGCGTCATGTGCCCACCAAAATAGGTGGGGACGGAAACGAGGTAACAGGTGGCGGTCCCGAACACCGAGGACAACCCCTTCATCGCCTTCGAAAACTCGTCGGGCTGGAGGAAGGGGACACCGTTCTGAGAAACCACGATGCCGCCCGGGCGCAGGATGCGTTTCAGGTTCCTGTAAAACTCGGTCGTAAACAGAACCGCGCCGGGCCCGGTGGGATCCGTGGAATCGACGAGAATTACATCGAAGCGCCTGTCGGTTTCCGCAGCAAAAACCGCTCCGTCGGCGATCTCGACCCTGAAACGCGGGTCGTCGAAAACGGGCGCGTTGAAGTCGGCAAAATGCTCGCGTGAGAAGTCAAGGACAGACGCATCGATCTCGACCTGGGTGAGGGTGCCGACACGCCTGTGCTTCAGCACCTCCTCTGCGAGGCCGCAATCGCCGCCGCCGATGATCAGCACATCGGCGGGGTTCTCGTGTGCCGCAAGCGGCACGTGCGCAAGCATCTCATGATAGATGAACTCGTCGCGGCTGGTGACCTGCACCGCACCATCGAGCACCAAGACCTTGCCGAAGACAGGGTTACGGATCAGCGTAAGCTGATGATGTCCCGTTCCCTCCTCGTAAAGCACCTCTTCGGCATCGAAAACCATGCCGACGCCGTTATGCAGGGTTTCCGAGATGGTTTTGCGCCCGCTCACGCGTTTCGTCCCCGAAGCAGCTCGTTCACATCCATCCGGCCGGGAGCGAAGGCTTCCTTCAGCACATCGATACAGCGTTCCGGCTGCGCGTCGCCGCACATGAAGATGTCCAGCGCTGCATATTGCCGCTCGGGCCAGGAATGAATCGAGATATGGCTTTCGGCCAGAACGGCAACGCCGCTTATCCCGCCATTCGGCTCGAACGGGTGCAGATGGATATGCAAAAGAGTGGCGCCGGCTGCGTTCACGCAGTCGATCAGCGTCTTCTGAATATAAGGCAGATCGTCCAGGCGTTCGGCCTCGAACAGATCCACGATGAAATGAGAGCCGGCGCAAAGAACGCCGTCTTTCTCGATAAAGTGATCCTTGTCGTCGCAAACCGCAGATGCGGGCTGCGCGGTGATGCTTTCTTCCTTTTGGGCGGTGTTCAGTACAACTGAATCCATCCCCAATTGGAAAAGGGCGTCTTGAGACATGGCGTCCTCTCCAACCAGCAGATGCTCAACCTGATCATTCAGGAGTGTGCCCGTATATATGCAACGAAACCGGGGACGCAAGCACAATCACGCACCTCGCGGCGAACGTTCAGGCGTAGCAGGGAAAGCCACGAAACTGCGCCACACGGCGGAGTCGGACGAGGAAGATGCGGGCCTTTTTATGATATTCAGCGTTCGGTACAAATATAAACTGCACCCTTATTTCACAAAAAATATCAACATCTCACCATCAATTTGCTGTAAACAGTAGTTCACTTTAATTTTACAAACGAATATTGATCATAGCTTTTATTCATGGCTGATATTTTTTCTGAGTGGTTAAGAACCAATCGTGTTGATGATGCCTTTCTCAGGCGTAACCTGACTGATCATGCGCTTCCGATTTTTCTGACAGGCGCTGGGGCATCAGGTCGCAGCGTGCCTCCGGAAATAAGCGGTGAGGCCGCGTGGGAGATGGCCGCGCAGGCGCTGACCGCGGGTATTCCCGAATCATCGCGGCTGATTCGGTTTGTGCAGACACGGGTGCCGAGAAGTTTTGAAGTGCAGCAGGGCAGGGATGGTCGTGCTTTCACGTACGACCGGGGCGACCGGGGCGACCGGGGACGAAAGACGTTACCCTTTGTGAGTTGTCCTTACCGCGGCACGGCTTCGGACATTCTCACGGTCGCACACGAGTTTTCCCACGCCCTGCAGATTGTCAGCTCCGGGCGTTCGCCCATGCCGCCTTTATCCCGTGAAGTCTGTGCGTTTGTTGGCGAGCAGCTTCTGTTAGGCTGGGTGCGCCAGGCTCGACCTGCATTATCGCCGTATCTGGAAACTGCCTGGTTAACCGATAATTCCCGCTATCTCGGTACGGACCTACAGTCGCTACGAACCGCTCTGGAGTGCGGAAGCGACACCTACGATTACGCATGGAACTACCCGATTGCGCGTCTTCTGGCGCAGTCGATTGGTCAGGAATGGACCAGAAAGAAAATCGCCGCGTTATTCAGAAGCGGTGAAAAGGCCCCGGCTCTCCTGGCAGATTATCACGATCGCCCGCGCATTCTGCCGCAGCGCTACGTTCTGCCCGGAATGCAGGATACGGATGGGACCGTCGCCAGTCTCTACCGCCAGATCGGTGGCCTTTTGCTGCTCGACCTTCAGTATCCGGATGCAGGTGCCGTCGATCACTCGATTGGCGACCGCTACGCACGCCTGCTGCAGTCCATGCAGAACCGAAGTGTTTTCCTCGCGCTCGACCGTCAACAGGTGCCACTGGGGTATGTGCTGTGGCAGCACAACGGGGAGGGCAAGACAGTCCACCTTGAGCACCGAATAGCCTGCAGGCAACGGCTCCCGGATATGCTCGCGTCTCTTGAGAGCCACTGTCCGCAGATCGCAATGGAACTCCGGCGCACAGAACCAACCGCTTCATCACGGGGGATCAGGCGATGACGGCCGTCGATCTGTATTCCGGCATTGGCTATGCCCTGGAGCTTCTCGCACGCTCCGAGAACCATCGCGCCTTCTGCGTAGAGCGCTATCTCGACGTGGAAATCCTGCCGCCCCTCCATCTTGGCCAGGCGCGGTTTTATCTGACACCGGACGGGATACCCACGGGCTTCGTCAGCTGGGCGCTGCTGGATGAAGACACCGAGCGGACCATCTTGCAGAGCGGTCGCGCACTCGCATTCCACGAATGGAGATGCGGCGACCGCCTGTTCTTCAATGATTTCATCGCTCCCTATGGTACGGCGCGTGAAATCATTGCCGATCTGAGACGCAATATTTTTCCCGGCCGTCGTGCAACCAGCGTGCGCAGAAATACCGATGGCGCTCTTCGAACCGTCAAATACTGGAAGAGTTCCGCGTAAGCCGAACATCCGGGCCTTGAGGCATTTTGCAGGTCTCCCACAGCCCGGGACGAATGCCCTCGATGCGTTTCGTATCGGGTGCATGCCGGTGAACATTATTCACCGGTCAAACCGCCGGTTATCCGGCTTCATACTCGAAAGCACATTTGAAATAGGGATATTGGAAATGTTTGAAGATTTTCAGATCGATAACCCGGGCATTGATACGCCTGTGAGCTTCGGCGGCGGCGGAGAAGCGGTCCGGGGTCTGGGGCACACCATCGGCGCCGCCATCGGCTCGGTTATCGGCGGTGCCATCGGTGGCTTCTTCGGAAGCGCGCCAGGGGCTGAAGTTGGCGGTGTGGTCGGAAACACCGTCGGCGGGATTATCGGCGGCGTGATCGAAGACGCCGTCGCCTGATCCTGTGTAGCGATAGAGGACATCGCCCGGTGCGGCGATGTCGGCACTGAACGGGGCCGGGGCCCTGAACGCATCAGGGCCCCGACTGCCGGACACCCGACCAGCAGGTTTCCAAATGTCACAACGCCTTCCACCGGCCGATCAGGGCGTCCCCCTGTCCTGGTTCGCAACGACGCTGCGCAAGCATGTCCCGCTCTACGCGGAACTCACCTTTCTGGCCGTCTGCGTTCGAATGATCGGGCTGCTTGAGCCGTTTGTTTTTCAGGTTGTCATCGACCGGATATTGCCGTTCCAGCGCGAAGCGTCTCTGATCGTCGTGGTGGTTGTCATGGTCGGCGCCAGCCTCTTTCAGGTCAGCTTCAACCTGCTCGCGGCCTTTCTGGGTATCTCTGTCGCCAACCGCCTGACACTGGAGCTGGGCACGCGGCTGTTCGATCATCTCTTCCGCCTGCCACTGCGGCACTTTCGAAGGTGGCCTGTGGGCGAAACCCTGTCCCGGATCGGCGAGACTGATACCATCCGCGCCTTCCTTGTGGGGCTGACCACCGGCGCGTCGCTGGATCTGTTCTTCACGCTGCTCTACGTCGCGGTTCTTCTGTCGATCTCGGGGCCATTGACCGTGGTCGTGGCCGTGGCACTGCCGCTTCAGGCGCTTCTTTATCTGGGTTTCGGACCCGTGTTGCGAAAACGCCTGCGCGCCCAGTTCGATACGGGGTCGCGCCATCAGGCGCGGCTGGTGGAAAACCTGTCTGGCATGACTGCGGTAAAGGCGCTCACCGCGGAGAGCGCGATGCTGTCGCGCCTGCGGCAGACACTCTCGCATACCCTGCAGGCTTCGCGCCGGGTCTACACGATGAATGCCGTCAGCGGCCAACTGGCAATGCTGTGCGAAAAGGGCGTGTTCATCGGTGTGATCTATGTCGGGGCGCAGCAGGTCTTTGCCGGCGATCTGACGCTCGGGCAACTCATTGCCTTTCAGTTGATCGCGGAGAAGATTGCCGCGCCAATCGCCGGCTTCTCGAAGCTGTGGCAGGATTGGCAGAACCTTCGCGTCTCGCGCCAGCGTCTGGGCGATATACTCAGCAGCACGCGTGAGCCTTTCGGCGAAAAGAACAGGCTCCCCGCCGGGCTTGAACCCCGGCTGGAGTTTCGCTCCGTTTCCTTCGCCTATGCGGTCGATCAACGGCCGGTTCTGGACGGGGTCGACCTCCTCATTCCGCCGCACTCATGCACCCTCGTGGTCGGGCCATCGGGGGTGGGAAAGTCAACATTCGGACGCCTGGCTGCCGGTCTGGAAGTGCCGCAGGGCGGCACCATCCGCTTCGGTGGCGAGGACCTTTCGGAATTCGAACCGGAGAGCGTTCGGTCACGGATCATCTATGTCCCACAGGATCCGTATCTCTTTTCGGGAACCCTGCGTGAGAATCTTCAGCTCCGGTGTGCGGAAGCCACCGATGCGATGCTGCGCGAAGCGCTGGTCGTGGCGGCAGCGGATGACCTCGTCTATCGTCTGCCGCTGGGGCTCGATACGCCGGTCGGAGAGCAGGGGAATGCCCTGTCAGGCGGGCAGAAGCAGCGCATCGCCATCGCCCGCGCCGTGCTTCAGAACCCGGCCGTCCTCATACTCGACGAGCCGACCAGCGCGCTCGATGAGGCGGCACAGAGCCGGATGGTGAGTGAACTGATGCGGCTCAGGGAAAAGATGACGGTCATCGTCATTACCCATCGACCGGATGTTTTCTCGCAGCGGGATCATATTATCGATTTTGGTACGGGAGTTGCTCATGCGGATGCTTGACGAACCGGGCGGCTCTTCACCGACATTGCATGTTACCGTGCTGTTCAGCATGGCGGTTTTTGCCATCATCCTGATCGCTGCTTGCATCCTGCGTGTCGAGGTGACCGCCCGCGGCACTGTCCGGATCGTCCCGCTTGATCGGGTGCAGGTGGTGCAGGCCGAATACCCCGGCTCCATAACCAGCATCCTCGTGCGTGACGGGGTGGGTGTGAAGAAGGGCGATCTGCTGCTGACGCTCGACGCCACCGCCGCCGTGGCAAAGCAGGCAACGCTGGTTGAGGAAGAGGTTCGGCTCAGGCGCGAGACTGTGCGGCTCGCCGCTTTTCTGTCGCGTCTCGCTGAAATGCGGGATGGCGGCTCGCCGACACGAAAATTCGATGCCGGCGATCTTCTGCCCGTTGGTGAAGATGGTGATGAAGAGGCCGCGCAGGCACGCCTGCTTGCCGCCGAACTCAACGACTTTACCGACGGGCTGGCCGGTGCGGATGCACGCATCGACGTCAATCGCAAGGCGCTGGATGTCCTTCTTGGACGGGTTGAGCAGGCAGATGCAGCGCTGGCGGTGCAGGAGGAACGGCTTCAGGCGGCGGAGAAGCTCATGGAGCGCGGCATTTCCTCCCGCGAGGCGTATCTCAAGGTCCGTGCGGCTTATGACGACCTTCAGGCGGAAAAACACGTGGTCGAGCGCCAGATCGCCAAAACGAGAGCTGAGGCGTCCGTACTGAAAACCGAGCGGGCAGGGCTCTTCAGCGCGAACCAGAACAGGGTCATGCAGCGACGGGACAAGATCGATGCCCGGCTGGCTGCGTTGCGCCAGGAACGCAGGGCACTGGACGAACGGATCGCGGCAGCGACGCTGAGAGCTCCGGTATCGGGAACGGTCGAGCAACTTGCGGTGTCGACAATCGGCGGCGTGGTTCAGGCCGGGCAGGATCTCATGCGGGTGGTGCCGCGGGACAGCCAGCTTGAATTTGAAGCGCTGTTTTCCAATCAGGACAGCGGGTTCCTCAAGGCCGGGCAGAAAGCGCGTATCCGGCTCGATGCCTATCCTGCCGAGCGATTTGGTTCGATGATGGCCGAAATCACCGACATCGCCACCGATTCGATTGAAGTCGGGGCCAGCGGCCGCTGGGGATTTGTCGTGCGCTTGAAGCCTGAAAGCGATGCGCTGCAATCGCCATCAGGCCGTCTTGCGCTGCGTCCCGGGATGACCGGCAATGTCGACGCGATCACCGGCGACCGGCGCCTTATCAGCTACTTTCTGGCGCCAATCACGGCACAGTTCGGCCAGAGCCTCGGCGAACGTTGATCCGGCCTTCGGGATCGTGCCTCAAGATTCGCCGCCAGATGGCTTCATGCGCCGGCTTGTTGTATTGCTTTGGCCGGCCTGAATGACTGGGGGAACGATGACAGACGGAACGGTTTTACTGGAAAACACGGAACTGCGCGTTCGCGTATCGCCGCGTTACGGTGTGATTCTTGACGGATACCACCGCAACGGGCATCCGATCCTGCGGCCATTCGCCGGGGAGGAGGGGGCGTTTGGCCCGACCGATACGGCCTGCTTTCCGATGGTGCCCTTTGCCAATCGGGTCGGCGGAAATGCCTTTGACTATGAAGGCCGCACATACAGGTTTGAACCCAATGACGTGCCGCCTTTCTACCTGCACGGCGAAGGCTGGAAGAGCGACTGGGCCGTCATCGATCGTACCGCGCATTCCGTAGCAATCGACATGCAGCGCGAGGGCGACGCGCAATCACCCTACACCTACAGGGCGACACAGCGGTTTGCGCTTGATGGCAGCCAGCTTACAATCTCCATTGCGGTGGAAAACAGGGGGCGCCACGCCATGCCGTTTGGCCTTGGTCTGCATCCGTATTTCCCCCGGACACCCCGGATGACCCTGCAGGCCCGTGCACAATCCTGGTGGACGGAAGACGAATACCACGTTCCCGACCGAAACGAACCGCTGCCCGATACGGTGGATTTCTCAAAACCCCGTCTCCTTCCGGCCCACGGGCTAAACAATTGTTTCGAAGGATGGGATTGCAGGGCCAGTCTGGTCTGGCCCGAACATGGTCTTGCCGCAACCATCGACACCGATCCCGTTTTCTCGCGTTACATGCTCTTTTCACCGCCGCCGGACTTCGCATTTCTGTGTTTCGAACCGATGAGCCACACGGCCAACGGTTTCCACCATCCGGATTTCGGAGGCTTACAGCGGCTCGCGCCGGGCGAGACGATGGGCGGAAGCATGCGCCTGACGGTGAATGAGAGCGCGTAACGACGGGCAGGGTATGCGCGCTCTGTCTGCTCTTGCCCCGGTTCTCGAATGGATTGTGTGTCGCCGCGCATCAAGAACAGACATTCCCCACACCGCATTTCCTGTTTGAACAGGGGGAGAGAGCACAAGAAGGGAAAGGGCTTCGTGCGCGCATTTTCGTATCGAACCGCTCGCAAGCCGCACTTCAAACTTGAACCACCCCGCCACATCAGAAGATCGCATAAGATAGATTATGGAACTTACCGACATTGAGCTTTGGGATGTCCGGCGGCGTGCACCTGTGCCGGTTACACCGCAATATCGGCCTTCTGCACACCTGCCGCCGTGAAAAGCGCACCCGGCTCGGCGGAGAAAACGGCATCGTGCGCGCCGGCCGCAGCCCAGACAAGATCGAAACCTGCCAGGCTCTCGTCGCCAAAGCGTGCGACCTCGTCGGGCTGTCCGAGTGGCGATACGCCGCCAATGGCAAACCCGGTGACGTCGCGGATGTGCCGCGGATCGGCGCGTTTCAGGGTTTCGCCGACCAGTGCCGATGCCTTGGCGGTGTCGAGCTGGCGGCTGCCGGAAACCAGAAACAGATAGAGCTTTTGGCTTTGCTCGCCCTGAAAGATCAGCGATTTGACGATCTGCGCGACACTGCAGCCGCACTGGCTGGCCGCTTCCTCGGCGGTTCGGGTCGATTCACCCATCCGCTTGACCTCGATTGCCAGTCCGGCAGCTTCGGCGGCCGCCTGTACGCGTTTGATGCTCTTGCTCATTCCGTGTCCTCCTCAATGGGCAATTCGAGCACCATGCCGTCAAAGGCCGGCTCCACGTGATCCGGCGTCTCCCGCAGCACGGTTTCATAGTCGAGCGGTATGTGCATGTGTGTCAGAACTGCGCGCCTTGGTGCCAGACGCTCGATCCACTCCAGCGCTTCCCCGAGCGAAAAGTGACTTGGGTGCGGCCGGTATTGCAGCGCATCGATAATCAGCGTGTCCGCGCCCGAGATCAGCTCCGGTGTGTCGTCCGGAAATGCGCTGACATCGGGACAATAGGCCAGACCGCCAATGCGATAACCGAGTGAAAGAATGTCGCCATGTATCTGAGGCAGCGGCTGAAACAGAATTCGCCCGCCAGCGCCGTCGATCGAAAACGCCTCTTCGTGGCTGA
Source organism: Nitratireductor lacus (assembly GCF_056431025.1). Taxonomy (NCBI): domain Bacteria; kingdom Pseudomonadati; phylum Pseudomonadota; class Alphaproteobacteria; order Hyphomicrobiales; family Phyllobacteriaceae; genus Nitratireductor; species Nitratireductor lacus. The sequence goes on along the minus strand of NZ_JBWKMB010000001.1, from coordinate 36,414 downwards.
TTGGATGCGCCTTCAGGATCGGCGGATAATTGCTGCCCGGCGGCGTTTCGAAGCAATAACCGAAGGCTTCTCTCAGACGCTCCAGCGTCGGCTTGTCCGCGTAGATGTCCATCAGCTGCCGCTGGTTGAGGACATAGCCGCGCAGATCGTCAATACCGTGAATATGGTCGGCATGGGGATGCGTGTAGACAGCCGCATCCAGCCGGTCGACGCCGGCAGCGATCATCTGCTCACGGAAATCCGGTCCCGTATCGATGACGACCCGCGTTATCCCGCCATTCTCCGAGATGCGTTCCACCAGTGCCGCGCAGCGTCGCCGCCGGTTTTTGGGATTGGCGGGGTCGCAGGCTCCCCAGTCGCCGGTGATGCGCGGCGTTCCTGGCGAAGAACCGCATCCCAGGATCGTCAGGCGCAGAACATCGCTCACCGCGCCGCATCCCGCGGCACTTTCCTGAAAAGACGGAAGAAGTTCTCTGTCGTCAGATCAGCCGTCTCTTCATCGGAAAGACCGATGGTTTCTGCGAGAACACGCGCCGTATGCGCGACGAAAGCCGGTTCGTTGCGCTTGCCGCGCTTTGGCACGGGGGCGAGATATGGTGCATCCGTCTCGACCAGAAGCCGGTCATGCGGCACGGTTGCCGCGATGTCGCGCAGCTCCTGCGAGTTGCGGAAGGTCAGAATGCCGGAGAACGAAACGTAGCCGCCGAGTTTCACACCGGCCTCCGCCAGCGCTGCACCGGAGGAAAAACAGTGCAGAATGAAGGGGAAGGCCCCCTTCCCTGTTTCTTCTTCGAGAATTGCGATCATGTCGTCATCGGCATTGCGCGCATGGATGACGAGCGGCAGACCTGTCTGGCGCGCGGCCTGGATATGCGTTCGAAAGCCCTGCGCCTGTGCCTCGCGCGGCGCCTTGTCATAGAAATAATCGAGCCCCGCTTCGCCGATGGCCACCACCTTCGGGTGTCCGGCAAGGCGCACGAGCTCATCGGATGTCACATCGAGTTCTTCATCCGCATTGTGCGGATGGGTGCCCACAGAGCAGAAAACGTTCTCATGTGCCTCGACAATTGCCAGAATCCGGTCGAACTGACGCACACGGGTCGAGATGGTCACCATAAGCCCGACGCCGGCTTCGCCCGCGCGCTCGATGAAACCGGCCCGGTCCTCCTCGAAATCGGGAAAATCCAGATGGCAGTGGCTGTCGACCAGCATCCCTATCAGGCTCCTTCGCCTTCCGTTTTCGGCTCGACATAGCGTGGAAAGACCGGCTGCGGTGCCGGTAGCGCGCTGCCGGAAACGAGCGCATTCTCTTCGCCAAGATGCGCAAAGGACCGGGCGTCCCCTTCCACGGCCAGCAGGTCGAGCAGCTTTTCAGCAGAGCCCGGAATGAAGGGCTGACAGAGAATGGCCACACGGCGCACCAGTTCGGCGGTCGTATAGAGCACGGTCTGCATGCGCGCCGGGTCTGTCTTTTTCAGCGCCCAGGGCTCCTGCCCGGCGAAATAGCGGTTCGCCTCGGCCACGACGCCGAAAATCGCGCCGAGCGCCTGGTGCAGAGCCTGCGTTTCCATGGCGGTGCGGGCCGTTTCAAGGGCCTCCCCGGCGCGCGCCAGAATTGCCTGATCGGCCGCATCAAGCGTGCCCTTTTCGGGAACCTGACCGCCGCAGTTCTTGGCGATCATCGACAGGGAACGCTGTGCAAGGTTCCCAAGATCGTTGGCCAGATCCGCATTGGTGCGGTTGACGATGGCATCATGGCTGTAGCTGCCATCCTGCCCGAAGGGCACTTCGCGCAGGAAGAAGTAGCGCACCGCATCGAGCCCGTAATGCTCAATCAGCGCGAAGGGATCGACCACATTGCCGACCGATTTCGACATCTTCTCTCCGCGGTTGAACAGGAACCCGTGCGCGAAGACGCGCCTGGGCAGGTCGATCCCGGCCGACATCAGGAACGCAGGCCAGTAGACCGCGTGGAAGCGCACGATGTCCTTGCCGATGACATGCACGTTGGCGGGCCAGTAGGACCAGTTCTGCGCATCCGTGTCGGGATAGCCGGCAGCGGTGATGTAGTTGGTGAGCGCGTCGACCCACACATACATCACATGCTTTTCGTCGCCCGGCACCGGAACGCCCCAGTTGAATGTCGAGCGCGAGATGGAAAGGTCTTTGAGGCCCGAGCGCACGAAGCTCATCACTTCGTTGCGGCGTTCTGCCGGACCGATGAAGTCCGGATTGGCCTCGTAGTGGGCAAGGAGCCTGTCCTGATAGGCGGAGAGGCGGAAGAAATAGGTTTCCTCCTCGTTCCATTCCACCGGCGAACCGAGCGGCTCACGGCGCACGCCATCCTCGCCAACCGTCGTTTCGCTTTCGTCGAAATAGGCTTCCTGGCGCACCGAATACCAGCCCGAATAACGGTCCAGATAGATGTCGCCATTGTCGGCCATTCTCTGCCAGATGGCCTGGCAGGCGCGATGGTGCCGCTCCTCGGTGGTGCGGATGAACTGGTCGTTCGAGCCGCCCAGCGCGGCGATCATGTCGCGGAACACGGCGGTGTTTCGGTCTGCGAGCGCCTGCGGCGTGATGCCTTCCTTGTCGGCGGTCTGCTGCATTTTCAGCCCGTGCTCGTCGGTACCGGACAGAAAGAAGACATCCTTGCCGTCAAGCCGCTGGAAGCGTGCCATCGTATCCGTCGCGATCACCGTGTAGGCATGACCGATATGCGGCTTGCCATTGGGATAAAAAATGGGCGTGGTGATGTAAAACTTGTCGCGGGCCATTGGGAAGAACGTCCAGGAAACATATTGCTTGATGACGCCCAGATAGCGCATCGCGCATGCGCATGCCAGCCCAACCAGCGTCTTCAGGCGTTGAATGCGGCATTAAGCTTCGCGGCAATGCCTGCGGCATGCTGCTTGCGGTCGAGGTTGAAGGTCTCCGCATCGCGGATTGCCGTGTTTATCTCGTCCCAGAGGTCTGCAGCCGCGGCAGCCCCCCTTGTGTCACCTGCTTCGGCCCGCGCCGTGGCGTGCCGATTGATCATATCCAGAACCGCGCGGTTGAAGATCGAGAACTGAACGTCCCGGTCGCGCCCGCTGACCGCTTCGCCGAGGCGCAGTGCTTCGGCGGCGTCAAAACTGCGGCCGGTGACCAGTTTCTGCAAAACATCGGCGATTTCGGCACCGCCGAACTGCGATAGAAGAATCGCATTGCGCACGCTGCCCTGCGCGCGTGCCGCAATCTCTTCGTCGCTGCCCGCTTCCGCCGCCCCGAATTGGCGTAGCAGGCCCGCGAGGTCGGGCGCGTCGAGTGGTTGAAGCCGAACGATCTGGCAGCGCGAACGGATGGTTGGCAGAAGCCGCCCGGGCGAGTGGGCTATCAGAATGAACACCGTGCGCGGCGGTGGTTCTTCCAGGCTTTTGAGCAGCGCGTTGGCGGCGCTGACATTCAGGTCGTCGGCCGGATCGACAATCACGACCCGATAGCCGCCATCGTGTGGCGTCAGGGAGAGAAACCGCTGGATACGGCGGATTTCATCCACCGTGATGACGGTCTTGAATTTCTTGTCCCGCTCCACGAAGGGCCGCGTCAGGTGCAGCAGCGAGGGATGCGCGTCCTGCGCGATCAGACGGAAGGCCTGCCCTTTGGGGTCCGGAGCGGAAAACCGGGCAGGCGCGCTCTCCGCCTGCGGGTGGGAGAATAGATGATTGGCGAGATGAAAGGCGAGCGTAGCCTTGCCGATACCGGGCGGGCCGGCAAAAAGGAGGCCGTGATGGAGTTTCCCGGCCCGGTAGGCGCCGGCCAGCATGTCGGCCACCCGCTGATGCCCGACCAGGATCGGGTTTTCCGAAGGCTCGGGTATGTCCGGCAGTGTATCGAAGCGCTCGGGCGCCGTCCGCTCAAGCATCAGGCCTGCCTCCGTTCGCGCCCGGTCTGTCCCTTGGCCATGGCCCGTTCAACGGCGCGCTGAATGGCTGCGGTGACCCTGTCTGCCGGCATGGATGCGTCAACCACAACACAGCGTCCCGGTTCCGCTCGGGCGATTTCGAGAAATGCCTTTCTGCGGCGGCGATGCGTTGCCAGCGCTTCTTTCTCAAAACGGTCCGGCGCTTCGGTGCCGCGTCGTGCGCCGGCCCTGCGCAATCCCTCTTCAGGATCGATATCGAGGATGACGGTCAGATCCGGCACCATGCCGTTCACGGTGACTCGCTCGAGCTCGCGCATGAAATCGTCATCGAGATTGCCTGTAACCCCCTGATAGACGCGCGAGGAATCCAGAAATCGGTCGCACAGAACGATCGCTCCCCGTTCAATCGCCGGGCGGATCACCTGTTCCACATGGTCAGATCGTGCGGCTGCAAAAAGGATCGCCTCCATCGCCGGTCCAAACGGCTCCGCCGCGCCTGACAGGAGAACATGCCGGACGGCTTCGGCTCCCGAAGAGCCACCAGGCTCGCGCGTGATGATCACATCGTGTCCCTGATCGCGCAGGCTGGCTGCAAGCTGCGTGATCTGAGTCGATTTTCCAGCCCCCTCGCCTCCCTCGAATGTGATGAAGAAACCGCGAGACAAGAGACTTTGTTCCTTTTTCACCTTTCGTGCGGCGTCATTGCCGGACGCATCCTACTTAGAGCATCGGACCGAAAAGTGGAATCCGGTTTTCGGATTATTCCAATGCTCCATCAATAATTTAGATCGTCCTTTGTGCGTCCGGATGGACGCACGGCGATCTATAGCATCGGACCGAAAAGTGGAATCCGGTTTTCGGATTATTCCGATGCTCCATCAATAACCTGGATCGTCCTTTGTGCGTCCGAATGGACGCGCGGCGATCCAGGCCTTCGTTTCACGAAGGTCCATGCCGATATGTGTTCTGTAAACTGCTGTTTGATGCAGGTGTACGTCTCAAGAACGGTATTTTCGCAGCCAGCCGATCAGCAACTCACCCATTGCGTCCAGTGCCCGGTCTGGCAGGCCACCCTCTTTCACGCTTTCAGCGGCGTAGAGAGGCGTTTCCTGGCTCAGCGTGTCGCCGATCCACACTTTCAGCGTGCCGACCTGCGTGCCCTCCTCCACGGGAGCCGGGACCGGCCCCTGATAGACGATGCGTGCACGCAGCCGATCGGCATTGGTGATCGGGCGAAAGATCGCGATCGGTCCATCAGCCCGCACGGCAAGCTCTGCCTTGTCACCACCAAAAACCGAAACCCGGCCAACCGTTTCGCCGGCTTTGAAAAGTTCGATCTTCTCGAAAGCGCGAATACCCCAGTCCAGCAGCTTGCGGGCCTCCTCGGCCCGTTCGCTCTCGCTCGACAGTCCGCTCATCGCCGCGAAGAGGCGGCGGCCGTTGCGGTTCACCGCCCCCACGATGGCGTAGCCGGAAGCCTCTGTATATCCGGTCTTGAGGCCTTCGGCGCCAATGTTCATGCGCAAAAGCGGGTTTCGGTTGCGCTGCAGGATCTTGTTCCAGGTGAAGGCTTCCTGCGCATAGTATTTGTAGAACTCGGGGTATTCCTTCTGCAGATGGATTGCCAGCGTGACCAGGTCCCGCATGGTGACGTGCTGCCCCTCGGCGGGCAGGCCCGTGGCGTTGACAAACACGGAATCCGTCAGGCCGATTTTGCGTGCCCGCTCGGTCATCAACTGGGCGAAGTTCTCTTCAGAACCCGCCATGCCCTCCGCGATGATGATGCAGCCGTCATTGGCGGATTGCACGATCACGCCCTGAATAAGGGCTTCCAGCGGCACGGAAGATTTGATCTCCGCGAACATGGTGGACGTTCCAGACACGGCACCGCCGGTGCGCCAGGCGTGCTCGCTGACATAGAACGCGTCACTCAGGGAGAGCCGCCCGCTCTTGATCGCATTGAAGACGACCTCCATCGTCATCAATTTCGCCAGTGATGCCGGCGGTATGCGCTCATCGGGATTCTTGGAAAAAAGTACAGTGCCCGTTTCGGCCTCAACGAGAAATGCCTGCTTCGCCCGGGTTTCAAACAGCTGAGCCATGGCTGCCTGACTCGCAAGGAGCGTCAGACCGAAGGCAAAAAACAGTATCTTTTTGAACGCGGCAAACACGTCGACGCCCCCAAGCGCAGGAAAACTTCCTGAATCTAGCGGTATGAGAGCGTGAAAATCAACCGTTGCGGCGCAGTTTGCCGCCGGCTAACGAACGATGAAAGCGTCCTCGGCACCCGTTGCCCAGGCAGCCTGCAACAACTGGTCGATCCGGAATTGAGCCTCCGGCGTTACCGTCAACGCGTAGTGAACCACACCGGCTTCGTCGGATACGGTTTCGATCTGCGGCTCGCCATATGCAGCCAGTGCGCGAGCCCGCGTCTCGGCTTCCGCTTTCACTGTCCAGGTGCCGACACTCACGAAGGTGTCCGGTTCGGCGACAGGCCCCGGCAGCGAAAGGCCATTTTGCCGGCGCCACCAGCGCGCAACCTCCTGCGAGCGGGGATCGCTGGGCTTGAGCACGCTTTCAAAGGCGCCCGCCGCGGCAGTTACGCGCTGATCGGCATAGGAGAGTGCAGCCACGTCGTGCGGGATCTCCTCAAGCGGGAGCGTACGTGGACGATCGGGAACGATCGGACCGGATGCCGGCAGCTCAAACGCCGCCGATGCGGCGACCGGCTGCGATGTCAGGCCTGGCTGGCTGACGAAGGCATCCGCAGCCCTCACACCCGGGAGGGTGGCGGTCGGTGTCGGGCCGTTCATCGCCACCATCACACCGGTCGGCAGGCCGTCGGAAGGATCAGGTGCCGCGCCGCCCGGCCGGTAGGAGGCCATCAGATATTCATCGTCGCGGCCTTCCAGCGGAGCAGGTCCCACATATTCGACCTTCACCTTGGCCACGCCAGCGCTCTGATAATCGAGAAGCTGTGCGGCGCGCTTTGAAAGATCGATGATGCGGTTGTGTGCAAAAGGACCACGGTCGTTCACGCGCACCAGAACCGAGCTGCCATTGTCCATATTGGTGACGCGCGCATAGCTCGGCAGTGGCATGGTCGGATGCGCCGCCGTCAGATGCGTCATGTCGTAGATTTCGCCATTGGCCGTCAGCCGGCCGTGAAACGCATCGCCGTACCATGATGCCGCACCGACCTTTTCATAGTCGGGGTCTTCCTTGGGGCGATACCACTTTCCCTTGATCTGGTAAGGCTTTCCGACCTGATAGCGTCCACCGCCCCGGCGCAGGTTCGATGTTTTTGCCGCGACCCGCGGGCTGGCTTTCACACCATATTCGGATTCGGCGAAATACTCTTTGGATTTGCTTTTGCTGACGGCCACCTTCGGTGTCGTCGAATTGCATGCCGAAAGCAGCGCTGCGCATGCGGCAATGGCGATACCGGACGATAAGCGACGGACCGTCATGCGGCGCGCGACAATCGAAAAATTCATGCGCCCGCATCTCCCCCGGGCATCGAAATCTCGTTCATGATCGCGAGATATCCCCACTCATCAAAATTACCGGAAACGAGGCGTTCCAGTCTTGAACAGCACAGGATGCCCTCCGCACCCTGCCCCGAAATACCTTAGCAAGCTGTTAAGCATTTGTGGCAGCAAAGGGGCAAATCGCCAAAATTGCAACAAGCCGTGGCATTTCTCGTTGCTGGTTTAGTGTGACAGCGACAAAAACGCAAATGACGGCACCGGTGCCTGCCGTCGGAATCACATACGGGCCAGTTCCTCGCCCACTATTCTCTGAACCAGTCTTATGCGGGGGCTCGCCTCCAGTCCCTGATGGGTGACGAGCCAGATCGGCACCGTGATTTTGGGCAGATCGAGCGGCAGGCGCGTCACCCCGGGGGTGCGCTCGGCCACTTCGCGCAACATGGCTGCAACACCGAGCCCCTGCCGGACCATCTGCCAGGCGGCGATCCCGGAGTTGGAAAGCAATCGGAAGTCCGCCACGCCCACGGGGATGCCCATGCCGTTCAGGTAAGCCGTGTAGCGTTCGACATCCTCTATGCCGATAAGGTCGGAATGCGCCAGTTCATCCACGCTGCGCGGCAGGCCATTGCGCTCGACCCAGTCGTGAGAAGCGTAAAAGTGCGCTTCGGTATCGCGCAGGCGCTGCCCGACCAGCCTCTCCCGGTCGGGAGCCACGTGGCGGATCGCAATATCGGCCTCCCGCCGGTGCAGATCGCTCAGATCGTTGGAGGCCACGACCATCACGCTGAGTTGCGGTGCCTCGAGCCTTATGCGGTCAAGAATTTTAGGCAGGACATAAGAGGAAAACGTATCCGTGGCCGAGATGCTGACCCGCCCGGTCAGTGCCTGCACATTGCCGCTTGCAGCCAGGGAAAATGCATCCGCGGCGTCGCCCATGCGCTCGATATGTTCAAGCAGGGCTGAGCCCGTCGGGCTCAAAGACAGCCTCCGTCCAATCCGCTCAAACAGTTCAACGCCCAGTTCCGCTTCAAGGGCGATGATCTGCCGCGAGAGCGTCGGCTGGGTCAGCGAGAGATGCCGGGCCGCAGCCGAGAGCGACCCCAGCGTCGCCGTGGCGTGAAACGCACGCAGAAGGTTCCAGTCCAATGCCCTCATGCATTTACGTATATATATCGTTCCGATTTAATCAATTGTCGCGCCAGATGCATATGCTAGGCTCTGGCCGATCAATCTGGAGCCTCGCATGACGGCAATTTCGGACGCCCGTTTCTGGGACAGGACCGCCAGAAAATACGCCGCATCGGCTGTTGCCGATCCGGAAGGATACGAGCGCACGCTGGCGCGCACGCTCGGCTTCCTCCAGAAAAACCACAGCGTGCTCGAACTTGGCTGCGGCACAGGGACAACCGCCCTGCGCCTGGCGCATGCAGCGGGCTCCTACCGCGCAACCGACATCTCCGAAGCGATGATTGCCATCGCCGGCGACAGGCTGCGGAAAGCCCCCTGCCCCGGCCTGGCTTTCCGTCAGGCTGTCGCGGAGGATTTTTTGGCGGGAGATGACCGCTTCGATGTCATTCTTGGGTTCAACTACCTGCATCTCACGCGCGATCCCCGGGCCACGCTGCGCACAATCCGCCGGCTGCTCAAGCCCGAGGGGATATTCATCTCCAAGACTCCGTGCGTCGGCGAGATGAACCTTCTGATCAGGCGTCTCCTGCTGCCGGCCATGCGTGCCGTCGGCAAGGCGCCGCATGTGAGTGTTTTCTCCGTCAATGAGCTGAAACAGCTCATGAGCGATGAGGCCTTCACCATCGTCGAACTGGAAAGTCACGCCAGCAAAGGTTCGCAGGCCCGCCCCTTCATTGTGGCAGTGACCGCATAGCCGGCCGCCTCCTGGAGGCGCCCCGCCCGGCGCAAACCCGTGGCCTGCGCACCGTATCCGCTTGCATGCAGATCAGGCGAATTGCGCGAGGCCGTGGCCGACAGACCAGTTCTCTTTCGCTGCCTCGATGATGTTGATGAAAACATCCTCCGGACGAATGCCCGGGTGTTCGCCCAGCAGCTCTGTGGCCCGTCGGAAGAACGCCTTCTTCTGGTCCAGGGTGCGCGTGTCGAACACAATGATCTGGATATAAACCAGGTCCTCGCTCCGTGCGACGCCAAACGCCGCGCCATGGCGGAAATTTGCGGCATCATGTTCGGTAATGGTCATGAACTGGTCGTCTTCCGGCACCGTGAGTGCGTCGCGCATCGCGCGGTAAAGGCTGTCGAGGATTGCCTGCCTGTAGGCTTCCGGTTTTCCAGCGCGCAGTGAGATGTTGAGACGTGGCATGGTAATCCTTTCCATCTGGTCTGGACAGGACACTAACCGCCGTCGAACTATTTATGTATGGTATCGTTGCTTATATCAATGATAATATATCTAAATGATAACACGCACCCTCGACATTGATTCCGTCCGTGCCTTTCTCCACATCGTCGAGCTTGGCAGTTTCACCCGCGCTGCCGAAGCCATGAGCACGACACAGGGCGCGATCAGCCTCAAGCTGAAGCGGCTGGAAGACAGGCTCGATTGCCGGCTCATCGAGCGGACACCGCGTTCTGTGCAGCTTTCGGCACGGGGCGCGGCCTTTCTGGAACGGGCGCGGGAGCTTATGGAAACCCATGACCGTGCGCTCGCTGCGTTTGCTTCCTCCCGGCAGAGGCTCACCATAGGCATCAGCGACCATGTTGCCGGGCCGGAACTTCCCGCCCTCATCGCGCGCATGAACGCGCAGGACCCGCATTTGCTGATAGAGATCCGCATAGGATCCTCGGGCGACCTGCTTCAAAGCTTCGACCGGCGCGAGCTCGACGCCGCCCTTGCCCGTCTGCATGTGGGACGCGGCGACGGAGAGGTTATCGCTGAAGAAAAGTTCGGCTGGTTTGCATCGCCGGGCTGGCAGCATCGCGCGAGCGAGCCCCTGCCGATCGCCACAATGCCAGAGCCCTGCGGCGTACGCGCCATGGCGAGCCGGATTCTTGACGAGGCGGGCGTCGCTTGGACGGAGACATTCGTTGGAGGCGGTGTTTCGGCGGTCTCGGCCGCTGTTGTGGCGGGTCTGGGCGTTGCCGCCCTTTCTCCCCGCATGCTGCCCTTTGGCGCGGTTGATGTGGGCCCCCGGCTCGGCCTCCCCGATCTGCCGCGCCTGCCGGTTCTGCTCCATTCGAGAGTTACGGACGACCGGTCCCGGGAGGCCCTCGCCGCCCTGTCCGCTGCCTTCCGGAGCGCGGTGCGAGGGTAGATTGGCGTGAAACGCGACGGTTGACGGAAGGAGCGATGAAACGGGGAACTGCGTTTGCGCTATAGCCCCCCTAGAATTGACGCAAGAGCGAGTGGCCACAATGGGGTAGAAACCTGTCACTCGTATGAAAGTGACTATCTGGTAGCTATGCGGACATTGCAGCGGTTAACCTCATCTCCTAATTTCGACACCAACCACGGAATTCTGGAAGTTGAAGTATGAAGTTTCGCACCGGGCAACCGTCTGATGCTGCAGCTATTGCAGTCATTTCAATCGAGGTTTGGATTGGAACCTATATCCGCAAAGGCGTGAACGCGTTGTTCGCTGAATTTGTACTGAACGAGTTCACGACACCCAAGTTGACTGCCCTGCTGAAAGACCCGAACGAGCATGTGATCGTGTCTGAAAACGAAGACGGCATCGATGGCTTCATCCGTCTCAGTCAAGGAAAAGGGGCCCCAGTCTCAGGCTGCTCCACTATGGAGATCGCGACTCTGTACATTCAGCCTCGACACCAGGGTAGAGGGCTCGGGAAAGCTCTTCTCGGACAAGGTCTGATCTACGCACGCAGCGTTGGTGCCCGATCGGTCTGGCTGACGACCGATTCCGAAAACACGCCCGCGATCGCCTTTTACCTTGACCAGGAATTCGAAAAGGTCGGCACCACGCACTTCACTATCCGAGACCAAGCATACCCTAACGATGTGTTCAGACGTTTCGTCTCAACGTAGCTGTGCGACCGGCAACTGAGGGCTCAGAGCAGACATTCGCTGCGATGGGTTCGGATGGCAGCAATTGCGTCGAGAGCCGTCACCTCGATCTTCAAGAGATATCGGGCCGAAGCGTATAATCGGCCTTCCGTGGCGTCGGTTGGTGTGAGCGCGCAATCAGCAAAAAATGGCGGAGGGAGTGGGATTCGAACCCACGAGACGGTCACCCGCCTGCCGGTTTTCAAGACCGGTGCCTTCAACCGCTCGGCCATCCCTCCGGGCATTGATTTCGTTAGCTTTTTCGGATTTTGCGCACCGCTCGATTTGGGCGTTGCTACCATTTTGCTACCGAATGCCTTTTACGGCTTCGCCTTTACCGCGCCTCGTATTGCGGCGTCAACCTGTTCCGCTGCATCCGCCTGCATTCCCGGCATGACGTGCGAATAGAGATCCAGGCGGCAGAGAAGTCTTTTCGATCAATCTCACCCACTCATGATGATCGAGCGCGGCTGCAAAGGTATGCCGTCTACCTGCGAGACCACAAAGCTGTTTGCATTGGATCGGAGCCCTAGACCAAGCAATTCTTCTGCCTGTCGCGCCCTATGCGTCTTCAGCTTTTCTGCAACGCCGACTGAGAGTGCCACCGTCCGGGCATTCCCGGATTTCGGCTCTTTGTATCTGACACCCTCAGCTGTCTGTTCTGCGCATTCGACAATCGACATGCTGCGGCCTTCGAGATCAACATTGCGCCATCGAGGTGTAGCAATCTCACCGCGCCGCAAACCACTTGACCTGCTGCCCTGAAAAGTCCGCGCTGAAGCGGAAGAGGAGCGGGTCTCAGGTCACCTGGGCCTTCCCCAAACCGCAGAAGCGATCAGTTTACCTGCAGATTTGCAGCAGAAGCGCGTCCACGATTGTCCTGTTCGAGATCAAACGTCAGCGATTGACCTTCAACCAGGCCTCCAAGGCCAGCCCGATCCAGCGCGCTGATGTGAACGAACACGTCGCTCTCACCATCGTCGCGCTCAATGAAACCGAAGCCTTTTTGACCATTGAAGAATTTCACTTTGCCCGTTGGCATGGTGGCGATCCCTTATATTATCGACCATAGATATACACCCCTCCTTTAGAGGGACGCAGCAAACACCGATTTCAGGAACGAGAATGGCGGGTCGATTGTCTTTGACGCCGCACGAAGCCAAGCCAGGCCCTAATAACGATCAGGCGAGAATGTGCCGACACTATGGCTTATTGAAGGCCTGCTCGAAATGCTCCCGAACTGCGTACGAATTCGTTGGCATTCGACAACCATCAGTGATTATTCTGCTCAATGACATCCAATCTCGAAGATCTGGCCCGCAGGCTCTACACCGATAATAAGGGACGTAGTTGGGCCGACGAAAGCTGGGAGGTTCGTGACCGATGGATGGGCGCCGCGCGCGAACGGTTCGACGCCAACGGACAGCGACTTCCGGCCGGCGGCCAGCCTCAAGGCCCCACTCTTCGGGCTTCCGCCACCCCGGCTGAAAGCGCGATCACTGCCGGACCTCCCGACACGCGCAGAAAGAAGTCCGGTGGAACGCTTTCAAACAGGCGGTCAATGTCGGAACGCCGCGCCGAGGAAACCGATACCAACGCACGCCGGATCCTGCACAATGAAGAGAGGGAGCGCCGCGAGAAAACTGAGCGTCTGAAGCGGGCACGAATTGCCGCCGAGCTCGAGGCGACGAAAGACGGTCTACGCTAGACAACAAAAAAGCGGGCCAGCGCCCGCTTCCCTTCGTTCCTGAGACTTACGCGGGTGCCGGTACCTTCATGGTCACCACACAGTCTTGCAGGTCAAATCCAGAGCCGCTCGCCCGGGAACCTCACCACATATCTTGCAGGACGTTCCGCACCAGATCAGCGTCTGATAGGAGCCGTATGGGCCTTTTCTTGCCGGATAGAAAGTAAATAATCTTGTAGCTCGACTTTTACGCGAAACAGGCGCACCGTATCGCATGAAAACAGTTAACCTCATCATATCTGAGACTGCATGGTTCCTGGCCATTCTCAGCATGATCTCAGTGTGTGCATGGCTCGCTTATATCGTTTTAACCAGCATCACGTGGTGAGCACCGGGATATTCCAGGCCGCTGCGGACATGATGGCGACATCCGCGCTGGGCATGCATAATCTGCCGGCCAACGATATAGTAAGTGATTTGCCAACATCACCAGATGAGCGCATAAAGCAGCCGGAAACTGGAAGTTGCCGACGAGATCCAGAGGAACTCGTGACCCGACATCTTTACGACGGTTTCCATTCACCAAGGTCAATTTGATCTGTTTATGGAGTGACGACTATGCGCGCACTCACAGCATTCTTATCAGCTTCACTTTTTTCAGTCTTGGCATCCACCGCGATGGCGGAAACAACGGGTGGAACCATCAATCACTTCGATCGTGGTGCCCAGACTATCACCCTTAGCAGCGGCAGATTGTTTTCGCTGCCATCATGGGACATGGTTTATGGCTTCTCCGCAGGTGACCAGGTGGTTGTCACCTGGGCCAGTGATGGCACCAACAGTATTGTTTCTAAACTGGTCAAGGTCCCCCAATCCAATAGCGGCGAATCTTGAGACCGGAGCTGAAGCGGTGGCGACAGCCGTCGCTTCAGACTTTCGAACAAAGGGATATCTGTCATGCTACCCACTGAGGAAACTGGCCACCCCCCTTCGATCCAGCAGTATGGACGTAGAATCGAGATCGATGGCTCATGGACTGTCTACCATGTCTTCACAGGTATCCCCGTCCAGCGGGCTGGCATTCCCATGTCCGGTTTGTCACACGCTGACGCCACGTCACATATGCTGCTTAACAACCAGGTTCAGAAGAGACCGGCCGGGATAGTTGCGCAATCAGCACAGATTTCTATTTGGCGTAGATCACGCTCACTGAGCATTGCTGCGTGGAAGAACTGGAAGACAAAATCTGTCGAGCATTGATGCATGCGCACGAAGGCCCGATGCGCCTGCTAACGAAAATCTTTTGCGGTGAGTACGTAACCGGTCTGGCGACCTCGTGCGTAAACCTTCTGCGCCACGCCATAGATCGTCATGCGCGCCTCATCAAAGGCATTCAGCAACTCCGCCTCTACTATCCCGGCGCACGTCGAAACCAGAGCGTCTGCCTGAAGGAAAAAGGGGACTTCGAACAGACCATCGTAACCAAGGAAGCGGACACAGCGCCTGCTTTTGTCATAGCTTCTGGCTTTGTTTGGAAAATCCAGTCCCATCTTCTCGTCTTTCGTATTGTCATGAATGGATTGTACCGGATCAGGACGTTCGTCGAGAAAAACCAGGCACTCAGCGCGAATTCAGGGCTGCAAGCCAGATCGCGCTCTGCTGGCGATCCATGCCAGTGAGAAACTCTCTGCGTATGGCAGCATCACCGAGAATCTTGTAGATCGTCCAGGATCCGTCCGCGTCGATCCTGCGAACAAATCTGGCTGCTGCTGCTTCAGGCGCAATCATTCCGCCTTCATTCTCCCAGACATCCAGATGGTCCGGCTGAGATACTCTTTCAGGTCTGCGCGTCATGAAAGTTTCCGATCTCTGTCCAGAGCATCTTCGAGTTCCGCAGGGTCGATTTGCATCATCTGCGTCTTCATCGTTTCTGTTCCGACAGCTGGCAGGTGAATGAAAGTCGACACTCCTCGCCAGGCGAGCCAGGACAAGCCCTCTATGATCTCTTCGTCTCGCTCTACCCGGTATTCACCGGCTGGCATTGGCTGATCGAACCCTTGGAGGAGAAAGGTTTCGTGAAATCGAACCGAGTACCTGATGGTGCGTGTAAGCATGGCTGCATACTCCACGAGAGGAGCGCCTTCCTGCTCAACCGTTCTTGCTTGACGTGGTGTAAGAGATTTCAGATTTGGGCGAGATAGCCATTCGCCAGCATATCGTGATCTCGGGCTGCTGATCGACTCTGTAACTGGAAGGCAGCCTAAACACCCTGTGGCACCAGCAGCACCTGGGGTTAATGGTCTACCTGCATTGAGTTCGAAATGAGGCGTCCTCTCGCATTGCATGCCAGACCAAGCGCGAACACTTGCGGTCGAGTTGACCGAATGGTTGGCGAGCGCGCCCAACAAACCGGCTGGCAAAGAAGCGAAAGCCCCGTCAGGCGGGGCCGGCGGGGCGAAACCCGTCTATCAAACCGACCGCAGATGATACTTGACGCGGGTTGAGTATCAATGAGCCCAATCAAGGCGGCGGGCGCCCGGTGATGGCGGAGGATGCCAGCGCTAGCGCTCTTGACGACCATGAGTACGTGGGTGGACTTGAGCGCGGTCTCCTGCAAGATGCTGCAAATGGTGAGGAGCATGGCTTCAGCTACGAAGAGGCCAGAGACGTTCTGATAGAGCTTGCGCAAAGGGCCTGTTGGCAGGAGCAGAATGTCAGATATCTTAACCGTATCATTCGGGGATTATCGGATACGCTCGACGTATTCTCAGACCCTCAGAACTTTGCCGCAGCCAAAAAGCAAGCTGACAACAAGTTGGTGGAACTCAACGCGTTCGTTCCATGTCTGTGCGACCTGTGTTGAGGACCGCAGCAAAGTGTTTTCAGGCGGTCGGGAGCGCGATTTGCTTCCCGCTGCATGCTTGCCTAGAAATGGCGTCCAGACTCACTTGGCGCATACGCGCGAACAGGCGACTTCTTCATGGCAGACATCATCCCCGTTTTCGACGGTCACAACGACGCGCTCCTTCGCCTTCACCAGAATGGGCGGCAGGACGCCGAAGAGCTTTTTCTGAATGGCATGGACCAGGGGCACATCGACCTTCCCCGTGCCCGTAAAGGAGGCCTTGCCGGCGGCCTCTTTGCGATCTTCCCCCCGCCGCTTTCAAACATGAAGGTGAACGGGAAGCGCCCGGAGGACGTCACCTTTCCGCAACTCGAACAGGCCGATGCGCTTGCCTCGACGCTTGCCATGGCCGCGCTCCTGCAGCGCCTCGAGCGCGCTTCGGAGGGCCGTTTTGCGATTTGCCGCGACGCGGACGCGATTCGCGCGGCGATGGCGTCCGGCGCGCTGGCCGCCGTATTTCATGTGGAGGGCACCGAAGCGGTCGGTGCCGATCTCGACCTTATCGATGTTCTCCACGCCGCCGGGCTGCGTTCACTCGGGCCCGTCTGGAGCCGTTCCAACATTTTCGGCCATGGCGTGCCGTTCCGCTTCCCAGCTTCCCCCGATATCGGCGATGGATTGACCGAGGCCGGCAAGGCGCTGGTGCGCAAGTGCAATCGCCTGCGCATTCTGGTCGATCTCTCCCACCTCAACGAAAAGGGGTTTCGTGACGTTCAGGCGATCAGCGATGCGCCGCTCGTCGCCAGCCATTCCAACGTTCACGCCATCTGCCCGCAATCCCGCAATCTGACGGACTGGCAGATGCGCGCGATCCGGGAAACCGGCGGACTGGCCGGGCTGAATTTCTCGGTCAGTTTCCTGCGGCCCGACGGCGACACGAATGCGGATACGGAGTTCGACGTTCTGCTGAGACATCTGGATGCCATGCTCGAAGCGCTCGGCGAAGACGGGGTGGCACTCGGATCCGATTTCGACGGTGCACTGATACCGCGACAGATCGGAGATGTCACCGGCCTTCCGAAACTGATTGAAGCGATGCGCGCGCATGGTTATGGACGCGAGCTGATCGAGAAAATCGCCTGGCGAAACTGGCTGCGCGTGCTGGAACGCACTATTGGTTAGGGCCGTTCTGCGAAAAGCGGGCACGGGTTTTCCGTCCGGAATTGCGTAAATTCAACAGGATGGAGCGCTTTTGCGGCCCAATGAAATGCGGTAGCGCTCCGGGTTCAGTCCCGGGCCAACACAGGAAGACAAGGATGCAGCCTTCTAGGGATATCGTCGGCCTTCTCGAGATCATGAAGGCGCTACGCACGCCCGAAACCGGTTGTCCCTGGGATGTCGAGCAGGACTTTGCGTCCATCGCGCCCTATACGATTGAGGAAGCCTACGAAGTCGCCGATGCCATCGAGCGCAATGATCTCAACGATCTCCGCGATGAGCTGGGCGACCTTCTGCTGCAGGTCGTGTTTCATGCCCGCATGGCGGAAGAAGAAAACCAGTTCGATTTCGGTGATGTGGTGGAGGCGATTACCCGGAAGATGATCCGGCGTCATCCGCACGTGTTCGGTGATGCAGAAGCCCGCAGCCGGGGCATGGCAAAGGGCATGTGGGACGAGATCAAGGCACAGGAGAAGGCCGAGCGGCTCGCACGGCGACGGCAGAACGGCAGCCCTGCCGAACCTGTCGCTTATCTGGATGAGGTGCCGCGCGCCCTGCCCGCGCTCATGCGCGCACACAAGCTCCAGCAGCGCGCTGCCCGCGTCGGTTTTGACTGGGGGCAGGCCGGGCCGGTTCTCGACAAGATCGAAGAGGAAATCGGCGAGCTGCGCGAAGCCCTTCAGGAACGGGACGACGTTCATGCCGCGGAGGAGTATGGCGACCTTCTGTTTGCCGTCGTCAATCTGGGACGGCATCTGGGGCATGATGCAGAGGCCGCGCTCGCCCGCACCAACGACAAGTTCCGCAGGCGCTTCGATTTCGTCGAACGCGAGCTGACAAAGGCAGGGCGTTCGCTCGACGAGGCGGATTTGGCAGAAATGGAAACACTCTGGCAGCGCGCGAAAACCGAAGCGGGCTGAACGGATTTCAGCGCCGCAAAGCCCGTTTCTTTCAGATGGATAGAGCCTTTACCTGGAAGTTTTGTTTCCAGAAAGCTGCTCCTGCACGTCCTGCCTTGCGGTTTCCGTCATCCGCACCTTCAAGGAGATGCTGCCATCGTCATTGTTGCTGCGCTCGACGACTTCGCCGTTGCGATAAATCCAGTCGAGAAGCGACATCCGGTCGGGCGAAAGCTCGATGGAAGTCATGACGATCTGGCCTGAAATGCGTTCTTCGATCAGCGCCAGAAGGTCTGAAATCCCCTCGCCCGTGATCGCGGAGATCGCCAGCGGCGCGTCGCTTGCGCGCGTCCCCTCCAGCAGCGCGCGGCGGCGCTCCGGGTCCAGGCTGTCGATCTTGTTCCAGACCTCCAGAACCCGCATCCGGTCCGCCGCATCGACGCCCAGGTCGCCAAGGATGGCTTCCACATCAATGGCCTGGGCGGCCGTGTCGGGGTCAGAAATGTCGCGCAGGTGCACGATGAGGTCAGCCTCGATCACCTCTTCCAGCGTGGCGCGGAACGCCGCCACCAGATGTGTCGGCAGATCGGAAATGAAGCCGACCGTGTCGGAAAGAATTATCGTTGTGCCATGTGGGAGCTGCACCCGGCGAAGGGTCGGGTCGAGCGTGGCAAAGAGCATGTCCTCGGCCATCACGCTAGCGCCCGTCAGCCGGTTGAACAGCGTCGATTTGCCGGCATTGGTGTAGCCGACGATTGCGACGATCGGGAACGGAACCTTGCGGCGCTTGGCCCGGTGAAGGTCGCGGGTGCGGCGGACCTGTTCCAGATCTTTCTTCAGGCGCATGATGCGCTCCTGAAGCTGGCGCCTGTCGGCCTCGATCTGGGTTTCGCCCGGTCCGCCCATGAAGCCGCCGCCACCGCGCTGCCGCTCCAGGTGGGTCCAGCTGCGCACCAGCCGGCCACGCTGATATTCCAGATGCGCGAGATCGACCTGAAGCCGCCCTTCCTTGGTGCGCGCGCGGCGGCCGAAAATTTCGAGAATCAGGCCCGTCCGGTCGAGAACCTTGGCCTTCAGCGCCTTTTCGAGGTTGCGCTGCTGAACCGGCGTGAGCGGATGATCGATGATCACCACCTCGACGGCCTCTTCTTCAACCCGCGCGGCTATTTCCTCGAGTTTTCCCGTGCCGAGCAGCGTTGCCGGGCGTGGCGTGCTCACGCTCACGATCTCTGCAAAAGCCACATCGAGATCGATGGCTTCGGTGAGTCCGATCGCCTCTTCATGGCGTGCTTCGGCGGCACGCGAAGAGGCCGCACTGCTTTCGGCAGCCCGGCGTTCGGATGTGAGAACAGGCGATATGACGGCGGCCCGGGTGGGATCGGGCTCGAAAGTCAACCGATCGTCACCGCGCGCTGCGTCGGCGGGCTTGCGTGTGTCGGCCAATCAGGAGTCCCGATTGCTTTCCTCGGCGTCGTAAAGCTGAACGGGCTGGCTCGGCATGATCGTCGAGATCGCATGCTTGTAGACGAGCTGCGAATGTCCGTCGCGGCGCAGGAGCACGCAGAAATTATCGAATGAAGTAACAATGCCCGTCAGCTTGACACCGTTGATGAGAAAGATCGTGAGAGGATTCTTGCTCTTGCGAACGGTATTCAGGAACAGGTCCTGCAGGTTTTGAGTTCGTTCCGCCATTTTTGGTCTTTCACCCATTCGCTGCCTTGGAGCAGCCAGTAGCGCAAATATGACACGCTCCTGTCAAGAAAGTCTGCGACAGAGACTGCGTGATCAATTGATGCCAGTCATCGCCCGTTGTACCGAGCCGCATCGTCATGCGCGTTGGTTAACAGCTAGGACTTTTTTCCGCAATCGCAAAAAACGCCTCTCGCAGGGACCGCGCGACAGTCCCCGGATGCCCATTGGCCACGGGTTTGCCGTCGATGCTGACCACCGGCATGACCACACTGGTCGCACTCGTCACGAAGGCTTCACGCGCGCTCTGCGCTTCTTCAACCGAGAATGCGCGCTCCTCGACCTTGAGACCGAGATCGTCGGCGACCTTCATGACGGTCGCCCGGGTTATCCCGCGCAGAATGCCGAAATCGGCCGGCCGCGTTACCAGGCCGCCATCCGCGGTAACGATCCAGGCATTGGTGGACGCGCCCTCCTTGACCGTTCCGTCCGGATCGACGAACCAGGCCTCCTGCGCACCGGCGTCGACCGCCGCCTGGCGTGCCAGAACGTTTGGCAGAAGGCCGATCGTCTTGATGTCGACCCGCTCCCACCGGTTTTCCGGCACCGTAATGACCGTCATGCCCTTTTCGGCCTTCTTTGCCGCGGCTTTCGGGTCCATGCGCTTGGCCGTTACCACCAGAGCTGAGCGAACCGGCGTGGTCGGGAAGGCATGATCGCGCGGTGCGACACCGCGCGTGACCTGCAGATAGACCATGCCGTTGTGAACATGGTTGCGACGGATGACCTCGCGCATGATGAACTCCAGCGCCCCGCGCTCCACCGGCCAGTCCATGCGAAGCTCGCGCAGCGACCGGTCGAGCCGATCCAGATGCCCCTTCATGTCGATGATGAAACCGCGGGAAATCTCGCACACCTCATAAACGCCGTCGGCGAGCTGATAGCCACGGTCCTCCACGTGAACCATCGCGTCACTGTGATTCGCATAACGCCCGTTCACATAAGCAATGCGTGGCATGTCTGGGTCTCCGTCTGATGGAATCTGCGGGCTGGAATTATTGCCGCTTACAAGAGAAATCTGTTTTGCCGCCCCGCGTCGGGTTTTTCAAGCGCCTCAGAAGAACTCGAGGCTGACGCGGAACATCTGCTCGACCTGGCGCACGGCACTTTCGAGCGCAAAGATCACCACCCGGTCCTTCGGCTTGATCTTCAGAGACCCGCTCGGCTTGATCACCGCACCGTCGCGATAGACCGCGCCGATGCGCATTCCGTCGGGGAACTCCACCTCGCTCAGCGGCGGCCCCACAAGCGGCGAGGTCTCCAGCGCCTCTGCCTCGATGACCTCGGCCGCCCCGCGCTGAATGTTGTGGACGGCGCGAATGCGGCCGCGCCTGACATGCTGGAGAACTTTCGAAATCGTCACCGAGCGCGGGTTCACATGGGCATCGATTCCCAGCGTTTTGGCAAAATCGTGATAGGTCGGATTGTTGATCAGAACGAGGTTGGAGCGACAGCCGAGGCGCTTGGCGATCACGCTCGACAATATGTTGACCTGGTCGTCATTGGTCAGCGCCACCATCAGGTCCGCATGCTGGATGTCGGCTTCCAGGAGCAGCTTCTGGTCGAGCGCGCTGCCATGCAGAACGACGGTGCGGCGCAGCTTGTCGGCCAGCGCCACCGCACGTTCGCGCGTGTTCTCGATCACCTTGACCTTGGTGCGGCTCTGCTTCTTTTCCATGGCGCGCGAAACATAGAGGCCGATATTGCCGCCGCCGGCGATGACGATCCGCGTTGCCTCGCGCTCCTCATGTCCGAAAAGGCCAAGCGTGCGCCGCACCTGGTCCTTGGTCGTCACCACATAGGCGAGATCGCCGGCAATGAGCTGATCGCCCGAATGCGGGATGAAGAGCTTGCCCTCGCGCGAGACGCCCACAACCGTGGACGGCAGGTCGGGGAAAAGCTCGGTCAACTGCGCCAGCGGCGTGTTGATGACGGGGCATTCCTCCAGACATTCGATCGCGACCATCGATACCCTGTCATCGGCAAAGCTCACCACATCCGTCGCACCCGGCAGCGCGATGCGGCGCATCACCATCTCGCCGACCTCGACCTCCGGCGAAATGATCACGTCGATGGGCAGGTGATCGCGCGAGAACAGGTCCATATAGTGCGATTGCAGATATGACTGCGAACGAATGCGCGCGATCTTGGTCGGCACGTTGAAAAGCGAATGCGCCACCTGGCAGGCGACCATGTTCACTTCGTCGAACAGGGTCACGGCGATGATCATGTCGGCTTCGCTTGCACCCGCAGAGGCAAGCACGTCGGGATGCGCGCCATGGCCGACGAATCCGCGCACGTCAAGCGTATCGCGGACAGCGCGAATCAGTTCCGGCGACGTATCGATCACGGACACGTCGTTCTGCTCGGCCGCCAAGCGCTCCGCGATACCGAAACCAACCTGGCCCGCGCCGCAAATAATGACTTTCATCGCCTGTTCCCTGCCTCATCGAAGACCGGATATCGGGTCTGCAAGGCCCCTGCTCTAGCGCTTTTCCAGCGACATGGAAACCTGAAAGCCGGATGCGCTCTCCGCGCCACTAGACGCCGAGCGATTTCAGCTTTCGGTGAAGGGCCGAGCGCTCCATGCCGACAAACTCCGCCGTACGCGAAATGTTTCCGCCAAAGCGGTTGATCTGCGCCAGCAGATATTCCTTCTCGAAAAGTTCGCGCGCCTCGCGCAGCGGCAGGGCCATGATGTGCTGGTCCGACTGTGTCGGCAGGCGCGGCATGACATCGCCGATTTCCGCCGGCAGAAGATCTGCCGTGATCGGCGTATCCGGCCCGTCCCCGCGCGTGAGGATCATCAACCGCTCGATATTGTTGCGGAGCTGGCGCACGTTGCCTGGCCAGTTGTGAGCCTGGAGAACGGCCATGGCATCGTTGCCCAGCGGGCGCGGTTTGATGCCGGCCTGCTCGCCGATCTGCTGCATGAAGTGATCGACGAGCAGCGGAATGTCCTCACGGCGGTCCGCCAGTGGCGGCACCACCACGGGCACGACGGCCAGCCGGTGAAACAGGTCTTCGCGGAACCGGCCGTCGGCGATCAGGGAATCGATGTTCTGCGCCGTCGAGGAGATGATGCGCACATCCACCTTCACCCGCCGCGTGCCGCCCACCCGCTCGAACTGCTGATCCACCAGAACACGCAGGATCTTGCTCTGCGTGCCGAGCGGCATGTCGGCCACTTCGTCGAGATAGAGCACGCCGCCATGGGCTTCCTCAAGTGCTCCGACCTTTCGCTCGCCGCCGTCGGATTCGGTGCCAAACAGCTCGATTTCCATGCGTTCGGGCGTGATCGCGGCTGCGTTCAGCGTCACGAACGGGCCGTTGCTGCGTGGCGAGGCGGCATGGATCGCCCGGGCGACCAGCTCCTTGCCGGAGCCGGAAGGCCCCGTCAGCATGATGCGGCTGTTCGACGGCGCCACCCGTTCGATGGTCTGGCGCAAATGGTTGAGCGTTGCCGATTCCCCAACGAGATCGAACGACGCGCCGCTGCGCTTCTTCAGATCGCTCATCTCGCGCTTGAGCTTGGAGATTTCCAGCGCGCGCTCGCAGATCAGGATCATCCGATCCGTCTTGAAGGGTTTCTCGATGAAATCGTACGCGCCACGCTTGATGGCCGACACGGCCGTCTCGATCGTGCCATGGCCGGAAATCATCACAACGGGGATGTGCGGATGCAGTTCCTTGATCTTGTCGAGCAGAGCCAGTCCGTCGAGCTTCGATCCCTGTAGCCAGATGTCGAGCAGGATCAGGCGCGGAACGCGCTCAGAGATCGAGGCGAGCGCGCTGTCGCTGTCGAAAGCGGTGCGCGTCTCATGGCCCTCATCGCTCAGAATGCCGGCTACGAGCTCGCGGATGTCTTCCTCGTCGTCTACGATCAGAATATCGGAAGCCATGATTTACCTTCTTGTCGTGTCAAGAGCGCCGCCATTCTCTTCGGCGGCGGGAAGTATGATGCGGATCATCGCGCCGATGCCGCCATGGAAATCGGCGGGTGCATCGTGCAGTTCGAGGCGCCCGCCATGGTCCTCGATGATCTTCTTCACGATTGCCAGGCCGAGGCCCGTGCCCTTTTCCCGCGTGGTCATATAGGGTTCCAGCAGACGCTGGCGGTTTTCACGCGGCAGTCCCTTTCCGTTGTCGATCACCTCGATCTGGATGAAACGGCCGTTCATGCCGGCATTGATGCGGATCGCACCCGGCTGGCCGTTGCTGCGCTCGGCGGCGTCAATTGCCTCGGCGGCGTTCTTGATAATGTTGCCGAAAGCCTGCCCCATCAGGCGCGCATCAAACCGCCCCATCAGCGGCGTCTCGGAAATTTGGCGCTCGAAGCTGATTTCATTGCGGGCCACTTCCACCAGGAAAGAGGCCTCACGCAATGGCTCTCGCAGGTCGAGGCGCTGAATATCCGGCTTCGGCATCCGTGCGAAGGCGGAGAACTCGTCCACCATCCTGCCGATATCGCCAACCTGCCGGATGATCGTGTCCGTGCACTGATCGAAGATTTCCCGATCGTGCTCGATAACCTTTCCGAATCTGCGGCGGATTCGCTCGGCCGACAACTGGATCGGTGTCAGCGGATTTTTGATCTCGTGAGCGATACGCCGCGCCACGTCCGCCCAGGCCATGGAACGCTGAGCCTGCATCAGATCGGTGATGTCGTCGACCGTAACCACATAGGAATGCTCGTCGTCCTCGTTGACGCCCTCTTCCGTCGTAATCTGAATGTTGAAGGTACGTTCCGACCCGCCTCGAAAAAAAGTTGCCTGTTCGCGGTAGACGGGGCGGCCGGACTTGCGCCCCATCTCGAACACACGCCCCACATGCGGAAGAACGGCGGAAAGGTTCCTGTTCACCGCGTCGTGGGCGGATATGCCGAGCATGGACTCCGCAGACCGGTTCACCATGGCGACCGAGCCGTCAGCCTCCACACCGATGACCCCGGCGCTGACACCGGAAAGGACCGCTTCGGTAAAGCGCCGGCGCTCGTCGATGACGTCCTTGGCGGCGATGAGCTGATCGCGCTGCGATTTGAGCTGCTGTGTCATCTTGTTGAACGTGTCGCCAAGCAGGCCGACATCCCCGTCCGAAGAGCGGACAGGGACCGTGACATCGAGATCGCCGGTCGAGACCGCCCCGGCCGCGCCGATGAGCTGCCGTATCGGGCGCACAAGCCGGTCAGCCACGGCGATGCCCGTCCAGATGGCCGCCAGAACAATCGCCAGCGTTACCACCAGATAAAGCAGCGCAAAGGCGATCTGCGTGTTGCCCCGGTTGCCCTCGAGAGAACGGTATTCGTCGGTGTTGGTGCGCACGATCTGCCGCGCCTTGAGCACTTCGGGATCAAGCAGCGCACCGGTGTAGAGATAGGCATCAGGAATGTCCTGAAGCTTGTAGACGGCGGTCACCAGATTGGTACCGCCAATCTCGTTGAAGGCGATCTGCGAGCTGTTGGCGAGGTCCATCGCCTTGGCTCCCGGGCGCGGCAATGGAATGTCTTCGACCATCTGCGCACTCATGATGACCGAGCCGTCTTCGCGAACCAGTTCGGCGTCCGCAAGACCACGCAGCATGGCCTGACGCGTCATGAAATCACGAAAGCCGTACCGGTCGAGATTGTAGAGGGTGCGCGCCTGGTCCAGTCGAACCCCCATGCTCTCTGTCGTCCCCTGCAGACTGCGCGCATTTTGCTGCACATAGGCATCGGCGATCGAGAGCGAGGAATAGACGATCACCTTGGTGCGCAGCTCGAACCAGCGGTCGAGCCCGAGTTCCAGGGTCACCGAGGCGATCACCGCCACGAGGATCGCCGGAATTGCCGCCACGAGCGAGAACATTGCGATGATGCGCACGTGCAGGCGCGACGCCGCCCTCTGTCCCTTGCGGGATTTGTAGATGCGCAGTCCTTCGAGCACGATCAGCCCGAAAAGCAGCATGATGAAGGCGAAATTGACTGCGATCAGCAGAAGGGTTGCCCGCTCGTCAGGGGTGAACGGGGTAAGACCAAGAAGTACGGTAAAAGAAATGGCGGCGGTCACAAGCGCGCCGATGGCGGCAGCGACGCCGACGTAAAAAGTGGCTGAGCGCCCGCGCCGAACAGGCGAAGCCGCAACAAAAGGCTGCGTCGGCGAACTCTCGGACAAGCTGACCATTACCCCTGCTTCTACTCTTCTGTGCCGCATCAATGTTGCACATATGCAACGACTGTAACCGACTGGCAACAGTTGCATTTCCGAACATTGCGGCATTGCTGGGGCAGAACGGGGATCGATGGCCAGGACCTGTTGATCTGAATTCAGTCAAACGGCCGGTTTACCGGTATGTCAGCCCGCGCCGCGATAGATGTTGATGCCATAGTCGCGGATCTTCTTGCGCAGCGTGTTGCGGTTGAGCCCCAGAAGGTCCGCCGCCTTGAGCTGATTCCCGCCGGTCGCCGTAAGCGCCCCAATCAGCAGGGGCTGCTCCACATCCGCCAGCACACGCTGATAGAGCCCGGCCGGTGGAAGCTGATCGCCGAACTGCGCGAAATAGCGTTGAAGATGCTGCTCCACCGCCTGGGTGAGAGTCGTCTCTTCGGACAGGGCTTCCGACTGGCTGGCCCGCAATGCGCCGGCGGCGCGCAGTTCCTGTTCGATGATCTCGGCAGATATTTCATCCTGCGGGTAGAGGGCCGCCAGACGGCGCACCAGATTCTCCAGTTCGCGCACATTGCCCGGCCAGCGATAGTTCTTGAGGCGATTGAGACCCTCCGAACCGATCCGTTTGGGCTGTAGCCCTTCCTGTTCCGCCCGCGCAAAGAAGTGCCTCACGAGATCAGGAATGTCTTCCGCCCGTTCCCGCAGCGGCGGGAGGCGCAGGGGCACGACGTTGAGCCGATAAAAAAGGTCCTCACGAAAGAGCCCCTGATCGATCAGCGTTCTGGGGTCTTTGTTGGTGGCCGCGACGATGCGCACATCGGTGCGGATCGGTGTCCGCCCGCCAACCGTCGTATACTCGCCCTGCTGCAGCACGCGCAGGAGACGCGTTTGCGCTTCCATCGGCATGTCGCCGATCTCATCGAGAAAGAGCGTCCCGCCCTCCGCCTGCTCGAAGCGGCCGAAGGAACGCGCCTGCGCCCCGGTGAAGGCGCCTTTTTCGTGTCCGAAGAGCTCGGATTCGATCAGGTCGCGCGGGATGGCTGCCATGTTGATGGCCACGAAGGGGCCCTTGCGCCTGCGGCCATACTCATGGAGCGCGCGCGCCACAAGCTCCTTGCCGGTGCCAGATTCACCGCTGATCATCACCGTGAGATCTGTCTGCATCATGCGCGCAAGAAGGCGGTAAATCTCCTGCATCGCGGCAGAGCGCCCGATCAGGGGCAGTGCATCCGGCGCTTCGGCGCTGGCGGTTTCCTTCTGGCTCGCCTTCGGTTCGGAAAGTGCGCGCCCGACGATGTTGACGAGTTCCGTCAGGTCGAAGGGCTTCGGCAGATATTCATAGGCGCCGACCTCGGAGGCGCGGATGGCGGTCATGAACGTGTTCTGCGCGCTCATCGCGACAACCGGCAAATCCGGCCGCGCCTTGCGGATTCTGGGCAGAAGGTCGAACGCATTGCCGTCGGGCATGACCACGTCGGTGATCACCAGATCCCCCTCGCCCGCCGAAACCCAGCGCCAGAGCGTCTCGACATTCGACGTCACCCGCACGTCATGGCCGGCGCGCGACAGCGCCTGGTTCAGAACGGTGCGGATGGCTGCGTCATCGTCGGCGACAAGAATGCTGGTCATTCGGGCCTATCCTCTTCATCATGAAGGACATCCTTGCGGCGCGCTTCGCGCCAGGCGGGCATCAGAATGCGAAACACGGTGCCGCGCTGGCCGGAGGATTCGCATTCGATCACCCCGCCATGCGCGCCGACGATCTTGGCCACCAGCGCCAGGCCGAGGCCGGACCCGTTCTGCTTGGAGGTCACGAACGGATCGAAGATGATCTGCCGAAGGTCTTCCGGAACGCCCGGTCCGTTGTCGTAGACGCAGAACTCCAGCGGCAGGGCCACACGGTCGGGCGAGCCGGGTACGGACAGGCGGATGCCGGGTCGAAACGCAGTCGTCAGCCTTATCTCGCCATCGTCCCGGTCACCGATCGCCTCGGCGGCGTTCTTCACCAGGTTCAGAAAGATCTGGATAAGCTGATCGCGATTGGCCCATACGGGCGGCAGCGATGGATCGTAGTCCTCGACAATGCTCACCTTGCGCGCGAAACCGCTTTTGGCAACCGCCTTCACGTGATCGAGCACGAGGTGGATGTTGATCGGATCGCGCTCCACCGGCCTTTCGTCGGAAAACACTTCCATGCGATCCACCAAGGCGACGATCCGGTCCGTCTCTTCCGTGATGAGCCGCGTCAGTGCGCGATCCTCGTCGGACACCGCGTGTTCGAGCAACTGTGCCGCGCCGCGAATGCCCGAAAGCGGGTTCTTGATCTCGTGCGCCAGCATGGCCGCAAGCCCCGTTACCGAGCGGGCAGCACCCCGGTGCACCATCTGCCGGTCGATCTTGTCGGCCATGGAGCGCTCCTGGAGAAGGAGCGCGACAGCGCCCGGCACTTCGGAAACCGGTGCTGCATGAATGTCCACCATGCGCTCCGCTCCGAGCCGCGGCGAAGAGATGTCGACACGATATTCGTTGATGGCCACGCGCTGCTCGCGGACCTGTTCGACAAGGGCGATCAGCGGGCTGCCAAACGGCACGAAATCGGCCAGCCGGCTGCGCGCAAGAATGGCTGCGCCCGAGCGGAAGAAATCCTCCGCCTCGGCATTGACCTCGATCATGAAGCCTTCCTGATCGATCATCACCACAGGGTGCCGCAGCGTGTTCAGGAGCAGACTGGCGGGGCCGGTGTCCATGCGTGTGCGCTCACCCGGTCGGTTCATGCGGCCAGACGCTCCTCTTGCCTGCGAAACAGGTCGCGCAGAAGGCGCGAGATCTCGCGGTGATCGGTGCCCGTCATAATCGCCTTTCTGGTTTCGGCATCGACCTTGTCGATATGGCGTTCCATATACCAGCCGAGATGTTTGCGGGCATGCCGCGTGCCGTGCTCCGTGCCGTAAAGCACGAGCATCGCCTCATAATGGTCGATCACGTAGTCAGCGAGGTTTTCCGGCCGGCGCTCGGTATTCGAGGCCACGGCACCCGCAATCCACGGCGCGCCGTAATGCGCCCGGCCGATCATCACCGCATCCGCACCGGAAGCCTCAAGAATGCCGGCGGCATCGTCTGCCGTGGTCACGTCGCCATTGGCCACGACCGGAATGCCGACAGCCGCCTTGACTGC
The DNA here is from genome assembly GCF_056431025.1 of Nitratireductor lacus. NCBI lineage: Bacteria > Pseudomonadati > Pseudomonadota > Alphaproteobacteria > Hyphomicrobiales > Phyllobacteriaceae > Nitratireductor > Nitratireductor lacus. The sequence goes on along the minus strand of NZ_JBWKMB010000001.1, from coordinate 7,270 downwards.
CGAAATCGCCTGCCAGTCCGCCCTGCCCTTGTAAAACTGGCAGCGCGTTCGCCCGTGCACCGTCACCATCGCGACACCGGCATTCTCCGCGCGGCTGGCGATTTCCGGCGCATTGAGCGCATTCTCGTCCCACCCAAGCCGCATCTTGACCGTTACGGGCACCCGCACCGCCGCCACGACAGCCTCGATCAGGCTTAGCGCATGGTCGGGCTCGCGCATCAGCGCAGACCCCGAATAACCGCCCGTCACCTTCTTGGCCGGGCAGCCCATGTTGATGTCGATGATGTCGGCGCCGTGCGCTTCCGCGATGCGCGCGCCTTCGGCCATCCAGTGCGCCTCGCGCCCGGCAAGCTGCACCATGTGCACGTCCACGTCCGGCCGGCGCAGGCGGCGTGCCGATTCCGCCTTGCCGCGCGCAAGTTCGCCGCTCGCCACCATTTCCGACACCACAAGCCCCGCCCCGTGCGCATGGGCGCGCGCACGAAAGGCTAGATCGGTCACGCCGGACATGGGCGCCAGAAACACCCTGTTGCGGATTGTGGCATCCCCGACCGACAATGGGGTCGAGAGAAACTCAGTGGATGAGATGCACAAATTTGAAGCACCTTTATATTGTGCTTAATATTTAGCCATTTCAGACAGCGCCTGCAACAGAGAATTGGCACGGGATACGCCTCATGCAAATTCGGCTGGCCTTTCGGGGCGTGTCTTATTATGCGTCTGCCCTATGGACAAGCAGATGACTCAATCCGAAGCCCCTGCCGAAACCCCGGCTCCCCGCCGGATGGGAGAGGTCGCTGCCGTGATTGTCGCCGCCGGGCGCGGCGAGCGGGCGGGGCAATCCACCGAGGGGCCGAAGCAGTATCGCCTGATCGGCGGCAAGCCGGTTCTGCGCCATACGCTCGAGACCTTCCTTGCCGATCCCCGCATCGGCCGCATCGTGGTCGCAATCCATCCCGATGACGAGGCGCTCTTTGCCGAGGCCACGGCCGGCCTTTGCGATCCGCGTGTCCGGGCGATCCATGGCGGTCATTCCCGACAGGCCTCCACCCGGCTCGCCCTGCTTGCGCTCTACGATCCCGAACCCCAGACCGTGCTTATCCACGATGGCGTGCGCCCCTTCATCGACCGTGAACTGATCGACCGCATCATCGGTGCGGTGGAAGAGGGCCGTGGCGCCCTGCCCGCCCTTCCCGTCGCCGACACGGTCAAGCGCGCCGGTCCCGCAGGCTTCATCGCCGAAACCGTGCCGCGCCACGATCTGCACGCTGCACAGACACCGCAGGGCTTTCCTTTCGCACTCATTGCCGCTGCCCACGACCGCGCACACAAACTTGGCCGCGAGGATTTTACCGACGATGCCTCGATCGCCGAATGGGCAAAGATACCCGTTCGCCTCGTTGCCGGTGCCGTGGACAACATCAAGCTTACCTGGGCGCGCGACATTGCGCTCGCCGACGAGCGCCTGAACCGGCCGAGCGCCTTCCCGGATGTGCGCACCGGAAACGGTTACGACGTTCACACCTTCACCGATGGCGACGCCGTCATTCTGTGCGGCGTGAGCATACCGCACACAAAGCGCCTTTCCGGCCATTCGGATGCCGATGTCGGCCTTCACGCGCTCACCGACGCTCTGCTTGCCACCTGCGGTGCCGGCGACATCGGCACACATTTCCCGCCATCGGATCCTCAGTGGAAGGGTGCTGCCTCGCACATCTTCCTCGAGCACGCGGCCCGGATCGTGCGCGAGGCCGGAGGCCGCATCGCCAATGCCGATGTCACGATCATCTGCGAGGCGCCGAAAGTCGGCCCGCACCGCGAGGCAATGACCGCTGCGCTATCCACCATGCTCGGCATCGCGCCGCATCGCATTTCCATCAAGGCGACGACAAACGAAAAGATGGGGTTCATCGGCCGCGAGGAAGGCATTGCTGCCATTGCCACAGCCAGCGTGATCTATCCCGGCGAGGTACCGGCATGAGCAATTTCAAGACACAGGCCCGCGCCGTTCTTTCGGCCTGCGAAACACGCGGCATCATGCTGGCCACGGCCGAATCCTGCACCGGCGGTATGATCGCCGCGGCCCTGACGGACATCGCCGGTTCGTCGTCCGTCGTCGATCGCGGTTTCGTCACCTATTCGAATGAAGCCAAGATGGAGATGCTCGGCGTCTCGTCCGAAACGCTCGCCGCCCATGGTGCTGTATCGCAGGAAACGGCGCTGGAAATGGCGGCCGGTGCGCTCGCCCGCTCACGCGCCGGCGTGGCCGTTGCCGTCACCGGCATTGCCGGCCCCGATGGCGGCTCAGCGGAAAAGCCTGTCGGTCTCGTCTGGTTCGGCCTTGCATTGAAGGGCCGCGCGCCCCTGGCGCAATCCCTCGTCTTTGCAGACCACGACCGCGCCGGCGTGCGCGCGGCGACCGTCAAGGCCGCGCTCGACATGGTTCTGGCGGCGCTAAAGGACGGTTGAATTCAAGCGCTCACGCCATAGACCACGTCCGCCCGGCGCTCGAAGGCTTCGGAAAACATGCGGAACGCGCGGTCGAACATCGCGCCCATGACAGCGCCGAGCATGCGGCTCTTGAACTCGTACTCGATGAAGAAGTGAATATCGCACTCCGCCTCACCGGCCGGCTCAAAGCGCCATTCGTTCTTCAGGAAGCGGAACGGCCCATCCACATAGCGCACATCGATGGCCGCATCGTCCGGTTTCAGCGTCACCTGGCTGGTAAAGGTCTCGCGCAGCGCCTTGTAACCCACGGTCATGTCCGCCACGAGCAGGATTACGCCGTCGCGCTCCCTGCGTGTGCGCACGCTGAGCGCCTCGCACATGGGCACGAATTCGGGATATTTCTCCACATCCGCGACCAGCGCGAACATGTTCTCGGGCGTGTGCGCCACGCGGCGCACGGTCTCGAATTTCGGCATCAGTTCGCGGCAGCGCCTGCGCCTTCGAGGCGGGCGTCGCGCGCCGCCTTCAGCTTTGCGAAGTCCTCGCCTGCGTGATGCGAGGAGCGCGTCAGCGGGCTCGACGACACCATGAGGAAGCCCTTCGTGTAAGCCACGGTCTCATAGGACTTGAATTCTTCGGGCGTCACGAATTTCTTCACCGGATGGTGCTTGCGCGTCGGCTGCAGATACTGGCCGATGGTCATGAAATCCACATTGGCCGAGCGCAGATCGTCCATGAGCTGAAGCACTTCGTTGCGCTCTTCGCCAAGCCCCACCATGATCCCGGATTTGGTGAACATGGTCGGATCGAGCTCCTTGACCTGCTGGAGCAGGCGCAGCGAATGGAAATAGCGCGCGCCGGGGCGCACCTTCAGATAATTGCCCGGAACCGTCTCCAGGTTGTGATTGAAGACATCGGGTTTTGCCGCAACCACCACTTCCAGCGCGCCATCCTTGCGCAGGAAATCGGGCGTCAGGATCTCGATGGTCGTTTCGGGTGACGCGGCACGGATCGCGCCGATCACATCGGCAAAATGCTGCGCGCCGCCATCGGCCAGGTCGTCGCGGTCGACCGAAGTGATCACGACATGCTTCAGCCCCATCTCGCGCACCGCCTTGGCGACATTTTCAGGCTCGTTCATGTCCACCGGACCGGGAATGCCCGTGGCAACGTTACAGAAGGCACAGGCGCGCGTGCAGATTTCGCCAAGGATCATGAAGGTCGCGTGCTTCTTGTCCCAGCATTCGCCGATGTTCGGGCAGCCCGCCTCTTCGCACACGGTCACAAGCTTGTTGGATTTCACGATCTCGCGGGTTTCCAGATAGCCCTGCGAGGTCGGCGCCTTGACCCGGATCCATTTGGGCTTGCGCAGCACTTCCTGATCGGGCCGGTGCGCCTTTTCAGGGTGCCGCGGGCGCGGCTTGGCGGTGACAGTATCGAGAATCGTGACCATGTTTGTCCTATCGCGCCCGGCTGGAAGACGAGCGTCCGAATACCCAGAGGATCAGGATCGCGCCGAGAATGGCGATCACCAGATTGCCCAGAAAACCGTAGAACGAGATGCCGACCAGACCGGCAAGCGTTCCGCCGACGAAGGAACCGGCGATGCCAACAAGGATGTTGGTCAGAAAACCATGATCGCGGTTCATCGTTTTCTCGGCCACGTAACCGGCCAGAAAGCCGATCACGAGCAGGCCGAAAAAGCCGACGCCGGGCATCCCCAGAAGACCGTAGCTCTCTTCCATCATCCTGTTCCTCGTTCGATGTTCCCCCGCATATAGTCCAGTTGGCGCGGGGGAAACAGGGCCCTTCAGCCCATTTTACGCGTTGAGCGTACGCCCATAGGCATCGAGCACGCTCTCCTTCATCATCTCCGACAGGGTCGGATGCGGGAAGACCGTGTGCATCAGTTCTTCCTCGGTCGTCTCAAGATTCATCGCAACGACGAAGCCCTGAATGAGCTCGGTAACCTCGGCGCCGATCATGTGCGCGCCGAGAAGCTCGCCCGTCTTCTTGTCGAAGATCGTCTTGACGAAACCCTGGTCTTCGCCGAGCGCAATCGCCTTGCCGTTGGCGGCAAACTGATAGCGACCAACACGGATGTCGCGGCCGGCTTCCTTGGCTTTCGCTTCCGTCATCCCGACGGAGGCAACCTGCGGATGGCAATAGGTGCAGCCCGGGATCAGCCCCTTGTCGAGCGCATGGACACCCGGCACGCCGGCGATCTTCTCGATGCAGATAACGCCCTCATGCTCGGCCTTGTGCGCCAGCATGGGCGGGCCCGCCACGTCGCCAATTGCGTAGATGCCCTCAACATTGGTGCGACCGTATCCGTCGACTGCCACACAGCCGCGATCCGTCTTCACGCCAAGCGATTCGAGGCCGAGATTTTCGATATTGCCCTGCACGCCAACGGCGGAGATCAGTTTCTCGGCCGAAATCTTCTCAACCTTGCCGTCCTTGGTCTCGATATGGGCGGTGATCCCGTCCTTGGTCTTCTCAACCTTGGCAACCTTGGCCTCAAGCTTGAACTTGATGCCCTGTTTCTCGAACTGGCGCTTTGCGAATTTGGAGACTTCCGCATCCTCGACCGGCAGGATCTGCGGCATCAGCTCTACAACCGTCACATCCGCTCCCATGGTGCGGTAGAAGGAGGCGAACTCCATGCCGATGGCGCCGGAGCCCATCACGACCAGTGACTTTGGCATGGTCTTGGGAACCATCGCCTCGAAATAGGTCCAGATCTTATCGCCATCCGGCTCGATGCCCGGCAGAACGCGCGGACGCGCACCCGTCGCAACAACGATGTGCTTCGCCTTATAGGTGCCGGCACCCTTGGTGTTCTTCGGCATGGGCGGCTGCGGCTGCATCGCCTTTTTGGAGGGCTCGGAAACGACCACCTCGCCCGGCTTGGAAAGCTTCGCCTCGCCCCAGATCACGTCGATCTTGTTCTTCTTCATCAGGAAGCCGACGCCGCCATTCAGCCGCTGGGAGACCTTGCGTGAGCGGTCGACAACAGCATTCACATCCGCAGAAATCTTGCCGTCGATGGTCAGGCCGTAATCCTTGCCGTTCTCGGCATAATGCTTGATCTCGGCCGAACGCAGCAGCGCCTTTGTCGGGATACAGCCCCAGTTGAGGCAGATGCCGCCCAGATGCTCGCGCTCCACGATTGCCGTTTTTAAACCAAGCTGTGCCGCGCGGACGGCGGTGACATAGCCGCCGGGTCCCGATCCGATGATGATAACGTCGTAATTCTCAGCCACAGCTGGTTTCTCCTTGTCGTCGTATCATTGTCCGGGCGCGGCTTTCACACCGCCGCGCCCCGAGAGTTTTTCAGGCCCGCTGCGCCCCGCGCAGGCCAAAAGCGATGAGCAAAAGAAACACGCCGTTTGAAAGCAGTTCGACGGCGAGAAGAATGCCCAGAATTGTTGCCGCGGCCCATGGCATGTCCGCAAGGATCATGACGCCGAGCAGAAGCGAGACGATGCCCGAGAAGAGCACCCACCCCCAGCCGGAAAGCGGCCGGAATGCGAAGGCATACATGACCTTCACCACACCGAGCACCAGAAACATGATGGCCACGAGAATGGTCAGCGAAATGATCCCGGCAGCCGGTTTGGCAATGATCGAAATGCCGACGGCAAGCGTCAGCAGTCCCAGCAGCAGGGCCCAGAGAAACCCGCCCCAGCCGCGAACGCGAAAGGCCTGCACGATCTGAAGCACACCGAACAGCACGAATGTCCAGGCTGCCAGTATCGCCGCAGTCATGGTGGCTGCGAACGGATTGGCAATTGCCAGAATGCCGCCGACCAGTGAAATTGCTCCCAGCAGGGCCAGCCAGCCCCACGAAGCATGTACGCTTTCATTTTCCACAGTGTTGGCCATGCTTATCCCTCCTTTGTCAAAGTCCAAGCATGTCTCTCACGACCGGGGCGAGCCCCCGGCCAATGGAGCCTGTGTTTTCGGCGTCCAGATGAACGCCGTCAAGCGGGCTCGTCTGAGCCACGCTTCCCGCATCGAAGAAGCCCGCACCCGTCTCATCCGCCAGCGCAGCATAAAGACCGGCCAGCCTGGCAGATTCCACTCGGGCGCTTTCAAACAGGGCTGCAAAGTCCGGTTCGGGCGTTTCGCAGGCGGCCGGCGGCGACATGATGAGCACCTTCGGTGCCGGCTCGCCCATCGGATAATCATGCCCGCGCACGATGTCGATCAGACGCTGCATGCCCTGCTTCGCGCCGAAAGCGCGGCCACAGATGAAGGGTTTCATGTCGTTCGTGCCGAGCATGATGACGACCAGATCGAGCGGCGCATGACTGGTCAGAAGCGTTGGCAAGACGCGTGCGCCGTTGCGGTCGGCACCGGATGCGAAATCGTCAAACACCGTGGTGCGGCCGTTCAGCCCCTCGGCGATCACACGCGCACCACCGCCCAGTTCCGCCTGAAGCACGCTCGGCCACCGATCATCGAAGGAATGCCGTCCGGGGCCGGCGGGGTCATACCCCCATGTCAGCGAATCGCCAAAGCACAGGATGGTCTTCATCGTTTGTCCCCGGAAAGCAGGTCCATATCGCCTAGATCAGCATGGTGAGCGGGTTTTCGATGACCTTCTTGAAGGCGGCGAGGAGTTCGGCGCCAAGCGCGCCGTCCACCGCACGGTGGTCGGTCGAAAGCGTCACCGACATCACCGTTGCCACCTTCACCTCGCCATCCTTCACCACAGCCCGCTGCTCGCCCGCGCCAACCGCGAGGATCGTCGCATGCGGCGGGTTGATGACGGCGGCGAAGTCCTTGATGCCGAACATGCCGAGATTGGAAA